>NZ_LXKR01000008.1:0-203527 GCF_001692375.1 Serratia sp. 14-2641 | reverse complement strand
CGGGAGGTGCATATTACGCTTTCCCGCTGAAGAGTCAACCTTTTTCTCTTACGAGACGCGGTGTTTTCACCGGGTTGCTTCTTCCTGGCTGGGCGACTGCTTCGTCGTTGTTCCCGGTCAGTGGAGGCGCATTATAGGGAGTTCTCAGAACGCCGCAACCCCTAAATTCACTTTTTTTTCTGACCGTCGAATGTTTAAGCAAAACTCCATTAAAGCGGCAGTTTTTTCAACGATTTAAAGCCATAACCCTGCAAAACGGGCAATAAAGCATCGGTGTCTTCATTCAGTGCCATGCAATACGCCAGATTCTCTTCCTGAGTTGAGACCAGATTTTCCTGATTAGAGATAAGCCATGCGGCTCTGCGGGCAATTGCCGCACCGGAATCCACCAGCCGCGTTCCTTCAGGCAGGACTTGCATCAACTCTTCAGATAATAGAGGGAAGTGAGTACAGCCCAACACTACCGTGTCCGGAGGCTCGCGCATGTTCAGCCACGGCTGCAATATTTTCTTCAGCGTTGCCAGCGGTACAGGTTCACCATGCAGTTTGGCCTCTGCCAGTTCCACCAGCTCAGAAGAGCCTAACAGCTCGATTTTGCAATCTGTCGCGAAACGCTCGATGAGTTCATGAGTATAAGTACGCTGAACCGTACCACGCGTAGCCAGCAAACCGACGATACCGTTGGCGGTCAGTTTGGCAGCAGGCTTGATCGCAGGCACCACCCCCACTACCGGGAAAGCAAAACGTTCACGCAGTGCGGGTAAGGAAACGGTACTGGCGGTATTACAGGCAATGATGACGATCGCCAGAGGATGGCGCTGCTGAACCGCACTGACAATTTCCAGCACGCGCTCAACGATAAACTCTTCGGATTTCTCGCCGTAGGGGAATGCTACGTTATCGAAGGCGTAGATATAGTGGAGATCCGGCAGCAGTTGCCGAACCTCCTGAAACACTGACAACCCGCCGACGCCGGAATCAAAAACCAGCGCCGTCGGGCGAGGAGCCGCAGTGGCGTTAGAAGGTATAGCTGCCAGTGAGGTAGTACTCTCTTCCTGGGGTAGCGTAGCCATAAGCCGTCTCATAATCTTTATCAAACAGGTTGGCAATTCTACCACGAACTGTCAGCTGAGAGGTTATTGGATATGAGGCGCTCACGTCGACCGTGCTGTAACTCGGCAATACGCGCTGCTCAGGGTTATAAGTAGAAGAGATATTGTCGTAGCGCTTGCCGTAGTACTGATACGAGATATCCATGTCCAGGTTGAACATTGTCCAATCCAACTGATATTTGGCCTGACGTTTCGAACGGCGCGCCAACACCTCATCGGTCTGGTCATTACGCGGATCGATATATTGCAGCGTCAACCTGTGGGTGAACATCCAGGTATCAAAGCTACCCGTCCATTCCACGCCTTTAATCGTTGCCCTATCCACATTGTAATACTGGCCCTGATAGGTCACCGGGTCAGAATCATAGTTGATCAGGTTCTGGATTTTGTAATGGTAAGCAGACAGACGCCAATCCAACGGCCCGGTCAAACCTTCCAGACCCATTTCCCACTGTTTGGACTCTTCCGGCTTGAGGTTGCTGTTGGAATCAATGCCAAAGCGTTTTGAGCCATATTGCTGGCCCAGCGATGGCGTCAGGAAACCCGTACCGTAAGACAAGGTGGCTCGATAGCCATCAACAAACTCCCAACCCGCCGCGGTCTGCCAAGTGCCGTGCCAACCAAAGTCACCTGCCTTGTCTTCACGCCCGGAGGCTTCCAGCGTCACGCTGCCAAACTGCTGTTGACCGCTCAGGTACAGTCCCGTGTTGTCTCTTTTATAGGTATCGGCAAAGGAATTGTCGGAAGAGGTCAGGCGCTGTTGCTGGAAATCGGCACCGGCAGTGACGCTGCCGTGCTCGAAAGCATAGGTGTTGCCCCATTGCAGGTTACGCTGATCCATATCATCAAGTGTGGTACTGATGCCATAACGGCCGTTCTGGCTGCTGTAGTTGTAATCCTTCTGTTTCTGATAGCTGCCCGTCAGTTGAGAAGAGAAAGCCCCAGACAGGAAACGCAGCCCCATATCATAGGTGTGGCTATACAGGCGGTCTTCATCATTACTGTACTTCGGGCTGTAAGGTACACTGCCGACATCGTAGTCCGAGTTATTGGTATAACCATAACCCCGCACGAAGCCTGAGAAATTCTGATTGAACTGCTGCTCCAACCCACCCCAGAAGCTTTTATTACGGAAACCGTCACGATCGCTGTCGACCGAATAAGGCGAGCCTGGCTGCACATTGAAGCCATTGGTCATCTGGTAACTGCCCGCAACGGTAGCAACCGTATTATCAAAACGCTGGCGCAAGGCACCATCGTACTGCTGGTATCCTTTAGAACCAATACCCGCCTGGACTTTACCGCCCTCTTTATCCGTCTGGGTAATGATGTTGATGACCCCGCCGATGGCACCAGAACCATAAATGGCTGAGCGTGGCCCACGGATAAACTCCACACGCTGAACCAGCGCCAACGGAACCTGGTTAAAATCGACGCCGTTGCTGATCCCCAAACGGGCCATTGGCACGCCGTCGATCAGTACCAATACATGACGAGCTTCAGTGCCGCGTACCGAGAGAGATGACCCCTGCCCCATACCGCCGTACTGTGAAATATCGACACCGGGCAAACGACGCATCACATCATTGAGGCTTTTGGCCTGCCAACGGTCGATATCTTCGCGGGTCACCACATCGGCAGGCGCCAATACGGAAGAGACCGGTTGAGGGAAGCGATTGGCGGTAACCACCAGATCATCGCTACTTTTAGCCGTGGTGTTATCTTGCGCCCATCCAGAAAATGCCGTCACGGAGGAGACCACCGCCAGCAGTGTATTTTTTATCATTGTCATTATAAAAAGCATCCAAACTTCATTGGGGATGCCGCAGGGCCACGGCCGGTAGTTCGCGACGGCTATGGATATTGCGACGTACACCGGTAGGTTTTCGGGCTTGGGATTTGCCGGTTGCCTGTGGCAACCCGCACCGGGCGATGACTTCCCATCCTGCAGTGGACAGTGTCTGCGTTATTTAACGCTATCGCCGTGACTTCCCCATACCGCTGCGCGTCAGCTCCAGATTTGCACTGGATTCCCTTTTCACTCGCTGCTTGAGACCGGACGGCAATGCTACAATCAATGAAAATGGATGTCTAGATTGCCAACAGTGTTGCAAAATAGCACCACAACAAAACTGGACTTCACGGGCTGATTCCCTACAATCCCCCGCTGATCCAATTTGCCTGACGAGAGAAACCATGACGCCCGAGAATTTGCCTATTGAACGCTATGACGACCAACTGGCGGAGAAAACAGCCCGCCTGAAGACCATGATGTCACCGTTCACGGCGCCCGAGCCGGAAGTGTTTCGCTCGCCAGTCAGCCACTACCGGATGCGTGCGGAATTCCGCATCTGGCATGATGAGGACGATATGTACCACATCATGTTCGATCAGCAGACCAAGCAGCGTATCCGTGTCGATAGCTTCCCGGCGGCCAGTGAGCTGATTAACCGCCTGATGAGCGCCCTGATGGCGGCCCTCAAGCCCAATCCGGTGCTGCGCCACAAGCTGTTCCAGATCGATTATCTTTCTACACAGAGCGGTAAAATCATTGCCTCACTGCTGTATCACCGCAAGCTGGACGAACAATGGCAGCAAGATGCCACTGCGCTGCGTGACGCGTTACGCGCAGACGGCTTCGATGTGCAGCTGATTGGCCGCGCCTCGAAGATGAAAATCATGCTGGATCAGGATTACGTCGACGAAGTGCTGCCGGTCGCTGGCCGCGAAATGATTTATCGCCAGGTTGAAAACAGCTTCACCCAGCCCAACGCAGCCATGAACGTGCAAATGCTGGAATGGGCGCTGGATGTGACCCAAGGTTCAAAAGGGGATCTGCTGGAACTGTATTGCGGTAACGGCAACTTCTCGCTGGCCTTGGCCCGCAACTTCGAGCGGGTGTTAGCCACTGAAATTGCCAAGCCTTCGGTGGCGGCGGCGCAGTACAACATCGCGGCCAATCATATCGACAACGTGCAGATTATCCGCATGGCGGCGGAGGATTTCACTCAGGCAATGAACGGCGCTCGCGAGTTCAACCGGTTAAAAGGGATCGATCTGAGCAGCTATAACTGTGAAACGATTTTCGTCGATCCGCCGCGCAGCGGGCTGGATGAGGAAACGGTGAAGATGGTGCAGACCTATCCACGCATCCTTTACATCTCCTGCAACCCGGAGACCCTGTGCTCCAATCTGGATACGCTACAGGCCACGCACAACATCACTCGCCTGGCTCTATTCGATCAGTTCCCATACACCCATCATATGGAATGTGGCGTATTACTCGAACGCCGCTGATCTAGACGGGCGCTGCGCCCTACATCGCGAGCTGGCTGCGGAATATCCGCACCACTGTAAAAACAAAAAAGGCACTCCGCGGAGTGCCTTTTCTCGATGAAACCATTTTTAATGCTGAACAGTGACGGTATTGCGTTTCTTTAATTGGAAACCAATCCAGAGCACCAGCACCACGCAAACAATCGAGGGCAGGAAGTTCGAGCCGATCTGCGGATATTCCGCACGCACGATCGCGCTATATCCCAGGACGCCCAACAGGAAACAGCCGGCCGCCAGTTTTGGCATGCCATCCGGCATTGGCTGGTTCAGATAACGCTGATGCAGGCAATATACCGCCAACACCAAAGCAATCAACGGGAAGGCTGAAAACGACACCACCGAGCTGAACAGCGCGGCAAAGGAACCGTTTACGGACAGGCCGGCAATCAACGCCAGCAGTAAAGTACCATTCTCACGGCTTAGTTTTTCCATGACTTTCACCTTGTTATACGTGGGATACAGATGCTTTTTCTTGTTCGCGGCGATACCAGTAATAGGCTCCTTTGGAGATCATCCGCAGTTGCAACACTAACCTTTCTTCGAGCTGCCGCCGTTGTTCAATATCAATATCTAGCGCTTCCGCACCGGCACTGAAGACAATCGTCACCATAGCTTCCGCCTGCGCCTCGGTAAAGCTGCGAGGCATATGGTTTTCCAGCTCAAGGTAATCTGCCAGTTCGGCGATAAAATGTTGGATTTCCCGTGCTACCGCCGCACGAAATGCGGCCGAGGTGCCGGAACGTTCTCGCAGCAACAGCCGAAAGGCGTTGGGATTATTGCCGATAAACTCCATAAAGGTCGATACCGACGTGCGGATCACGCTGCCGCCTTTGGCAATACGCTGGCGTGCCTGGCGCATCAATTGGCGCAGCATCAGGCCACTTTCGTCAACCATGGTGAGTCCAAGCTCATCCACATCGCGAAAATGGCGATAGAAAGACGTGGGCGCGATGCCCGCCTCTCGTGAGACTTCACGCAAGCTCAGGCTGGCAAAACTGCGCTCGGCACTCAGTTGGCTAAAAGCCGCCTCAATGAGGGAACGACGAGTGCGTTCTTTTTGTTGTGCTCTGACGCCCATTTGCATATCCGGATGACTTCCCTTCTTCAGTCTAACGCCGCAGAACTGGCAATATAGCAAATTTATTGCAACAGCATTTATACAAACGCGCTTTGTCACAGTTCTAGGCCACACCGATTGTGCTTTGCCACAAAAAGGCTAATGGTAATTGGGCACGCAGCGCTATGATGTTAAGATACCGTTGTAAATTTGTATAAGAACAGGTCTCTCCTACATGCAACAACACTATCAATTTGATGCCATTATCATCGGCTCCGGCCCTGGTGGTGAAGGCGCAGCCATGGGTCTGGTGAAACAAGGTGCCCGCGTGGCCGTGATCGAACGGTACAATAACGTGGGCGGCGGCTGTACTCACTGGGGAACCATCCCCTCAAAAGCCCTCCGCCACGCCGTCAGCCGCATTATCGAATTCAACCAGAACCCGCTTTACAACAACTCCCGCACCCTTAGCGCCACTTTCCCTGACATTTTACGCCACGCCGACAGCGTGATTAACCAGCAAACACGCATGCGCCAAGGGTTCTACGAGCGTAACCAGTGCAAGCTGTTCGCCGGTAACGCCAAGTTTATCGACGCCAACACCGTCAGCGTAAGCTATATGGATGGCACGCAGGATACCATCCGCGCCGACCATATCGTGATCGCCTGTGGTTCACGCCCTTATCATCCGAACGGCGTTGATTTTAACCACTCGCGCATTTATGACAGCGACTCCATCCTGGAGCTGAACCACGAGCCACGCCACGTGATTATCTACGGCGCCGGGGTGATTGGCTGCGAATATGCTTCTATCTTCCGTGGCTTGAACGTGAAAGTGGACTTGATCAACACCCGCGATCGGTTGCTGGCGTTCCTCGATCAGGAGATGTCAGATTCTCTGTCTTATCACTTCTGGAATAACGGCGTGGTGATCCGCCACAATGAAGAGTTCGAGAAGATCGAAGGCACCGACGATGGCGTGATTGTGCATCTGAAATCCGGCAAGAAAGTGAAGGCCGATTGCCTGCTGTACGCCAATGGCCGCACCGGTAACACCGATGCGCTGGGCCTGGAGAACGTGGGTCTGGAATCAGACAGCCGTGGCCTGCTGAAGGTCAACAGCATGTATCAGACCGCCGTATCCCACATTTATGCCGTGGGTGACGTGATCGGCTATCCGAGTCTGGCGTCTGCCGCTTATGACCAGGGACGCATCGCCGCTCAGGCCATCTCTTCTGGGGAAGCCAGCGGGCATCTGATCGAAGACATTCCAACGGGCATTTATACCATTCCAGAAATCAGCTCCGTCGGTAAAACCGAGCAGGAACTGACGGCAATGAAAGTGCCCTACGAAGTGGGCCGCGCCCAGTTCAAACACCTGGCCCGGGCGCAGATTGCCGGCATGAACGTGGGTAGCCTGAAGATCCTGTTCCACCGCGATACCTTGCAGATCCTGGGGATCCACTGCTTTGGTGAGCGTGCGGCAGAGATCATTCACATCGGTCAGGCGATCATGGAACAGAAAGGTGAAGGTAATACCATCGAGTATTTCGTCAATACCACCTTCAACTATCCGACCATGGCCGAAGCCTACCGCGTGGCAGCGCTAAACGGCTTAAACCGCCTGTTTTAAGTTCGCTTTCAGGTAGTTCTGCATGTGTTCGCGAATAGCCTCGGCCAACTGCTCATAGCGGCTACGCAGCGGGGAGCCGGGGCGATACACCAGAGCAATGGTGCGCTTCGGTTCCGGTTTGTAGCACTCCAGATAGCAGACGCCGTCACGCTCGCGTTCACGCGGTACTGCCAAGGCGGGCAACAGCGTTATCCCACTGCCTGCGGCAACCATATTACGCAGCGTTTCCAAACTGGTCGCGCGGAAGTGGGTATCCTCATCCGCACCGGCCTGGAAGCAAAAGCCCAGCGCCTGATCGCGTAAGCAGTGGCCATCTTCCAGCATCAGCAGTTTTTCACCCGCCAAATCGGCCATCGCCACGCGTTCGCGCTGCGCCCACGGATGGTCGGAATAGACAGCCAATTGCATCGGCTCATCGAACAAAGGCACTTCGATAAAGGCTTCGGTTTCTTTCACCAGGGCAAGAATAGCGCAGTCCAACTTGCCGCTGTCCAGCTGTGCCAACAGTTGATGGGTTTGTGCTTCGTGCAGGTACATTTCCAGCTTGGGAAAGGATTTATGCAGCGTCGGGATAATCTGCGGCAGCAGATAAGGCCCCACGGTAGGGATCAGGCCGATATGCAACGGCCCGGACATCGCCTCCCCCTGCTGGCTGGCCATTTCCTTCAAGACTTTGACTTCGCGTAGCACGGTGCGCGCCTGCTCCACCAGCAGTAAGCCTGCCTGCGTGAAAAGCACCTTACGGCTGGTCCGCTCGAGCAGCATCACGCCCAACTCGTCTTCCAGCTTGCGGATCTGTCCACTCAATGTTGGTTGACTGACATGGCATGAGTCGGCAGCACGCCGGAAGTGGCGGTGCTCGGCCAAGGCGACCAGATACTCTAAATCACGAATATTCATTGTTGTTTCCCTCCTGGCCATGATAGCTCATGGCGATAGATAAGATAGCAACGAGTGATTAGAACTATCAAGCCCCGCAGTGAATAATGTCCCCCAACGAAGCGCAACGGCGCCAACATAAAAAATTCATTTTTCTAATTAAGGGGTTAATTCATGTTTACCAGTCAAGAAGGCAAAAAAGTCCCTCAGGTTACCTTCCATACTCGCCAGGGCGACCAATGGATCGATGTCACCACGGATGACCTGTTTAAAGACAAAACCGTGATCCTGTTCTCCTTGCCGGGCGCGTTCACCCCAACCTGCTCATCAAGCCATTTGCCGCGCTATAACGAACTGTCTAGCGTGTTCAAGCAACACGGCGTTGACAGCATCCTGTGCGTCTCGGTGAACGACACCTTTGTGATGAACGCCTGGAAAGCCGATCAACACGCCGAAAATATAACCTTCGTGCCGGACGGCAACGGTGAATTCACCAAGGGCATGAACATGCTGGTTGAGAAAGCCGATCTGGGCTTTGGCCCACGTTCATGGCGCTACTCCATGCTGGTGCGTAACGGTGTGGTAGAAAAAATGTTCGTCGAACCAAACAAGCCGGGCGACCCGTTTGAAGTTTCTGACGCTGACACCATGCTGAAATACCTGGCACCGGAATTCCAAGTGCAGGAATCGGTTTCCCTGTTCACCAAACCGGGTTGCCCGTTCTGCGCCAAAGCCAAACAAATGCTGCAAGAGCGCGGGATCCAATATGAAGAAATCGTGTTGGGTCAAGACGCGACCACGGTCAGCCTGCGTGCTGTCAGCGGCCGCGCTACCGTGCCACAGGTGTTTATCGGTGGTCGCCACATCGGTGGTAGCGACGATCTGGAAAACTTCCTGTCAGCCTGAATGATAAAAATAAACCCGATGGGCCTCAGGCACGGTTCAACAATCTGTCGCCTGAAAAAACCAACGGCATAGAAGTAATGTGACTTTTGGCGGGTGCTAACCCGCCCTTTTTTTATTCCCTTCAGGAGCGGATATGAAACTGTTGAATGTCGACGTCGCCGTCATTGGCGGCGGCACTGCCGGACTAGGCGCTTACCGCGCAGCAAAACTTTCTACCCCGAGCGTGGTGATGATTGAGGGCGGACCTTTTGGCACCACCTGTGCCCGCGTTGGCTGTATGCCTTCCAAATTGCTGATTGCTGCGGCAGAAGCGGTGCACCAGATCGAACGGGCTCCAGGGTTTGGCATCCATCCTGCGGGAAAAACCACCATCAATGGCCGTGAAGTGATGGATCGCGTCAAACGCGAGCGCGATCGCTTCGTCGGTTTTGTACTGGAAGGGGTCGATAGCATCCCGGCCGCAGACAAAATTCAGGGCTATGCCCGCTTCATTGACGACAACACCTTGCAGGTTGACGAGCATACGCGCATCGTCGCGCAGCGTATCGTAATTGCCACCGGCTCCCGCTCTAGCTGGCCTGCGCCGTGGAACGATCTGGGCGATCGCCTGATCGTCAATGACGATGTATTTAACTGGGATGATTTACCGCAGTCCGTCGCGGTATTTGGCCCAGGGGTGATCGGTTTGGAACTGGGCCAGGCGCTGCATCGCCTTGGCGTTGCCACTAAAGTGTTCGGCGTTGGCGGCGCGGTTGGCCCGCTGACCGATAGCGTAGTGCGGGAATATGCTGCTAAAACGCTGGGTGAAGAGTTCTATCTCGACCCGGATGTCAAAGTAGACATCATGCAGCGCGAAGGCGACAAAGTGTTTATCCGCTACCAGGATCTGCACGGCCAAACGCAGGAAATGATGGTGGATTACGTGCTGGCCGCCACCGGCCGCCGCCCGAACGTCGACAAGCTGGGATTGGAAAATACCACCCTGGTGCTGGATGCCAAAGGCGTGCCACAGGCCGATCGCTTAACCATGCAAACCAGCGTGCCGCATATTTTCATCGCCGGGGATGCCAGTAACCAGTTGCCACTGCTGCACGAAGCCAGCGATCAGGCTCGTATTGCCGGGCACAATGCCGGCAGCTTCCCAGAAGTAACACCAGGCCTGCGCCGTAGCGCGATTTCCGTGGTGTTCTCAGACCCGCAAATCGCCATGGTCGGCTCGACCTTCCGTGAACTGAACCAGAAATTCAGTGCCTGTGGCTGCTTTGAAGTGGGTGCCGTATCGTTCGAAAACCAGGGCCGTTCCCGGGTAATGCTACGCAATAAAGGCATCTTGCACGTCTATGGTGAGCAAGGGACTGGCCGCTTCCTGGGTGCTGAAATGATGGGGCCGGACGTGGAGCATATCGCCCATCTGCTGGCCTGGGCACATCAGCAGCAGATGACCATCGACCAAATGCTGGATATGCCGTTCTACCATCCGGTGATCGAAGAAGGGTTGCGTACCGCGCTACGCGATCTGCAAGCCAAGCTGAAGCTGGGTGAGTCTGAGGCAGAACGCTGCCAGCGTTGCCCTGGCGAATAAGCCTTTCGCTATTGTGTCAGTCAGCACAACCGGGCCTCCGCGCCCGGTTTTTTGCGTATGGCATTCCAGCCTTGAATCCCCCTGCTTGCCGAGTTTTGGTTTTAGCGTCATTTTTATGCTCCTTTATCTTGAAATGATATCAATATTGATACTAATATGGGGCACTAAATGAAAGGACTCAGAGAAACCATTGACGATCTGCAACAGCGGCAAGCCAATATCAAATTCAACACATTGGTAAAGATCTGCACTTACTGGTTTGGCCCACCTCGCTTGAACGGTGGTTGCCACAAGGTTTACAAGATGCCTTGGCCGGGGGATCCACGTGTGAACATTCAACGTGCAGATAGCGGCATGGCAAAGGGATATCAAGTCAAGCAGGTGATCAGCGCGCTGGCTAAACTGGAGGAAGAAAATGGAAAAACATGAGCATTACACTTACCGCATAACCTGGTCAGCGGAGGATAGCGAGTATGTCGGCCTCTGTACGGAGTTTCCCTCTCTGTCATGGCTGGCACCTACCCGTACCGCTGCGTTGGACGGTATTGAAAAGCTGGTGAGCGATGTGATTGCCGATATGCTCGCCCAGGGCGAAACGCCGCCAGAGGCAGTGGCCGAGAAAAACTTCAGTGGGAAACTGGTGCTGCGGATGACCCCGGAACAGCATCGCCGTCTGGCGATGAATGCTATGGATGAAGGCGTTAGCCTGAACCGTTATTTGTGCGCCCGATTGGCAGGATAAGGGCAGCATTGCGCTGCCCTCAAGCGTAGCTTAGAACAGGCGTTTTTTCGCCTCGGCGATCGCATAGGCAACCTGCTGTGGAGAAACGCCACCCTTGGCCGCGCGCTTATCCAGGCAAGATTGCAGCGACAGGATCGGATAAACGTCGTCTCCAATCACGCTGTTGAACTTCTGCAAATCGCTCAGCGGCAGGTCTTCCAACGGCTTGCCCTGGCGGATCGCTTCCACTACTGCTTCACCCACAATGTGATGCGCTTCGCGGAACGGCACGCCTTTGGCAACCAGATAGTCGGCCAGTTCGGTGGCGTTGGCATAGCCTTGCTGTGCTGCTTCCTGGCAACGCGGGCGCTTCACCTGAATGCCGTCCAGCACCAATGCCGCCATCTGCAGGCAATCCATCCACGTATCGAGCGCGTCGAACAGCCCTTCTTTGTCTTCCTGCATGTCTTTGTTGTAAGCCAACGGCAGGCCTTTCAACGTCATCATCATGCCGGTCAAGGCCCCTTGCACACGGCCAGACTTGCCACGGATCAGCTCTAACGCGTCCGGATTTTTCTTCTGTGGCATCAGGGATGAGCCTGAGGTCACGCGATCCGAAAGCTCGACAAACGCCGCTTCGCCGCTGTTGAAGAAGATCAGATCTTCGGCAAAGCGCGACAGGTGCACCATGCTGATGGCAGCATTGGACAGCAGCTCCAGCACGTGATCACGATCGGAGACGCTGTCCAGGCTGTTGCGCGTGGCAGAGGCAAAACCCAACCAGCCAGCCAGTTGTTCACGGTCGATCGGATAAGCAGTTCCGGCCAAGGCACCGCTTCCCAGCGGGCTGACGTCCAGACGTTTCAACGTATCCTGCAGGCGGCTTTCATCACGCGCCAGCATCTCAACGTAAGCGAGGCACCAGTGGGCAAAAGTTACCGGCTGGGCACGCTGGAGGTGGGTGTAACCCGGCATCACCGCATCCTGATTGGCTTCGGCGGTTTCTACCAGCGCCTGTTGCAGCTGTACCAATGCCTGATGCAGTTCACTAACCTGATGTTTGCACCACAGTTTCAGATCGGTGGCTACCTGATCGTTACGGCTACGGCCGGTATGCAGCTTTTTACCCAGATCGCCGACTTTATCGATCAGCTTCTGCTCGACCCAGCTGTGAATATCTTCTGCGTCGCTGTTAACGATTGCCAGAGGATCGGCCTGCACTTCTTCCAGCAGCACGTTCAGTGCCTGCTCAAGCTGCTGTTGCTCTGCTGACGTCAGTACGTTGACGGTCACCAGCGCTTTTGACCAGGCGACGGAGCCCACAATATCCTGTTCCGCCAGGCGATAGTCGAAGCGCAGGGAATCATTTAACTGTTTGAACCGCTGATCCGCTGCCTGACTAAACCGTCCGCCCCAAAGTGCCATAATCTTGCTCCTGAATAAGTATGCGAAAGGGCGCAGCATGCTGCGCCCCTCAAATTGACGCTAAACCAACGACGTTACTTTTTCTTCTCGTTCAACGCGCGGATACGGGAAGAGAGCGAGAACAGACGGATAAAGCCACCCGCATGGCTGTGATCGTAAACTTCGTCTTCGCCAAAGGTCGCAAATTCTTCTGAGTACAGGCTGTTGGCCGATTTCTTCTGGATCGCCGTCACCTGGCCTTTATACAGTTGCAATACCACTTCGCCGTTAACTTCTTCCGCCAGCGCTTGTGCGGAAGCCTGAATGGAACGACGCAGCGGAGCAAACCAGCGGCCATCGTAGACCACGTAGGACATTTCCAGGCCCAACTGTTCACGCCATTTAAAGCTATCACGATCCAGTACCAACTGCTCGACCCCACGCAGCGCAGCAACCATAATGGTGCCTCCTGGGGTTTCATAGCAACCACGGGATTTGATGCCTACCAGACGGTTTTCCACGATATCGATACGTCCCACGCCATGTTTGGCACCCAGCACGTTCAGGGTTTCCAGACATTTGTACGGGCTCATGGCTTCACCGTTAACTGCAACCACGCAGCCTTTCTCTACGGTGACGGTCACTTGTTCTGGCTTGTCCGGGGCTTCCAACGGATCGACAGTCCAGACCCAGCAATCTTTGTTTGGCGCATTCCACGGGCTTTCCAGCACGCCGCCTTCGGTAGAGATGTGCCAAGCGTTTTCGTCACGGCTGTAGATCTTCTCCAGCGAAGCGGTGGTTGGGATATTACGCGCTTTCAGGTAATCCAGCAGGGCCTCACGGGAACGCAGGTTCCACTCACGCCAAGGCGCGACCACCTTCAGGTGCGGAGCCAATGCGGTATAGGTGGTTTCGAAACGCACCTGATCGTTGCCTTTACCGGTGGCCCCGTGGCACAGCGCATCGGCACCCACTTTCAGCGCCAGCTCAACCTGAGCCTTGGCAATGATCGGACGTGCCATTGAGGTACCCAGCAGGTAGCTGCCTTCGTACAGTGCACCGGTCTGCAGCACCGGATAAACATAGTCACGGATAAACTCTTCACGCAGATCGACAACATGACACTCAGAGGCACCGGATTGCAGAGCTTTCTGCTCAACGCCTTCCAGATCGCCGCGCTCCTGGCCGATGTCTGCCACGAAGGCTACCACTTCACAGCCACCGTAGTTCTCTTTCAGCCACGGAATGATGGCCGAAGTATCCAGACCGCCGGAGTACGCCAGAACGATTTTCTTGATGCCTTTGTTTTGCATTGTGTTATTCCTTTTTAATTCTAAATTTAAGCGAGGATCCGGGTGCCAATCGACACACCATTAAACAGAGCAGGGAGCTTTTCGGCATTACGCCAGCTGGCGATATCTACCGGGCGGCCAAGGGTACGTGCAGCATCCAGCGCCGCATTGACCTTCACCACCATACCATCGGTAATGATGCCTTGAGCAATCAGTTGCTCGGCTTTTTGTGCGGTCATTTCCGCGATGCGCTGCCCTTTGCCGTCGAGAATACCGCTGACATCCGACAGCAAGATTAAATCCGCCCCCAGCGTGGCGGCCAGGGCCGTCGCAGCCTGATCGGCGTTTACGTTCATCAGTTGGCCTTCGGCAGTGATGCCGATGGAGCTGACCACTGGCAGGTAACCAGCGCCCAACAAGGTATTGAGCAGCGCAGGCGTTCCTGGTACTGCGTGGCCCACGTGGCCCAACGCTGGGTCCAACTGAGTTACCGCAACACTACCACCGTCCGCCAGGCTCAGGCCAACCGCATTAATTTTGTGCTTCACCGCCCAGGCCAGCAGGGTTTTATTGGCCGTTCCTGCCAGTGCGCCGGTGATGATGTCGATTTGATCGGCTGGAGTAACGCGCAGGCCGTTCTTCTTCACTACCGGCAGGGAGAGCTGTTTCATCAATTCATCCACCACGCAGCCGCCGCCGTGAACGATCACCAGCGGGCGCTGATGTTCCTGGCGATAGACATCCAGCGCGGTAAACAAACGCTCCAGCGCTTCTTCACTGTCCAGTAGCACGCCACCTAGTTTGATAATCAATGGATTCATTGCTGTTTACTCACGCTGATTTAAAGTAAGGATTGGGTTTCAGGGAAGCCGAAACGGATATTCAGACACTGCACCGCCTGAGCGGCTGCACCTTTCAACAGGTTGTCTTCTGCGGCTACGGCGATCAGATGCTCGCCCTGCACGGCAAAGCCGATATCGCAGAACGGCAGGCCCACCACGGATTTCAGTGCTGGCACCCCTTGGTCATACAACCGCACCAACGGTTTGTCGTCATACGCCGCATGGTAAGCCGCTGCCACGTCCTGCGCGGTGACGCCCTTGTTCAGGCGGCAGGTGATGGTTTCCAGAATACCCCGAGGGAAGTTACCCAAATGTGGCGTAAAGATAACTGGCACCCCAAGATGGACAGAAATTTCTGGCTGATGACGATGATTGAACAGGCCATAAGGTTGCAGGCTGACTTCACAGAAACTGGTCGTGACGCTGGCTTTACGCCCTGCACCACTCACGCCGCTAACGGCGTTGATGACCGGCCATTGATCCAGGTTCAGTAATTGCTTGTCGAGCAGCGGTTTGAGCGCCAACTGCGCCGCCGTTGGGTAGCAGCCCGGCACGGCAATCAACTGCGCCTGCTTGAGTTTTTCACTCTGCCACTCCGCCAGGCCGTAAACTGCCTGCGCCAGCCAGTCGGCATGCTGGTGTGTAAAACCATAATACTGTTGATAAAAATCAGCATCCTGCACGCGGAATGCGCCGGAGAGATCGAACACCACGCAACCCGCGGCCAGGAATGCTGGCGCGATGTCGTGGCTCACCTCATGGGCGGTCGCGAGGAAAACAACGTCGATGCCTTTGGCCGCTGCGGCAACGTCAACCAGCGGCTGTAATGGCAGATCGACGATGCCTTTTAATTGAGGGTGCAGCTCGGAAAACAATTTTCCTGCATCTGCACTTTGCGCTGAAACCGCTAAAGCGGTTATGTTCATGTGTGGGTGGCGATTCAGGTAAGCCGTGAGCTCTGCTCCGGCATAACCGCTGGCACCAACAATCAGCGTATTCAACATGTGGCCTTTCACCTTCTTGGCTAGCAATCTAAGAGTCACGGCGACCCCGGTAGCAGGGCTTGGTCGCGTTGTTGCGCGGTTCACCCACGTGGTTGAGCGTGATGTTTTTATCAACATCCGGGTTACAGGTTCCCTTACGCTCTAGCTTACTGTATTTTTATTCAAAATAAATGCATGAATATTGATACTATCCTAACCAAAGGCTGTCAACAGTGAAGATGAAATTACCTCCATTTATTGAGCTGTACCGGGCGTTGATCGCCACTCCGTCGATCAGCGCCACCGATGGCGCCCTCGATCAGAGTAATGAAGCATTAATCAACTTGCTGGCTGGCTGGTTCAACGATTTGGGCTTTCGCGTCGACGTGCAGCCCGTGCCGGACACCCGCAACAAATTCAACCTGCTGGCCAGCCTCGGTGAAGGCAGCGGCGGCCTGCTGCTGGCGGGCCATACCGACACGGTGCCTTACGATCAGGGGCGCTGGACACGAGATCCCTTTACCCTGACCGAGCACGACAACAAGCTGTACGGGCTGGGGACCGCCGACATGAAGGGCTTCTTCGCCTTTATTCTGGATGCGGTACGCGATATCGATGCCAGTAAGCTGACCAAGCCGTTGTACATTCTGGCTACCGCCGATGAAGAAACGACGATGGCTGGCGCACGTTACTTTGCTGCCTCCTGCAAAATCCGCCCGGACTTTGCCATCATCGGCGAGCCAACCTCGCTGCAACCGGTGCGCGCGCATAAAGGCCATATCTCCAGTGCGATCCGCATCGTTGGTCAGTCGGGCCATTCGAGCGATCCGGCGCGCGGTGTCAATGCTATCGATCTGATGCATGAGTCGATTGGGCATCTGATGGAATTGCGCAAAACCCTACAGGAGCGCTACAACAACCCGGCGTTTGCGGTGCCTTACCCAACCATGAACTTTGGCCATATCAGCGGTGGCGATGCGGCCAACCGTATCTGTGCCTGCTGTGAACTGCATATGGATATCCGCCCGCTGCCGGGGATGACGCTGGATAACATCAACGAACTCCTGCACGAAGCGTTGGCACCGGTAAGCCAACGTTGGCCTGGCCGCTTGACGATCGATGAGCTACATCCGCCGATCCCTGGTTACGAATGCCCAACCGACCATCACATGGTGGCAGTGATTGAAAAACTGCTGGGTTCACGCACCGAAGTGGTCAACTACTGCACCGAAGCGCCGTTCGTCCAGGAAGTGTGCCCAACGCTGGTGCTCGGCCCAGGTTCGATCAACCAGGCGCATCAGCCGGATGAGTATCTGGATACCGCATTTATTGAGCCAACGCGTAAGCTGCTGGGTCAGTTGGTCGACCATTTCTGCCGGCAATAAACCTTAATAACAACAGGGGAATGGGTTACCATCCCCTACCTCTTAAGACGTAGTAATTTAAGCCGATAAGCCAGACTGATAACCGGCCGCGCGTAATTAAATTTCAGAAAATACGCCGAATTTGATGTTTTTTTGCTAAAAATAGTGTCAATTGATGATTGGACAGGCACGTGACCAGATAAAACCGGCAGGCTGCGACGGCACGTGAAATTTACTTACAAGATGAAAAATCACGTACTCATCGTGTTCAGGTCGTGGCGAAAAACACCGCGATCGGAGGATGATAAGTATGCAAAGAACTGGGTCAGGGATTATATGAACGAACAATATTCGGCAATGCGAAGTAATGTCAGTATGCTCGGCAAACTGCTAGGCGATACCATTAAAGAAGCGCTGGGCGAGCATATTCTCGATCGCGTTGAAACTATCCGTAAGCTTTCCAAATCTTCACGTGCCGGTAACGAGGCGCATCGTCAGGAGCTGCTCTCCACGCTGCAGAACCTGTCCAACGATGAGCTGCTGCCCGTTGCCCGCGCCTTCAGCCAATTCCTTAATCTGACCAACGTTGCCGAGCAATACCACAGCATCTCGCCACACGGCGAAGCGGCCAGCAACCCGGAAGCCTTGGCGCAGTTGTTTACCAAGCTGAAAGACAACAAGCTGGATAACAAACAGCTGCAAAAGGCGGTGGACGATCTTTCCATCGAGCTGGTCCTGACCGCTCACCCAACGGAAATCACCCGCCGCACCCTGATCCACAAGCTGGTTGAGGTGAACACCTGCCTGAGCCAGCTGGACCATAACGACCTGGCCGACTACGAGCGCAATAAAATCATGCGCCGTCTGCGCCAGCTGGTCGCGCAATCCTGGCATACCGACGAGATCCGCAAGAATCGCCCATCCCCGGTTGATGAAGCCAAATGGGGCTTTGCCGTGGTGGAAAACAGCCTGTGGGAAGGTGTACCGGCCTTCCTGCGCGAGTTCAACGAACAGTTGGAAAACTCCATCGATTACCGCCTACCGGTAGAAGCCGTGCCTATCCGCTTTACCTCCTGGATGGGTGGCGACCGCGACGGCAACCCGAACGTAACCGCCGAAATTACCCGTCACGTGCTGTTGCTGAGCCGCTGGAAGGCCTGCGATCTGTTCACCCGTGATATTCAGGTGCTGGTCTCCGAACTGTCGATGACCGAATGTACTCCTGAGCTGCGCGAACTTGCCGGCGGTGACGAAGTACAAGAACCTTATCGCGAATTGATGAAGCAACTGCGCAGCCAGCTGATGAGCTCCCAGGCCTACCTTGAAGGCCGCCTGAAGGGTGAGCGCGTGCTGCGTCCGCACGACCTGCTGGAAAATAACGAGCAGTTGTGGGAACCGCTGTACGCCTGCTACCAATCTTTGGTGGCCTGTGGCATGAGCATTATCGCCAACGGCCAACTGCTGGACACGCTGCGCCGCGTACGCTGCTTTGGCGTGCCGCTGGTGCGTATCGACGTGCGCCAGGAAAGCACCCGCCATACCGAAGCCATTGCCGAACTGACCCGCTATCTGGGCCTGGGGGATTATGAGAGCTGGTCAGAAGCCGACAAACAGGCATTCCTGATCCGTGAGCTGAACTCCAAGCGTCCGCTGGTGCCCCTGAAGTGGGAGCCGAGTGCAGACACTCAGGAAGTGCTGGAAACCTGCAAGGTGGTCGCCGAAGCGCCACAAGGTTCGATCGCCGCCTACGTCATTTCCATGGCTCGTACCCCGTCCGACGTCTTGGCCGTGCACCTGTTGTTGAAGGAGACTGGTTGCCCATTCGCGCTACCTGTGGCCCCACTGTTCGAAACCCTCGACGATCTGAACAACGCCGAAGACGTGATGACCCAGTTGCTGAACATCGACTGGTACCGCGGCTTTATTCAGGGCAAACAGATGGTCATGATCGGCTATTCCGACTCGGCAAAAGATGCTGGCGTGATGGCGGCCTCCTGGGCGCAATACCGCGCACAGGACGCACTGATCAAAACCTGTGAGAAGGCCGGAGTAGCGCTGACGCTGTTCCATGGCCGTGGTGGTTCAATTGGCCGTGGTGGCGCACCTGCGCACGCCGCTCTGCTGTCCCAACCACCAGGCAGCCTGAAAGGTGGCCTGCGCGTGACCGAACAGGGCGAGATGATCCGCTTTAAATTCGGCCTGCCAGAAGTCACCATCAGCAGCCTGGCGCTGTACGCCGGTGCGGTGTTGGAAGCCAACCTGCTGCCACCGCCGGAGCCTAAGCCAGAATGGCGCACGCTGATGGATGAACTGTCCGAAACCTCGTGCAACATGTATCGCGGTTACGTGCGTGAAAACCCTGAATTTGTACCTTACTTCCGCGCCGCTACGCCAGAACAGGAACTGGGGAAACTGCCATTGGGTTCACGCCCGGCCAAACGCCGCCCGAACGGCGGTGTTGAAAGCCTGCGTGCCATTCCGTGGATCTTCGCCTGGACGCAGAACCGCCTGATGCTGCCAGCCTGGCTGGGTGCCGGTGCTGGCCTGCAGGAAGCGGTGAAAGCTGGCAAGCAGGACCAATTGGAAGCCATGTGCCACAACTGGCCGTTCTTCTCTACCCGTATCGCGATGCTGGAGATGGTATACGCGAAAGCCGACCTGTGGCTGGCGGAATACTACGATCAGCGTCTGGTAGACAAGTCCCTGTGGCCGCTCGGCCAACAGTTGCGTGATCAATTGGCCAGCGATATCAAGGCGGTGCTGACCATTGCCAACGACGACCATCTGATGGAAGACCTGCCGTGGATCGCCGAATCTATCGCGTTGCGCAACGTCTACACTGACCCGCTAAACGTGTTGCAGGCCGAACTGCTGCACCGTTCACGTCAGCAGGAACACCCGGATGCCCGCGTTGAGCAGGCGCTGATGGTCACTATTGCTGGCGTGGCGGCCGGGATGCGCAACACCGGCTAATATCGCCTCATCTTTTGCAGCAAGCACCGATGCGATCGGCATCGGTGCTTATTCTCCCCCGGTTATCCCCCGTTCCTAATCTGCGGATTTTGTCCCTGCGGTCACCCATTGCGGGTTATCAATACTATTATTGCTGGCTCTCATTCTGAGTCCATGCTCCGTTTGGCCACACCTTTTTGTGTTGATTACGCAAAGAATTCCGTCAGGATTACCGGTACTATTCGTTACTGGTGATAGACAAAGACCTTACCTTATTGAAAATATCTTCACAGAAAGATATTTATCATGAAGATTGATGATGGCAGGGAAAGTAAATGGATGTAGCACTATTAATCAGCTTGGCAGTACTCGTCGTGGCCGGTTACGCCATTGCCAAGAACTACGACACCAAGCTGGTGTTGTTTAGCTCAGGGATCGTACTCATGTTGGCGGCTGCCACCTTGGGCTTGCCGATTTTGAGCGCCGGAACGGGGACGGGAACCGTCTGGTTGGATCCGTTAAAACAAATCGAGCTGGATTTCATCAAGCAGTTTAGCCGGGCGGGCATCATCATCATGGTGCTGTTCGGCTTTTCCGCTTATATGTCGCACATTGGCGCAAACGATGTCGCGGTTAAAATCATGTCAAAACCCATCGCGAAGATCCGCTCCCCCTATATTCTGGTGCCGATCGTATTCTGGATAGGGTCACTGTTGTCGTTGATTATTCCCAGCGCCGCCTCCCTCGCCGTGATTTTAATGGCCACGCTTTACCCCATTCTGCGCGTGGCAAACATGTCCTCACTCAGCGCCGCCGGGGTCATTGCCACCACCGCCACTATCGTGCCCACACCGCTGGGTGGCGATAATGTGGTGGCAGCCAAAATCCTGGGTTTCGAGCACGTGGTGGACTACGTCACCCTGCACCATGCCGTTATCTCACTGCCGGTGCTGGCCATTATCGGCATCGCGCACTATTTCTGGCAAAAGTACATGGATAAGCGCCAGGGCGCCGCCGCGTTTACCGACGTCGACGAGAGTAAATTGGCCACCAACAGCCAGCTTCCTCCGGCTTACTACGCCCTGTTCCCACTAATCCCGTTACTCCTGATCGTGGTATTTGGCCTGTTCTTCCGCCAGATCAAAATCGGCCTGGTGGAAATTACCCTGTTCTCGTTTGCCCTGGCCTTTATTGTGGAACTGATCCGCAAGGGCGACCTGCGCGAGCAAATGAAAAACTCGTCGCTGTTCTTTACCGGCATGGGGCAAGGCTTCTCACAGGTAGTGGTGTTGATCGTGGCTGCCAGCACCCTGGTAGCCGGGTTGACCGCCATCGGGGCCATCGGCACCGTGGCCTCGCTGGTTAAAGAGGTCAATAACGCCGGGATCGGCCTGATGTTTATCTTCTCCGGCCTGACCGCGCTGATCACGCTGATCAGCGGTAGCGGTAATGCGGTGTTCTACTCCTTTATCGAGCTTATTCCTTCGATAGCCACGCAGGCTCACGTCGATCCGGTGATGATTGCCCTGCCGATGCAACTGACCTCAAACCTTATCCGTGCGATGTCGCCAGTCTCTGCGGTGGTGATCATCGTGGCATCAGTAGTCAAAGTCAGCCCGATTGAGGTGGTCAAAAGAACCTCGGTGCCGTTGCTGGCCGGGTTTATCGCCACCCTGATTTTCACGCTGATCCGCTATTCGTTCTGAGGAGATGCCAATGAGCACTATCGCCAGCTATTTTGACCTTCAGCGCTAACGCCTGATCCATCCTGTATGGGAGATATTATGTCCTCTAGCTCTGCACCTATTGCCATGATCCTGGATACCGATCCCGGTATTGATGACGCCGTCGCGCTGGTTGCCGCGCTGTTTCATCCAAAAATCGACCTGCGCCTGGTGAGTACGGTGGCAGGCAACGTCAGCGTGGATAAAACCACCAACAATGCGCTACGCCTGCTGCATTTCCTGGGTGCATCCACGCCCGTAGCTCGCGGGGCAGCGGCTCCGCTGGTGCGTAAACTGGAGGATGCCAGCCATATTCACGGCAACTCCGGCCTGGATGGGTACGAGTTTGAAGAATCGACACGGCAGATCGTTGGCGGTCATGCCGTTGAAGTGATGCGCGACCTGCTTCTGGCCAGCAAGGAGCCGATAGTCTTGGTGCCGATTGGCCCGTTAACCAACATTGCCCTGTTGCTCACGCTCTACCCGGAATGTAAGCCATCTATCGCGCGGATCGTCATGATGGGAGGCTCCGCCAGCCGTGGCAACCATACGCCAAACGCGGAGTTTAATATCTACGTGGATCCCGAGGCCGCCAGCATGGTGTTTGCCAGCGGTATCCCGATTGTCATGTGCGGGCTGGACGTCACCAACCGGGCTACGCTCACCGCCGAGATGATCGCCAGCTTACCCACGCTGAACCGCACCGGGGCCATGCTGCATAGCCTGTTCCAACACTATCGGGGTGGGAGCATGAGCCGTGGGCTGAAAATGCATGACCTATGCGCTCTGGCCTATCTGGCAAAATCCGAGCTGTTTACCACTCAAGCCTGCCATGTAGCGGTAGAGACGCAAGGTGAGCTGACCAGAGGAACGACCTGCGTCGATCTGGCCAACCGTCTGAAACTGCCAGCCAATGCCGAGGTCTGTCTGGAAATCGATGTTGAAGGATTCCGGCAGTGGTTCCTGGAGATGCTCACGCACCCGGCCGTTCCTTGATGATGGCGCGGTTGCCGCAACGGCAACCGCTATCTATCAGCCAACGACTGCACCAGGACGCACGCCCAGGGTATGGCAGATGGCGTAGCTCATTTCCGCACGGTTGAGCGTATAGAAGTGGAAATCTTTGACCCCTTCGCGGCTCAGGATCTTCACCATATCCATAGCGATATTGGCGCCGACCATCTTGCGGGTTTCCGCATCGTCATCCAGCCCGGCAAACATGCTGGTCATCCAGCTTGGCACCCGCACGTTGGTCATGGTGGCAAAGCGCTGGAGCTGTTTGAAGTTGGACACGGGCAGAATGCCCGGCACGATTTCTACGTCGATGCCAGCGGTCACACAGCGGTCACGAAAACGCAGATAGCTTTCTACGTCGAAGAAGAACTGGGTGATGGCACGGTTGGCACCGGCATCGATTTTACGTTTCAGGTTGATCAGGTCTGACTGGGCGCTTTTCGCTTCCGGATGCACTTCCGGGTAGGCCGCGACAGAAATATCAAAGTCGCCGACGTCTTTGAGCAGCGTGACCAGATCGGCCGCATACATTTCCGGCTTGCCACCGCCTGGCGGTAAATCACCGCGCAGCGCGACAATATGGCGGATACCGCTGTTCCAGTAATCGGTAGCGATCTCACGCAGCTGCGCCGGGCTGGCATCAATACAGGTCAGGTGAGGGGCAGCTTCCAGACCAGTACGCTCTTTGATCCCCTTGATGATGCTGTGGGTACGGTCGCGCTCACCCGAGTTGGCACCGTAGGTCACAGAAACAAACTTGGGTTTGAGGCTGCTCAGGCGATCGATCGACTGCCACAAGGTATCTTCCATCTCGCTGGTGCGCGGCGGGAAGAACTCGAACGACACGTTAATCTGGCCGTTTAACTCTGCCAGACTCTGATTCAGCGCTTCCCGCTGGTTTGCGTGATAAAAACTCATACCCTGTCCGCCTCTTATCGATCACTGTTTTGCTTCGTTATAATAAGCGTCTATACGTTTAGACGTCTAGATAGAAAATGCCGGATGTTGCCTGAAGAGTCAACAGGAAAGTGAGGGAGATACGATGATTAATCCTCACGCAAGATGAGAGAATTTCATGTTGAAGGATTGAACGGGGGCAGCGCAGCGCCACCCCCGAGGTTAAAGCGAGGATTTAAAGCAGTTGTGCCAAGCGATTAAGGTCGGACTGGATGGCTCCAGCAGTCACGTCGCGACCAGCTCCTGGCCCACGGATCACCAGCGGGTTGTCGCGATACCAGCGGCTCTCGATGGCAAACACGTTGTCACAAGGCAGCAGCGAAGCCAGCGGATGTTCTGGCCGCACGGCCTCAACGCCAACGCGCGCTTTGCCATTGGCATCGAAACGCGCCACGTGGCGCAACACCAGGCCCATTTCGTTGGCCGCTTCGAAACGCTGTAGCATTTGCTGATTCAGCGCATCGCCGTTCTCGAAGAACTGATCGATGGAGCCTTGCTCCGCGCCTGCAGGCACCAGCGACTCCACCCGCACCTGGTTAGGTTCAATGTCATAACCCGCCTCACGCGCCAGGATCACCAGCTTACGCATCACGTCTTGTCCAGACAGGTCAACACGCGGATCCGGCTCCGTCAGCCCCTGCTGCCAGGCTTGATCCACCAGCTCGGTGAACGGCACCGTGCCGTCAAACTGCAGGAACAGCCAGGAAAGCGTGCCGGAGAAGATGCCGCTGATCGCCAGGATGCTGTCCCCGCTGTCGCGCAGATCGCGCACAGTATGGTTCACCGGTAGCCCGGCCCCCACGGTGGCGTTATACAGCCAGTGGCGGCCCGTTTTGGCAAACGCATCGCGGATCTGGCGGTAATTGGCGCTGCACGAGGCCCCCGCCAGCTTGTTGGCGCTGATCACATGGAAGCCATAGCTGGCAAAGTCCAGATATTGCTCCGCCAACTCCCCGCTGGCGGTGACGTCGAGCACCACCAGATCGTCGAACGGGTGCGCCCGCATCCACAGGAACAGCGACTCTTCGTCCAGTTCCTGGGCTTCATCCTCAAAGAACGCCAACGCGCGGCTGGCATCCAACCCTTCATAATTGAGCAGGCTGCGACGGCTATCCACCACCCCTGCCAGGCTAAACTCAAAGCCGCTGCGCGCAGAGATATTCTTCTGTTCGCGAGCAAACAGTTCCAGCCAGCGAGAACCAATATTGCCTTTGCCAAACAGCACCAGGCCAATACGCTTTTCCGCGCGGAACAACGTTTGGTGCAGGCCCTGGATCAGCAGACCGGTCGGCCCCTGACGCAGCACTGCCACCAGGCTGATGCCATCCTCGGCCTGCCAGATGAACTCCACCGGCTGGTCCTTTAACTGCTGATAGAAACGATGGCTATGCAGTGGATTCTTGCACACGCCCGCGCCCACCAACGCTACCAGCGCCAACCCTTCACGCAGTTGCAGTTCACCCGGTAATCCGGCCTCCTGCAAAATGCGCAACACGCTGCCCACCACTTCCGAGGTGTAGCACAGTTGGAGCAGGTTACGGTCAGGATGAACCCCTACGGCCAAGGGTTTGATCTGCGCGCGCTTGAGCACCAGATCCAACTCTTTCTGCGCCAGCTTGAAGTCATGCTGCGGCGCAACGCTGAGTTCGATCAGGCAGACATCATCGTGGCTGGTGACAATTTTGGCACCGGTGCCGGAAGCCAGCACGCGCTCGATACGGGTCGACCCCTGCTCAGGCTGATAGCTGCAACGCAGTTGCAGATCGATATCGCTGCCAGACACCGGCTGCAAGGTACGAGTATGCAGCACCGGAGCCGCCAGACGGGCCAGTTCGCTGGCCTCATCCAGACGCAACAGCGGCAATAGACAGGCATCTTTCACTTTGCGCGGATCGGCGCTGTAAACCCCGGCCACGTCGCTCCAGATGGTGACTCGCTCCACACCGGCCAATGCGCCAACCTGCGTGGCCGAATAGTCACTGCCGTTGCGCCCCAACAGCACGGTTTCACCGCTGTCATTACGCGAAATAAAGCCGGTCACTACCAGACGTTTGCCCGGATGTTGTGCCAGCAGCTGCTGCAATAACGGATAGGAACGGCCTTCGTCAACCTGCGGTTGCGCCGCACGTTCGGCACGCAGGAAATCACGCGCGTCCAGCCATGCCGCCTGCATGTCCTGCTTGTTCAGCACCGCAGCCATCAGGCGGGCTGACCAGATCTCACCGTGCCCCACCACTTCGGCATACACCGCATCATCAACCTTGCCGTCCAGCAGGATCGCCAGGCGTTCAAGATCGTGGATAAATTCGGTAATCAGCGGTTCCGCCGTTTCTACAGGCAACAACCCGCCGATCAGCTCACTGTGATAACGGCGCAGCGTTTGCTGCACCTGATGCGCGGAAAGACGATCGCTCTGGCTGAGCTTCAGCCAGCTGATCAGTTGGTTGGTGGTGCTACCCGCCGCCGACACCACCATCATGTCACCCGGCTGGCTGTATTCGGCCATGATCCCGGCCACCCGCAGATAACACTTCACATCTGCCAGGCTGCTGCCGCCAAATTTGTGCAGTTGACGCCCGCTAACCGGCCCTGCTACCGCAATTGCATTCATGACTTACCTCGTAGCCGCCGCCTGGAAGGCTTGTTCCAGATCGGCAATCAAATCTTCGCTGTCTTCAATCCCCACGGAAACACGCAGCAGGCTTTCGGAAATCCCCGCTGCGGCACGCGCTTCTGGCGCCATACCGGCGTGAGTCATGGTTGCCGCATGTGAGATCAGGCTTTCTACGCCACCCAGGGATTCCGCCAGCGTAAACAGCTCCAGAGCAGACAGGAAGCGGCGCAGCAGCGCTTCATCACCATCCAGTTCAAAGCTGAGCATGGCACCGAACCCACGTTGCTGACGGCACGCAATCTCATGGCCAGGGTTTTCTGGCAAGGAAGGATGATACAGCTTTTTGACCAAGGGTTGCTGCTGTAAATAGCCGACAATCGCCTCGGCATTATGTTGTGCAGCCTTGATACGCGGCGACAGGGTACGCATCCCCCGCAATAACAAATAGCTATCGAATGCCGCGCCGGTAACGCCAATATTGTTGGCCCACCAGGCCAGCTCGACCGCCAGATCTTTATCTTTAGCGATCACCGCGCCCGCGACCACGTCGGAGTGGCCGTTGAGGTATTTGGTACAAGAGTGGACGACCAGATCGGCACCCAGTTCGATCGGCTGTTGCAGCGCCGGGCTGAGGAAGGTGTTGTCCACCACGGTCAGCGCACCAGCTTCGTGGGCCGCTTTACAGATGGCGGCAATATCCACCACGCGTAATAACGGGTTGCTTGGGCTTTCGATCAGCACCAACTTCGGCTTTTGAGCCAACGCATCGCGCAATGCGGCTTCATTCCCCTGATCGACAAACAGCACCCGATACGCCCCGCGTTTGCTCAGGCTATCGAACAGGCGGTAGCTGCCACCGTAGCAATCATGAGGGGCCACCAGCAAATCGCCCGGTTTGAGAAATACCGTGGTCACCAGATGGATCGCCGACATCCCGCTCCCGGTCATCACCGCACCCGCACCTCCTTCCAACTCTGCCAGCGCACGCTGCACGACATCACGCGTAGGGTTACCACGACGTGAGTAATCATGAGCTCGGGGCTGGTTGAAATCGGTGAAGTTATAGGTGCTGGAAAGATGGATCGGCGGGACGACACAGCCGTACTGTTCGTCATCATTCAGACCGCTACGTACGGCAATCGTGGCTGGTTTACGCGTCATAGGGTGGCTCGGCTCTCGGAAAGTGGGGGAATAAGGTCTAAAGATTAACCGCAGCGGATATAGACGTCAATACATCTGGACATCTAAACTTCTTTGCGTATAGATTGAGCAAAGGGACAATACCCGCTAAAATTATGGCGGTTTGTCATGACGATAAGATGTTAGCCCAATAATGCATAGGCATAGCCTATTAAATCATCAGATTCAGTGACCCTTATCGCGTAAAGTAGACATTTATTTAGTGAGCACAGTGAAGATCGGGCATAATTGGCCGGTTTTTAGAATTTTGTATTTTTCAGACAAATTTAAGGTGTCCCATGGCTGAGTGGAACGGCGAGTATGTCAGCCCTTACGCTGAACACGGTAAAAAGAGCGAGCAAGTCAAAAAAATCACGGTATCTATTCCGCTGAAGGTGCTGAAAATCCTGACGGATGAACGGACTCGTCGCCAGGTCAACAACCTGCGCCACGCCACCAACAGCGAACTGCTGTGTGAAGCATTCCTGCACGCCTTTACCGGCCAGCCGCTGCCGAACGATGAAGACCTGCGCAAAGAACGCAGCGATGAAATCCCGGAAGCCGCGAAAGTACTGATGCGAGAATTGGGTGTCGACCCTGATACCTGGGAATATTGATCCTGCCTGTACCGAAGGCAAAAACGAAAAAAGGCGCCCAAAGGCGCCTTTTTCATCTGACGATAAGAAAACTTATTTCTTAACGCCTGGTACGCTGAAACGCTTGTTGAAGCGGTCAACGCGGCCACCGGTAGCAACATCACGCTGCTTGCCAGTGTAGAACGGGTGGCATTCGCCACAAACGTCCAGGTTCAGATCGTGACCCACGGTAGAGCGGATTTTGATCACGTTACCGCAAGAGCAGTTTGCAGTAACTTCTTCGTATTTAGGGTGAATACCTTTTTTCATGGGAGAACCTCAGTTAAGGCCGTGTCGCTATCCAGCCCTGTTCCGCCAGACACCACACGTGGTTGATAATAGGTTTTGATATGGGATTATACCAAAGGCGGCAAATTATACAGAATAAAATGTAGCGCGCAATCGGATCCGTACATTTGCCAGCCTACCGTGTAAACTAGCCAACACTTTTTTCTACCTGGACAGCCACATGCCTGTTGTACACGTTGCTCTACCGGTTCCCCTTGCCCGCACCTTCGATTATCTGCTGCCCGCCGGCCTGCAGCCGGTCATCGGCGCGCGCGTCAGTGTGCCTTGGGGAAAGCAACGGGCGATAGGCATCATCACTGGCAGTAGCGAGAGCAGTGAACTGCCGCTGGAAAAGCTCAAGCCCATCGATAGCCTGCTGGATAACGACTCGCTGTTCACCACCAGTCTGTGGCGCATCCTGCTGTGGGCCAGCGATTACTACCATTACCCGATCGGTGAAGTGTTGTTCCATGCGCTCCCCATTCTGCTGCGTCAGGGTAAACCCGCAGAGGCAGCCCCGCTATGGCAATGGTTTGCTACCGAACAGGGGCGCGCAACCCCGCCGGAAAGCCTGAAGCGTGCGCCAAAGCAGCAACAGGCACTGGCGGCACTGCTGCAACGCCCGGTGTATCGCCATCAGGTCAGCGAACTGGAGCTGACGGAAAGCGCACTCCAGGCGCTGCGAGCCAAAGGCTTGATCGACCTGCGTTCGCAAACGGTGGCAACTCAGGACTGGCGGCCAGGCTTTGCCGTACTCGGTGAACGGCTGCGGCTCAACACCGAACAGGCCACCGCCGTGGGCGCGATCCGCAGTGAAGACGACCAGTTTGCCGCCTGGCTGCTGGCCGGGGTTACCGGATCCGGCAAGACCGAAGTTTATCTCAGCGTACTGGAAAATATCCTGGCGAAAGGTAAGCAGGCACTGGTGTTGGTACCAGAGATCGGCCTCACCCCACAGACCATCGCTCGTTTTCGCGAACGCTTCAACGCGCCGGTAGAAGTCCTGCACTCCGGCCTGAACGACAGCGAACGGCTGGCCGTTTGGCTACGCGCACGCAGCGGTGAAGCCGCCATTGTGATTGGTACCCGTTCGGCGTTGTTCACCCCCTTCTCGCGCCTTGGGGTGATCATCATCGACGAAGAACACGACAGCTCCTATAAACAGCAGGAAGGCTGGCGCTATCACGCTCGCGATCTGGCGGTGTTCCGCGCTCACGCCGAAAACATCCCGCTGGTGATGGGCTCGGCGACACCGGCGCTGGAAACGCTGCACAACGTGCAGTTAGGCAAATACCGTCAGCTCAAACTGACCCAGCGGGCAGGCAATGCCAAACCGGCCAATCAGCACCTGATCGATTTGAAAGGCCTGCCGCTGAAGGTCGGGCTCTCTCAGCCCCTGCTGAAAAGCATGCAGCACCACCTGAAGAACGGCAACCAAGTGATCCTGTTCCTTAACCGTCGTGGCTATGCCCCCGCGCTGCTGTGCCATGAGTGTGGTTGGATCGCCGAATGCCAGCGCTGCGACCATTACTATACGTTCCACCAGCATCAACGCCAGCTACGCTGCCACCACTGCGACAGCCAGCGCCCAGTGCCACATCAGTGCCCACAGTGCGGTACCACCAACCTGGTTTCCGTCGGCGTCGGTACCGAACAGTTGGAGAATGAACTGGCTCCCCTGTTCCCGGAAACCGCCATTACCCGTATCGATCGCGATACCACCAGCCGCAAGGGATCACTGGAACAGCATCTGGCCGATATTCACCGTGGCGGCCCGCGTATCCTGATCGGCACGCAAATGCTGGCCAAAGGCCACCACTTCCCGGATGTCACCCTGGTGGCGTTGCTCGACGTAGACGGAGCACTATTCTCCGCCGATTTCCGTTCTGCCGAGCGTTTTGCCCAGCTCTATACTCAGGTTTCAGGCCGTGCCGGGCGGGCGGGCAAGCAGGGCGAGGTGCTGCTGCAAACCCATCATCCAGAGCACCCGCTACTGCAAATTCTGCTGCAACAGGGCTACGACGCCTTTGCCAAGCAAACCCTGGCCGAGCGTAACAGCGTCTTCCTGCCGCCCTACACCAGCCACATCATCGTGCGTTCGGAAGATCACGATAATCAGCAGGCACCGCTGTTCTTACAGCAGCTACGCAATCTGTTGGAAGCCAGCCCGCTGAAAGATGACTCTCTGTGGGTAATGGGCCCGGTTCCTGCCCTGCAACCCAAACGCGGCGGTCGCTTCCGCTGGCAACTGTTGTTGCAGCACCCATCCAAAAAACTGTTACAGCACCTGATAAAGAGCACGTTGCCATTGATTGGCACCCTGCCGCAGGCGCGTAAAGTCAAATGGACGTTAGACGTTGATCCCATTGATAGCTGATTAAGAAAAATCTTAATTCCACGGTTAAAAGCAAACGTTTACACCACAATTTGCGAGCGAACACGAAAAAACCTTCCTGCGTCACACTTTTCATGCAAATTAGGTAACAAAAGCGGCCCGTAATCTGTTTAGAATGTCGGTGAAGGCATTTTTTCAGCCAGGCAATGGAATGCTTGAATGTGGATGACGCTAAAAATAACACCACCACCACTGCATGCCAGAATTTGTGAGCAAACTGAAGTAACCGCGTTAGCCGGGTGCTGACGCAAGGAGAAAGGCGTTGGAACACAAGCAAGAATTACCCATGGCGACCATGAAAGACGTTGCCGAAATGGCCGGCGTTTCCACGGCAACCGTGTCGCGTGCGCTGATGAATCCGGAAAAGGTGTCAACGCCAACGCGCCAGAAAGTGGAACAGGCCGTGCTGGCCGTGGGTTACTCCCCTCATGCCCTGACACGCAATATCAAACGCAATGAATCCCGCACTATCCTGGTGATCGTCCCGGACATCTGCGATCCGTTTTTTGCCGACGTGATCCAGGGGATCGAGCAAACGGCAGCGCAGCAGGGTTACCTGGTGCTGATCGGCGACTGTGCGCAGCAGAACCAGCAGGAACGCACCTTCGTTAACCTGATCATCACCAAACAAATCGATGGCATGCTGCTGCTTGGCTCCAATCTGCCTTTCGACGCCAGCAAGGAAGAGCAACGCAACCTGCCGCCGATGGTGATGGCCAACGAGTTTGCACCGGAGCTGGAACTGCCAACGGTGCATATCGACAACCTGACCGCCGCGTTTGAAGCCGTACATTATCTACATCAGCTTGGCCATAAACAGATCGCCTGTATCGCCGGGCCAGAACAGATGCCGCTGAGCCATTATCGGTTGCAAGGCTACATTCAGGCGCTACGCCGTAATGGCATTACCGTCGAAAGCAGCTATATTACCCGGGGTGATTTCACCTACGAAGCTGGTGCACAGGCGTTAGCCTCGCTGATGGCACTGCCGAAACCGCCAACGGCGGTCTTTTGTCACAGCGACGTCATGGCGATCGGCGTATTGTCCCAGGCGAAAAAGCTGGGCTTGCGGGTACCGCAGGATCTGTCGATTGTCGGCTTTGACGATATCAAGCTGGCGCAGTATTGCGATCCGCCGCTGACCACCGTGGCGCAGCCCCGCTTCCAGATTGGCCAGCAGGCAATGTTGCTGCTGCTGGAACAGTTACATGGGCAAACCGTGAACAGCGGTTCCCGGTTACTGGACAGTGAATTGATCATCAGAGGCAGCACCGCGGCCCCTAAACGCTAGTCAAATATTTTTGGGTTAAGTAACATGGCTGACCCAGCGCCGGCCAAACCGGCGTAATGATCATTGTTGTGGTCATTTTGCCAGAACCGCTCCCCGGAGCCTGCCTACACCTACAGGGCAGTAAGCTGATGCAAAATGGCCGATAAAATAGCCAGAGGATAGGTTTTAACCTCATCACGACACAGCGGAATTATAGTGGCACAGAGAGACTATGTAGGCCGCGGGCGCTCAGGAGCAGCGCGGCGCAAGACCCCCAGCCGTAAAAAACGCAGTTCTCCAAAGGTATCCAAAACCGTGGTGGCGCTTGCCGTCGCCATTCTGGTTGTCTTTATCGGTGGTCTTTATTTCATTACCCACAATAAACCGGATGAAACGCCGATGTTGCCTACGCATGGCACACGCCCGGGCAATGGTCTGCCACCGAAGCCGGAAGAGCGTTGGCGTTACATCAAAGAGCTGGAGAACCGCCAGATCGGCGTCAAGACACCTACCGAGCCAACGGCCGGGGGAGAGGTCAATTCCAAAACTCAGTTGACCGACGAACAACGCCAATTGCTGGAGCAGATGCAGGCCGATATGCAGCAGCGCCCAACGCAGCTGTCTGAAGTGCCTTACAACGATCCTTCACAGTTGCGTAACGGTGGGCGGCAACAGCAGGTACAACCGCCGGTACAGCAGCAGATAGCACCACCAGCGCAGCAACAGCAGGTCACTCAGCCTCGCAACCCGTTCAACAACGGCGCGGCACCCGTGCAGCAACAACCGGTACAGCAGCACCAACAACAAGTGCAGCAGCCGAAGCCGCAGGTACAGCAACCCAAACCCCAGGCCGTGACTCCGCCAGTGCAGACTCGTCAGCCAGAAGTGAAACAAGAAGTAAAAACGGAAGCGGCCAAGCCGGAAACCAAGCCTGAGTCGAAGCAGAAGTGGATGGTGCAATGTGGTTCGTTCCGCGCAGCCGATCAGGCCGAGTCGGTTCGGGCACAGTTGGCGTTTGAAGGGGTTGAAAGCCGGGTCACCGCAGGTGGTGGCTGGAATCGCGTGATGCTTGGCCCATACAGCAGCCGCGCCGCCGCAGACAAAACCCTGTCGCGCCTGAAGGGCATGGGCATGTCAAGTTGCATTCCCCTCTCCGTCGGGGGTTGAAAAGCGTCAATCTCCCCCCATCTATAGTCTCAATATGCCTCGTAGTCTCTGCCAACGCAGAGGCTGCGGGGACTTCTTTCCGTCCGCAACGAGGGTCTGCTCGTGACAACAATTGTAAGCGTACGCCGCAACGGCCAGGTAGTGATCGGTGGCGATGGCCAGGCCACACTGGGCAACACGGTAATGAAGGGCAACGTCAAAAAAGTCCGTCGCCTGTATAACGATAAAGTGATTGCCGGTTTCGCCGGGGGTACGGCTGACGCTTTTACCCTGTTCGAACTGTTCGAGCGCAAGCTGGAGATGCACCAGGGCCATCTGGTGAAAGCGGCCGTTGAGCTGGCAAAAGACTGGCGTACCGACCGCATGCTACGCAAGCTGGAAGCCCTGCTGGCGGTAGCCGATGAGACTTCCTCGCTGATCATCACCGGTAACGGTGACGTAATTCAGCCAGAAAATGATTTGATTGCGATCGGCTCCGGTGGCCCTTATGCCCAGTCGGCCGCACGTGCGCTGTTGGAAAATACCGAAATGAGCGCCCGCGAAATCGTGGAGAAATCCCTGACCATCGCCGGCGACATCTGTATTTACACCAACCATTGTCACACCATCGAAGAATTGCCTTCCAAAGCGTAAGGATCGAATACCATGTCTGAAATGACCCCGCGCGAGATCGTCAGCGAACTGGACAGCTACATCATCGGCCAAAACAAAGCCAAACGTGCTGTCGCCATTGCCCTGCGTAACCGCTGGCGCCGGATGCAGCTCAATGAGATGCTGCGTCACGAAGTGACCCCAAAAAATATTCTGATGATCGGCCCAACGGGCGTCGGTAAAACCGAGATCGCCCGTCGTCTGGCTAAACTGGCCAACGCTCCCTTCATCAAGGTAGAAGCCACCAAGTTCACCGAAGTGGGCTATGTGGGTAAGGAAGTAGACTCTATCATCCGTGATCTGACCGATGCCGCCGTGAAAATGGTGCGTCTGCAATCGATCGAGAAAAACCGCACCCGTGCGGAAGAGATGGCAGAAGAACGCATTCTTGACGTGCTGATCCCACCGGCCAAGAACAACTGGGGCCAGGCAGAAGAACAGAATGAACCTTCTGCCGCTCGCCAGGCATTCCGTAAGAAACTGCGTGAAGGCCAGTTGGACGATAAAGAAATCGAAATCGATCTGGCTTCGGCCCCGATGGGCGTGGAAATCATGGCGCCTCCGGGCATGGAAGAGATGACCAACCAGTTGCAATCGATGTTCCAAAACCTCGGTGGGCAGAAACAGAAACCGCGTAAAGTGAAGATCAAGGAAGCCTTCAAGCTGCTGATCGAAGAAGAAGCGGCCAAGCTGGTCAACCCGGAAGAGCTGAAAGAGCAGGCGGTGGAAGCCGTTGAGCAGCACGGTATCGTGTTTATCGATGAGATCGACAAAATCTGTAAGCGCAGCGGCCAGAGCTCCGGCCCGGACGTGTCCCGCGAGGGCGTCCAACGCGACCTGCTGCCGCTGGTGGAAGGCTGTACAGTATCAACCAAGCACGGCATGGTGAAAACCGATCACATTCTGTTTATCGCCTCCGGCGCGTTCCAGACTGCCAGCCCTTCCGACCTGATCCCGGAACTGCAAGGCCGTCTGCCAATCCGCGTTGAGCTGCAAGCGCTGACCACGGAAGATTTTGAACGTATCCTGACCGAGCCAAGCGCATCGCTTACCGAGCAGTACAAAGCGTTGATGGCCACCGAAGGCGTCACCATCGATTTCACCGCTGACGGTATCCGCCGCATCGCTGAAGCCGCCTGGCAGGTTAACGAAAGCACCGAAAACATCGGCGCACGTCGTCTGCACACCGTGCTGGAGCGTCTGATGGAAGATATTTCGTACGATGCGAGTGAAATTGGCGGCCAATCCATTACAATTGACGCGGAATACGTGCGCAATCACCTGGATGAACTGGTAGCGGATGAAGATCTGAGTCGTTTTATCCTATAATCGCTCTATCACTGTCCTGTCAGTTATCTTTGTGGGAGGCATTGCCTCCCACATTTATTTTTAACGGACACCGTCTTTTGACTTACTGAAGCGAAATATGAGCTCATCAACCACCACCACCCCGGCCAGAGCCTGGCTGGAAAGTTTACGACCACGAACACTGCCATTGGCCTTTGCCTCCATCGTTGTCGGTTCCGCGATCGCCGCCTGGCAGGGCAGCCTGAAGCCCGGCGTGGCGCTGTTGGCTCTGCTGACCGCAGGTCTGCTGCAGATCCTCTCCAACCTGGCCAACGATTACGGTGATGCGGTAAAAGGCAGCGATAAAGAAGACCGTATCGGTCCGTTGCGCGGCATGCAAAAGGGCATGATCACCCAAAGCCAGATGAAACGGGCCTTGATGCTGACGGTGGTGCTGATCGCCATTTCCGGTTGCTGGCTAATCGCCGTCGCCTGTGAAAAACCCAGCGATGTGGTGGGCTTCCTGGTGCTGGGCGGGCTAGCGATTGTCGCGGCCATTACCTACACCGTGGGCACCAAACCTTACGGTTATCTGGGGCTGGGGGATATTTCGGTATTGGTGTTTTTCGGCTGGCTCAGCGTGGCAGGCACTTACTATCTACAGACTCACACTTTCGATAGCATCGTGATGTTGCCAGCCACCGCCTGTGGCCTGCTCGCGGCGGCGGTGTTGAACATCAATAATCTGCGCGATATCGAAAGTGACCGCGCTAACGGCAAAAATACCCTGGCCGTCCGCCTTGGGCCACAGAATGCGCGCTATTACCACGCAACGCTGCTGATCGCCGCCGTGGTCTGCTTTGCCCTGTTTACCCTGCTTAACCTGCACAGCCTATGGGGCTGGCTGTTTGTGCTGGCCATCCCGTTTCTGTATCGCCACGGTATGCGTGTCTTACGTGACCCTACGGCCGTCGGTATGCGTCCGATGCTGGAACATATGGTCAAGGCCGCCTTGCTCGCCAACGTGCTGTTTGCGATTGGCGTGGTGCTCAGTTAGTTGAGACTTGCGTGGCAGAACGCATCCTGGCACTGATGATTTTGCCAACGGGGCGAATAAAGGGATATACTGGTTATTCCAGCGGCAAACAGACGTAAAATCCTATGAAATACGATACTTCCGAACTTTGCGATATCTATCAGGAAGAGGTCAACGTAGTTGAGCCTCTGTTCTCCAACTTTGGCGGGCGTACTTCATTTGGCGGGCAAATCACTACGGTGAAATGCTTCGAGGATAACGGCCTGCTGTTTGAACTGCTCGAAGAAAACGGCCGTGGCCGCGTGTTAGTGATCGACGGCGGCGGCTCGGTACGCCGTGCCCTGATCGACGCGGAGCTGGCCCGTCTGGCGACTCAGAACGAATGGGAAGGCATCGTGGTTTACGGTGCGGTGCGCCAGGTGGACGATCTGGAAGAACTGGACATCGGCATTCAGGCGATGGCAGCAATCCCGGTAGGAGCCACCAGCGAAGCGATAGGCGAAAGCGATATCCGCGTGAATTTTGGCGGTGTTACCTTCTTCTCTGGCGATCATCTCTATGCCGACAACACCGGCATCATCCTTTCTGAAGACCCGCTCGATATCGAGTAACCGCAGAAAATGACAAAGGGCGCCTGAGGCGCCCTTTTCGTTGGTGCTAATGGATCAGACTTCTTCCATTTTACCCAGCAAAGCGCGCAGGCGATCTTGCCACACGTGCTGCTCTTCTTTCAGCTGCTGGTTTTCACGGACCAGTGACTCGTGGTTACCCGCAGCGCTCTGAACTTCCTGAGACAGGGAATTGTTTTTCTCTTTCAGCTCTTCAATTTCCATCTGCAACAGCGTGATGGTATCGATCGCCTGCTGAACTTTTGCTTCCAGTTTTTCAAATACTTCAAATGACATTCTTCAGTCCCCTCATGATAGCAAGGCGTACATCCATAAGTAGCGCCGCAACCTTAGCTGCAGCGACTGCGAATATGCTCGCGTAACCAACAGGCCCAGCGCCTGTCTCGATAAAACCTTTCCCGCAATAAAAACGATTGTAAGTAGCCAGCCCCCCAGTGTCTAGCAACATACCGACCCAACGCGCACTCTGTTGCAATTTTCCTACCCTGGCTATCGGTCAAAGCTGAAAGTCGCCGCTGCCCAACGGCAGGGTTGTTAACAAATAGAGACAAAATAACTGGTCAGATCACCGTTTTATGGCGCAGAAAGAACACCGAACAACGCGAATTCGCTCAATTTTATGACGAAGTACACACATTTTGATTTCGCTATTTCTCGTTTATGCTCGTTAACGATAAATTTACATCACATCCTCAACCGATAAGAGGACGTGAAGAAAAACTCTGTAGCTCAAGGCCAAAACGCCAACGCGCCAAGCCTAGATAACCTATAACCGTCGTCTGCAGGACAATAATATTATGAGCCAAACCATCAGTCCGACCTTAAAAGGCCAGTGCATCGCTGAATTCCTCGGCACCGGTCTGTTGATTTTCTTTGGCGTAGGCTGTGTTGCAGCGCTGAAACTGGCAGGTGCCAGCTTCGGCCAATGGGAAATCAGCATCATTTGGGGCCTGGGGGTGGCGATGGCCATCTATCTGACCGCCGCCATTTCCGGTGCTCACCTGAACCCGGCCGTCACGCTCGCGCTGTGGCTGTTCGCCTGCTTTGATGGACGCAAAGTACTCCCTTACATCGTTGCGCAGATTGCGGGGGCCTTTTGCGCGGCAGCACTGGTCTACGGGCTGTATTACAGTCTGTTCTTCGATTTTGAAGCCGCCCACCAGATGGTGCGTGGCAGCAACGAAAGCCTCGAATTGGCCGGCATTTTCTCGACCTATCCCAACGCGCATATCTCCGTTGGCCAGGCCTTCCTGGTAGAAACCGTGATCACCGCCATCCTGATGTGCCTGATCCTGGCGCTGACCGACGACGGCAACGGCATTCCACGCGGCCCGCTGGCACCGCTGTTGATCGGTATTCTGATTGCCGTCATCGGTGCCTCTATGGGACCATTAACCGGCTTTGCACTGAACCCGGCGCGTGACTTTGGCCCGAAAGTGTTCGCCTATCTGGCAGGCTGGGGCAACGTGGCCTTCACCGGCGCTCGCGACATCCCTTACTTCCTGGTGCCTATCTTCGGCCCTATCGTCGGTGCAGGTTTGGGCGCCTTTGGTTATCGTGCGCTGATCGGTCGCCATCTGCCTTGTGACGTTTGCTTCGAGGAAGAGCAACCCGCCCCTAAACCAGAACAACGTAAAGCGTGATTGGCACGGCTTTAAACGGTTAACTACAGTAGGACTCAAAATTATGACAACCGAAAAAAAATACATTGTCGCCCTCGACCAGGGAACCACCAGTTCACGTGCCGTAGTGCTCGATCACGATGCCAATATTGTTGCGGTTTCACAGCGTGAATTTACGCAGATCTATCCGAAGGCCGGCTGGGTAGAACACGACCCGATGGAAATCTGGTCCTCACAAAGTTCCACCTTGGTCGAAGTGCTGGCCAAGGCCGATATCAGTTCTGATCAAATCGCCGGGATCGGCATTACCAACCAGCGTGAAACCACCATCGTCTGGGAAAAAGAGACCGGTAAGCCTATTTATAACGCGATCGTCTGGCAGTGCCGTCGCACCGCCGACATCTGTGAAAAGCTCAAGCGTGATGGCCTGGAAGAGTATATCCGCCACAATACCGGCCTGGTGGTTGACCCTTACTTCTCCGGTACCAAGGTCAAATGGATCCTCGACCACGTCGAAGGCGCGCGCGAACGTGCCAAGCGCGGTGAACTGCTGTTTGGTACCGTCGACACCTGGCTGGTGTGGAAGATGACCCAAGGGCGGGTTCACGTGACCGACTACACCAACGCCTCGCGTACCATGATGTTCAACATCCACGAGCTGGACTGGGACGATCGTATGCTGGAAGCGCTGGATATCCCGCGCGCCATGCTGCCAAAAGTCCGTCCTTCTTCCGAAGTGTATGGCCAGACTAACATCGGGGGTAAAGGCGGGACACGTATTCCTATCGCCGGGATCGCCGGTGACCAGCAGGCGGCGCTGTATGGCCAACTCTGCGTCCAGCCGGGTATGGCGAAAAACACCTACGGCACCGGCTGCTTCCTGTTGATGAATACCGGCAAAGAAGCAGTGCGTTCCAACCACGGCCTGCTGACCACCATCGCCTGCGGCCCACGTGGGGAAGTGAACTATGCGCTGGAAGGTGCGGTGTTTATCGGCGGTGCCTCTATCCAGTGGCTGCGCGACGAGCTGAAACTGATCAGCGATGCCGCCGACTCCGAATACTTCGCCACCAAGGTCAAAGACAGCAATGGCGTCTACGTGGTACCCGCCTTTACCGGCCTGGGTGCCCCCTACTGGGACCCGTATGCCCGTGGCGCCATCTTCGGCCTGACCCGCGGCGTCAACAGCAACCACATCATCCGCGCCACGCTGGAGTCTATCGCCTACCAGACACGCGACGTGCTGGATGCCATGCAGGCCGATGCCAATACCCGCCTGCAATCGCTGCGTGTGGACGGTGGTGCGGTAGCCAACAACTTCCTGATGCAGTTCCAGTCCGATATCCTCGGTACCCGTGTCGAGCGTCCTGAGGTGCGTGAAGTGACGGCATTGGGCGCGGCCTATCTGGCCGGACTGGCGATTGGCTACTGGAGCGATCTGGATGAGTTGAAGAGCAAAGCTGCCATCGAACGTGAATTCCGTCCGGGTATCGAAACTACCGAGCGTAACTTCCGCTACAGCGGCTGGAAAAAGGCCGTGGCTCGTGCGCAGGCCTGGGAAGATCACGACTGATTCGTATTACCCTGCAACAGCGCTGCCTACGGGCAGCGTTTTTTTTGCCTCGCCCTGCCGCCTCCCCACTGTGGTAAACTTTGCCGATATTTTCTTCCCTTTTCCCACTGACAGGTTTGCCATGAAACGTGAATTAGCCATCGAATTTTCCCGCGTTACCGAAGCCGCCGCACTTGCGGGTTATAAATGGTTGGGACGCGGCGACAAAAACGCCGCTGACGGTGCCGCCGTCAATGCCATGCGCATTATGCTCAACAGGGTGGATATCGATGGCCGGATCGTGATCGGTGAAGGTGAGATTGATGAAGCCCCGATGCTGTATATCGGCGAAAACGTCGGCACCGGGCTGGGCGATGCGGTGGATATCGCCGTCGATCCCATCGAAGGCACGCGCATGACCGCAATGGGGCAATCCAATGCGCTGGCGGTCCTGGCGGTAGGCGATCGCGGCACCTTCCTGCACGCTCCTGATATGTACATGGAAAAACTGGTCGTCGGCCCGCAGGCGCGTGGGGTGATCGATCTCAACTTGCCGCTAGCCACCAACCTGAACAACATCGCTGCCCGGCTAGGTAAGCCACTGACTGAGCTAACGGTGATCACGTTGGCTAAACCGCGCCACGATGCAGTGATCGCAGAAATGCAGCAGCTCGGAGTGAAGGTTTTCGCTATTCCCGACGGTGATGTCGCCGCGTCGATCCTGACCTGTATGCCGGAAAGCGAAGTGGATGTGATGTACGGCATCGGCGGCGCACCGGAAGGCGTGATCTCCGCTGCGGTGATCCGTGCGCTGGATGGCGATATGCAAGCCCGCCTGCTGGCTCGTCATCAGGTCAAAGGGGATAACGAAGATAATCGCCGTATCGGCGAGCAGGAGCTGGCCCGCTGTAAAGAAATGGGCATCGAAGCCGGTAAGGTGTTGGTGCTGGATGAAATGGCGCGCAACGATAACGTGATCTTTGCCGCGACGGGCATCACCAAGGGCGATCTGCTGGAGGGCATCAGCCGCAAAGGTAATATTGCCACCACCGAAACCCTGTTAATCCGGGGCAAATCGCGCACTATCCGCCGCATCCGTTCGACCCACTATCTGGATCGCAAAGACGCAGCGCTGCACGAATTCCTGCTTTAACGCCTAGGGGGCGCAGAGCGCGCCCCGTCTCTATCAGGCGGTATGTCCCTGATGCTGCATACGGCTCGATAGCGGCCACCAGCACAGCAAAATCAGCAACGCCATGGCAAACATCAGCAAGCCAAGGCTGAACTGCCCGGTTTGCGGCAGCATGGCTGACAGCCAGGTCGCCAGGCCAGACCCCATATTCTGCATACCACCCACCAGGGCACCCGCCGCCCCAGCCAGGTAAGGGAATGGCTCCATCGCACCGGTGGTCGCCAGGGGGAAGAGCATCCCGGCACCAAAGAAGAACAACGCCGCAGGCACGATCAGCGTCCAGATATTCATCACCCCGAACCAGCCAGGGATCCACATCATCAGCCCAGCCAACAGGCAACTGATCACCGAATGCCACATCAGGCTGTGGAAGGTTTTTCCGTCACGCCCGGCATACCAGGCACCAAAGAACGCTGCCGGGATCGGCAGGATAAACAGGATACTGACGGTCAACCCGCTCAGGCCCAACACTCCCCCCATCAACACGCCACAGCTGGCTTCAAAGACGGCAATGCCAGCCAGAGCACCGATCAACATCACCAGATAACAGCTGAAAGTGCCATCCGCCAGCAGTTGGCGGAAGCTGGAGAACATGCGGCGTTTTTCCGTCTGCTGCGGCCGGGTTTCCGGCAACCAACGGAACATGGCAAACGCTACACCGGCGCACAACACCAGCAGGAAGCCATAACAAGCCCGCCAGCCAAACATCATCGCCAATCCCCCGCCAATCACCGGAGCCAACAGCGGGCTGACCAGTATGCCCATATTCAACAGGCTATTGGCATAACGTAAGGAAGTACCTGCATACAGATCGCGCGGCATGGTTCTAGCCATCACGCCCGCCACGCCGGTGCCCATCCCTTGAACCGCGCTGGCAGCCACCAACATCGATAGGCTGTTTGCCAGCAAAGCGCCCAAGGCACCGAGCAGGAAAATCATCATGCCAGCCAGGATCACCGGGCGGCGGCCAATGCGATCGGAAAGCGGCCCGTAGATCAATTGCGAGAAGCCATAGGTCAACAGATAAGCCGCCATAACGCGCTGCACGGCACCGGAGGGCACCGAGAGATCGCGGGCAATATCGGCGATAATCGGCACATAAATGGTTTGTGCCATCTGACCGACGGCAACCAGCAGGATCAGCATCACCAGCAGGTGGAAGTTCTCAACTTTTCTCATTATCTTCATTAACTTATTCAGTCTTACGACACTCAACCCCGCCCAATACACCAGGGGGGAACCACAGAGCAGCTTCTCAGCGTCGCATAAGCTAACAAATCTGATTTTTTTAGCGAGTTTCGGGCAAATATAGATCGCCGTCACACTGGCACCTATCGCTACCAGTCTCGTAAATCAAACTGTACGTATCTGTTGTCATAACGGGAAAGAGTTAAAAATGATAAACTTGCATCAGATTAGCTTTAACACTTAATCGATAATTATTTCCATCAACTTGAAATAAGATACCGCCACAGGGATTTGGGTTTTATGAAAACACCAGAGCTGATTTTATTGCAGTTAAAAACCTTGGGTCCTCATTCTGCCAAAATGCTGGCAGAGCGGCTGGAAATCACGCCGATGGGGATCCGCCAGCATCTGCAATCCCTTGAACAACGTGAGCTGGTTTGCTACGAGGAAACGCGCGCCAAAGTAGGCCGCCCGACGCGTTACTGGTCTTTGACCCAACAGGGCCATGCTCAGTTTGCCGACGGACACGATCGGCTTTCGGCGATCCTGCTGGAGTCAGCACATGAGCTGTTCGGTGCCGAAGGCATAGAAAAGCTGATCCGTGCTCGCGAGGATAAACTCTATCACCGGTACGCCGATGAGCTGGCAGAGGAAGAAGACCATCTCAGCAAGCTCAACCGCCTGGTTAACCTACGCCAGCGTGACGGCTACATGGCGGAACTGTTGGAAAGCCCGCAGGGAATGTTGCTGGTGGAAAACCACTGTCCGATCGGCGTGGCGGCCCATACTTGCAGCAACCTGTGCAACTCCGAACTGCAGCTGTTCCATCGCCTGTTTGGTAAAGGCTACCGGATAGAACGTACCGCGCATGCCATCTCCGGCTCACGACATTGTGCTTATTTGATCCGACCACGGGAGCGTTAAAAGTATGGCTGAATGGGTTAATGGCAAAGTGACAGGGGTACAACATTGGACCGATGGCTTGTTCAGCATCACGGTCAACGCCCCGATCGACAGTTTCACCGCCGGGCAGTTTGCCAAGCTGTCACTAGAAATAGGCGGAGAGCGCGTTCAGCGCGCCTATTCTTATGTTAATGCCCCCAGCGATCCTAACCTGGAGTTTTATCTGGTCACAGTGCCAGAAGGAAAACTCAGCCCAAGCCTCCATCAGTTGCAGCCCGGAGCGGAGGTGATGGTCACCAAAGAAGCCGCCGGATTCTTTGTGCTCGAAGAAGTGCCAGACTGCGACACCTTATGGATGCTGGCGACCGGCACCGCCATCGGCCCTTATCTGTCGATCCTGCAAGAAGGCAAAGATCTGGATCGCTTCAACAACCTGGTACTGGTGCACGCCGCACGATTTGCCCGCGATCTCAGCTACCTGCCGCTGATGCAGCAGCTGCAACAGCGTTTTAACGGCAAACTACGCATTCAAACCGTGGTCAGCCGCGAAGAGGTGGCTGGCTCATTGACCGGGCGCGTTCCGGCTCTGCTGGAGGACGGGCGGCTGGAAGCGGCGGTTGGTTTGCCCCTGGATGCCGAAACCAGCCATGTGATGCTGTGCGGCAACCCGCAGATGGTGCGAGATACCCAGCAAACGCTGAAAGAGAAGTATCAGATGCGCAAACATCTGCGCCGCAAGCCGGGCCATATCACCAGCGAGCATTACTGGTAGTTCAGCGGAATTTTACCGGTTCGGCCTCTGGCCCGAATCGGTTATCCCCTGGGGTGCCAAGAAAAGCCCCCAGATCGATCGCCATCATCACCACAATCAGCGTCGGAATAAAACGCCCCACGCCCCACTGCCAGACCGGCGCCAACATCTGCCAGTTACCAGCCGCCAATATCCACGCCAGGATCAACAGCAACGCCCACCAGCCCTTTTTATTACGATCGTGCAGGCGCTTGACCAGCACCGCCGCCGTTGGCCACAGCAGCGCCACGATACAAAAGGCGATAGTTTGGATCGCCACCACATCGTAGTTGGCCAGCGTGAAAGCCACCGCCATCAGCACCACCCAGACTGCCATCCAGATCCAGAAGTCGCGCCGCCCGATGCGGCCCTTAAAGGAAAAACACCATTGCTGTAAGCTCATCGATTCATGCACTCTTGGCCTGCCCATATTCTGCGCCGCAGTGTAACATAGGCCATACCGGGTTGAGCTAGCCCCGGCAAAACGCAGACCATCGCACCGCCTTGCGTCAGCAAACGACAATCACGAGGAATTTTTGACAATTCACCCAGGTTATCGTTTTAATCGGAGTCATCTTTGTTACCGATGCCGTATACCATGCTGAAAAAAATCATCGTTATAGCCTGCCTGTGTTTCCCTATCGGCAGTGCTTGGGCCGATCCACCGGATACGCCTACCGAAGCTCCGGCGAACGCGCCCTATTTACTGGCTGGCGCGCCCACCTTCGATCTGACGGTGGTGCAATTTCGCGAAAAATACAACCGCGACAACCCAACGCTGCCAATTGGTGAGTTTCGCGTCGTCCCCTCCAGAGAGGATGACTCTCCTTTGCTGACCCGCGCGGCCAGCAAGATTAACGAAAACCTCTACGCCTCTACCGCGCTGGAAAAAGGCACCGGTAAGATTAAAACCATGCAAATTACTCATTTGCTGTTGCAGGATGGCGAAGAAAAAGCGGCCAAAGCCATCGCGGTGAACTACATGGCGGCCCTGAGCCGTCAGTTTGAACCGGCACTCACCGTGGAAGAAAGCATCATCAAGGTGAACAACCTGCTGGAAAAAGGCAAAGGTTCCTACTTCTACCAGCAACAGGTCGGGGCAATACGCTATGTGGTGGCAGATAACGGCGATAAGGGGATAACCTTCGCCGTTGAACCGATTAAGCTAACGCTATCTGAACCCTGATACCCCAGCAATTAATGACAAAAAGCAAAGCCTTTGCACTGATTCATCTCTATACTGTTGGGCAGGTAAACTGCCTGTCCGGCAGTTGTCATTTAGACTCTCGCGTCCCCTTTTTGGAGGAAAACACATGCGTCATCCATTAGTAATGGGTAACTGGAAGCTTAACGGCAGCGTTCACATGGTTAACGAACTGATCGCCGCCTTGCGTAAAGAACTGAGCAGCGTTGACGGTTGTGGCGTTGCCATCGCACCTCCAGTCATGTATCTGGATCTGGCCAAGCACGAACTGGGTGGCAGCCGCATCGCTCTGGGCGCACAGAACGTCGACATCAACCTGTCTGGCGCCTTCACCGGTGAAGTTTCTGCCACCATGCTCAAAGACGTCGGTGCTGAATACATCATCATCGGCCACTCAGAGCGCCGTACCTATCACAAAGAAACCGACGCAGCGATCGCAGAGAAATTTGCCGTGCTGAAAGCCGCTGGCCTGATCCCAGTGCTGTGCATCGGTGAAACCGAAGCAGAAAACGAAGCGGGTAAAACCGAAGAAGTTTGTGCGCGCCAGATCGACGCCGTGCTGAAAACCCAGGGCGCTGAAGCGTTCAAAGGCACCGTCATCGCTTATGAGCCAGTGTGGGCTATCGGTACCGGTAAATCTGCCACCCCAGCGCAAGCTCAGGCAGTGCACAAATTTATCCGTGACCACATCGCCAAGCAAGATGCCGCGGTAGCAGCCGAAGTGATCATCCAGTACGGCGGCTCCGTGAACGATAAAAACGCCGCAGAGCTGTTTGCTCAGCCAGACATCGACGGCGCGCTGGTTGGCGGCGCATCACTGAAAGCAGACGCTTTCGCCGTGATCGTCAAAGCCGCTGCCCAAGCGAAAAAAGCCTGATTTCATCCGGCCTGAAATAACAAAACCCCGGTTTCCCGGGGTTTTTTATATCCAAAAATTGGCGATCAGCGCTTGCTGATTTCGTCAAAGATCCCGCCAGTGGCAAAGTGCACCTTCTGCGCTTCAGTCCAACCACCAAAGGTATCATCCACGGTGAACAGCTTCAGTTTTGGGAACTGCTCGGCGAATTTGGCTGCAACGGCTGCATCACGCGGACGGTAGTAGTTGTTGGCCGCAATGGTCTGACCTTCCGGGGAATACAGATACTTCAGATAAGCCGTGGCCACATCACGGGTGCCGCGTTTATCAACGACCTTGTCCACCACCGATACCGTCGGTTCGGCCAGAATGGATTCGCTCGGAGTAATGATTTCAAATTTGTCTTTACCCAGCTCTTTCTCTGCCAGCAAGGCTTCGTTTTCCCAAGCGATCAGCACATCACCGATACCGCGCTCAACGAAGGTATTGGTTGCACCACGTGCGCCGGAATCCAGCACTTCCACATTGCGGTACAACTCTTTAACGAACTCCTGAGCCTTGGCTTTATCACCACCGTTCTGGTGCAGAGCATAACCCCAGGCAGCCAGATAGTTCCAACGGGCACCGCCAGAGGTTTTCGGGTTCGGTGTAATAACCGACACGCCGGGCTTCACCAGATCAGCCCAATCATGGATCTGTTTTGGGTTACCTTTACGCACCAGGAAAACGATGGTTGAGGTATAAGGTGCTGAGTTGTCTGGCAGGCGCTTGATCCACGCTTTATCAATACGACCACGTTCGGCAATCGCGTCCACGTCGTATGCCAGCGCCAGCGTGACCACATCCGCTTCGATGCCGTTAATCACCGAGGTCGCCTGCTTGCCGGAACCGCCGTGTGACTGACGCACGGTAACCTTATCGCCGGTCTGCTGCTGCCAATACTGACCAAACGCCGTGTTATATTCCTGGTAGAACTCACGCGTTGGATCGTATGAGACGTTCAGCAATTGAATATCTTTCGCCATGGCACCCGATGCCAACAGCAGTAAAGTCAGACCCACACCCCATTTTTGCATTGCCGTTCCCCCAGAAAATGACGCAACCTCAAACGGTTGATTTAGCATCAAAGCCTGCCAGAAACTTCCCTCACAATTAAAGAATAAAAAATGTGGTACTAGACCATTCTGGAATATAGCGATAACAGACAAAAAAAAGCCTCCCAAACGGAGGCTCCAGATTGATGACCAATTGCCAATGCGGCTGAACTTGTAGAGGCGAACATGTTCACCCGAAGGGGCGCCGTATATACCGCGCCCGCTTAGCAGCATCAGGGGCGGATTAGTACAGCTTTTTCGCCGTTTCCAACCAGTCACCTTTGAACGGACGCTTCATGTTTTCGATCGCGTCAACGATGTCGTGGTGCACCATCTTCTCGTTCTGGATCCCTACGCAGCGGCCACCGTAACCTTGCAGCAGCAGGTCGATGGAGTACGCGCCCATGCGGGAAGCCAGAATACGGTCGTAGGCAACCGGTGAACCACCACGCTGGATGTGGCCCAATACGGTAGCACGGGTTTCACGCTTGGTTTCCTGCTCGATATGGCGCGCCAGTTCGTCGATATCACAGATATGCTCGGTGATCGCCACGATGGCGTGCTTTTTACCTTTGGCGATACCGGCTTTGATTTCATTAACCAGATCGTCACGGCTGAATTCGATTTCCGGCAGGACGATAAATTCACAACCGCCGGCAATGGCCGCCGCCAGGGTCAGGTCGCCACAGTAACGCCCCATCACTTCCACGATAGAGATGCGTTGGTGTGATGAAGAGGTATCGCGCAGGCGGTCAATTGCTTCAACCACGGTTTCCAACGCGGTGAAGTAACCGATGGTGTAGTCGGTGCCTGCAACGTCGTTATCGATGGTGCCAGGCAAACCGATGCATGGGAAACCCTCTTCAGTCAGGCGCTTCGCCCCCATATAGGAGCCGTCACCGCCGATGACCACCAGCGCATCAATGCCGCGGTTTTTCAGGTTTTCAATCGCCTTGGCGCGCACGCTGTCATCCCTGAACTCTGGAAAACGCGCAGAACCCAGGAAGGTGCCGCCACGATTGATCATATCAGATACGCTATAGCGGTCTAATTGCTCCATGCGATCTTCGTACAAACCAAGGTAGCCATCGTAAATACCAAATACTTCCAGACCTTCTGTGAGCGCAGCACGCACAACGCCACGAATGGCAGCGTTCATACCTGGGGCGTCACCGCCACTCGTCAGTACACCGATTTTCTTGATCATGACTACCTCTGAACTGTAGATGCAATTTCTTAAGAATTCTGTATTCGCCGACTCACCGGGTATCTCTCCAACGGCGCAAAACCAGCTTTACGGCTTTTATTGCTGGATATTATAACAAAAACACCCAGCTGAATTGATTCAGGTCACGCAACATCAAGGAAAAAACTTCACATGGCACGGCGTGCTAACACCGTGATTTCTCAATCCACCCAACATTGACCTATGTCTGTTGATTATAGTTCCCAATGCCCCTGTCGGCCCTGAGGAACAACAGAACAGGGATCCTGGTGAATTATCACATCGGCCCCAGGGAAACGATGCAACAATGCCTGCTCCACCTGTTCTGCCAGAATATGCGCCTGCATCAACGGCAGGGTGTCTTCCATTTCCAAATGCAACTGGATAAACCGCGTTGGCCCAGACTGCCGCGTACGCAGATCGTGCGCACCTTTCACACCCGGCCACGACGATACCACATCGATAATTGCCTGACGCTCTTCATCCGGCAAGGCGCGATCCAGCAGGGACTGCACCGCCTCGTATCCCATACGCAGCGCGCTGTAGAGAATATAAACCCCAATGCCCAGGGCAAACAGCGCGTCCGCACGGTGAAATCCGTACCAGCTTAGCCCAAGTGCTATCAAAATAGCACCATTCATCATCACATCTGACTGATAATGCAGCATATCGGCCCGTACCGCCTGGCTGCGTGTTTTTCTGACCACCCAGCGCTGATAGGTCACCAGGATGAGAGTGCTAATCAACGCAATGATAGTCACTGCTATCCCTATACCCGGCGAATTCAGGGGCTGCGGGGAATACAGATGCTGGAAGCCGGTCAAGAACAGGAACAGGGCAGAACCGGAGATAAACATGCTTTGCGCCAGCGCCGCCAGCGACTCGGCCTTGCCATGGCCAAAGGTGTGCTCTTCATCAGCCGGCTGCAACGAGTAGCGCACCACCAGCAGGTTGGTTAACGATGCGGCAATATCCACCAACGAATCCACTAAAGCTGCCAACAGGCTGACCGATCCAGTGAGATACCAGGCAACGATCTTGATCAACAGTAGAACGGAGGCCATTCCGGTGGCGGCTAAAGCAGCGGACTGCACCAGCCGCGCATATTGCTGTTCCATAAAAAACCCCAACCAAAGTTTATGGGCTTTAGTATAACGGAATGCGGGGTAAAAAAAGTCCCGCCATCATGGCGGGATGCTTGTCAGCTAAGCAAAAAAATCTGGCAAAACGTGCAGTAATGTCGCTCTCCCTAGATAAGTATTCATAAGGTATCCAGGTTAGAAGGCGCGTCCACAGAGTGTCCACACTCAACGGTTTTTGAAAATCCGCAGCCTTCTAGAATAGATTTAATTCATTGTTTTTTAAGTGAATTTATTTTATGGAAATAAAAAAAACCCCCTCATCATGAGGGGGAAGACAGGGATGGTGAGGTTACTTCTCTGTTAATCAATTGAGATAAAAGGATTTATCTCTAACTTCGTCCACAAGTTGACTACGCTTCGATTTAAGGCCCCGCTTTGCGGGGCTTTAACTTTTCTTTCCCCCTCCTCCCATAATGGCTAGTATTTGAGCCGTAACAAAATACCCTTGGGACTTATGGAGTTTTTCATATGGCAATGACTACATGCAAAGAGTGTAAAAAGGAAGTATCTGATCGCGCGAAGGTTTGCCCACATTGCGGAGTTAAAAAACCTGGTGAAAGATGGTGGCATGCTTTAGCAGGCTTTGCCGTTCTCATCGTCATTGGGACTGGAGCATATTTCTATTTCGGTAGTGGTGATTCCGTCGAGGCTACAGACAAAGCTAGCCCACCGAAACAATGTGCTGCGACTGATGGGCAATGCCTCTTTGAAGCAAATTTGGCTGAGGCATCATATCCATGTAAAAAGCAGATCGAGAAAACGTCCAAGTATGATTTTGAATGGAACGATGGTGTTTTCGGACTGGCCTTTACTCATTTCCGAAATGTACCGGAAAAAGGTCAATTGGTTTTCACTGGCGATAAGGTCAAGTTTACCAATGGGTTTAACGCAAAAGTTAACATGATTTATTCCTGTACCTATGATTTGAAATCAAAATCAGTCGTTGACGTTAGCGTTAAAGAAGGTCGTTTGTAAGTATCACACTCATAGAAAAGCCAGCCCGTAGGCTGGCTGGTTACTGCATGGCTTGCATCAATGTGCAGCTCTACTTACTTCCTTTCCCTGGGATGGCCGCAATGCTCTGCGTTTGCTGCTCGAATTTCAGTCTACTGACCTATGCACTTCCCCTCCAATTGGTTACACAGATCAATTACCATTAATTGATCGTTTATACCGATCGAAACGCAACCAATAGATAGGCGACCTAGGAGATCCTTTCTAGATCGTTTGCGCAAGAAATTGCAAACTCTATGCTTGCTCCCAATCCGCCCGCAAGCCGCGCCACGCCTAGCCCGGATAACGATCACCCCACCGCGCCACCACGGCCCGGACGCCGCAAAAGATCCACACGTAAAGCAAATAGATCCTTTTCAAAACATCAAGTTAACCAAAAGGTTAGCCGCACACCCTCGCTCTATTTTTGCAATTTCTTGCAAAACATTGCACATATTGCAAAGCCTCTCACATGCCAGAACCCCAGACAGGGCGCGGGCTGGCGCGATGGTTTGCGCATAAATTCTTTTGCAAAATTTTTATGATCCAAATTGTGCAGGCGGGTGCGGTGTAGCGCCGTTTACGTCCCGTATGTACTTCCGTCCGTGATTTTTTGCGGCCCCTGCGGGCCGTGGTTGAACGATATGAATTCACACCATGCACGGGCATGGTGTAGCTGTTGAGTGGCATACGGGGTGATTCAGGAGGTACTAGCGGGGCGCGGCCCCGCCGTGGGTATCAATCAATGAATGGGCTGTATTTTTCGGTGAGTGCCGTGGTTCGTTCGGCTGTGGCGGTGATTTCACCGCTGTTGGTTGGGGTGCCGGTATTGCTGTGGGTGTGCTGCGCCGTCTGTTGTGCCAACTGGTGGAGCACGTCCAGGGTGTCGGTCAACAGGGTTAACACGTTCACGTCCTCGCTACCCAGACGGATAGAGGGAGCCATTAACTCATGTGCCAGGGCAACGCTGCGGCGGATACCGTCGATCTGTTCGGTTAGACTGCCTTTAACCTGCACGTCTTGATTGCCGCCTATCGTGGTTTTGTCGTCCTGGCCAACATCGCCAATTCTGTCTTTGCAGGTGATCACCAGGTTGCCCGATGCGCCGATCGTGTAGTTGCCATCAGCCAGGTGAACCACCGCACCGGCCAGCAATTTGGCCGTACCCAGCACGGTGGTGGTGTCGTTACCTTTAACGGTCGTCTGGCGTGTCGTAGTGGTGCGGGCTTCGGTGTCGCTTGTCACTTGGCGGGCGTTGCTGGATTCCTCGATCGCCTGGTCGGTTTCGCGCTGCCATGTACCGGCCTGGTTAACCCGCTGGCTCACACCGGCCCGCTGTTGCTGCAACTGCTCACCCGGTTTGATATCCGGCAAGGCGTGGCCGTCCTGCATCGTTTGGCGGATAAGTGGCTTATCGGGTCGCCCTTCTGCAAATCCCACCTCCACCACGGTACCTTCGGGCGGGTATTGATACATCCCACCTTCCGGCCCCGCCATCGGCACGGGGAGCGGTACCGCGTTGTAAACCGGCGTACCCTGCGCCGCTGCGCCGTTCTCATCCAACAATTGCAGATTGACGGCATAGCGGGGCCGGAATGGGTCAGACTGATCGCCCAGTGCGGCGGTATCCGTTGGCCCCATGACGCGGGCCAGGCGCGGCAAGTGTAGGCCCGCGCTCAATTCGGGATAGATTTTATCAATCTGGCGCTGTTCGGGTGACTTGTGCGCCGGTTTCCCCTGGCTGTTAAGTGGCGTCCAGGTTAGCGTCATTTCATCGTCATTGGCGGTGACTTGCGTGATGCGGCGACCGTTGGCAATAACGCCCGGCCGGATGGCAGGGATTAACGGCAAGGTCATGCTATTGCCTGCGGCGGCGTTCTGAATAAATTCGATTGGAATGTCGACCGGTGACCGCGCAAAGAGCGAATCCACATAGCTGCCGACAAATACCGTCCCGTCTGCCAACTGATACCAGGTGTAATCCGCAATACTAAACGCGCGGCCCAGGTTAGCTAATAGCTGATCGCCGGTACCGCTGTGCGTGAAATGAGGAATTGGCGTATCCAGGTACCCGGCATTTTCTGGCAGTGAAAACACCATGCCGGTGAGCCTGGCAACTTCGGCGGTCACATCGCGTAGCGTGGGGTGTTGCAGCGATACCGGCCATTTTTGGGCAAAGGTGCCGACCAGTTCACGCACAAAAAGACGCTGCGCGCCGTTCTCTGCTGGGCTGCTCCGCTCCACATAGCCGGTAAACCAACGGTAAACTGTGCTGTTGATACCCAGATCCAGGCGCACCAACTGGCCGGTATAGTCGACCGGTGTCAGGGCGGTAATAAATCCCCGACCGCAAGCGGCCAATTCAAGCACGACGCGAAAAGAAACCACCGCGATGGCTTCAGTGCCGATCCGCAAGGTAACGACGGGTTTCATTGACTGCCCCCTGGGCCGATTGCCGTATCAATTTTTTTAAGCACATTTTCAAACCAGGATAATTTTTCCGGTGATTCTTCGGCACTACCGGCCCCGCCTGGCCCTTGCGCATTCGCGTTGCTACCCGCGCCACCGCCACCGGCTGCGGCCTGCATGGCTTTTCGCTCGGCAACACTGAAATATTCTTTCAAGGTGAAATTAACCTGCCACACCATGCGATCAGTCTGGGCCGCTGCATCGACGTTGCCGGAAAAAGTCACCTCTCTTAATTTGATGACCTGGGCCAACTCGTTGGCGACACGATAGCGCTTCATTTGCCCGCCTGCGTCTTTGGCTTCGGCCAGGGCATAAAGCCTGGTTAGTCGCGCTTTTTCGGAAAAGGGAATTTTCCCCGAAACGCGCAATTCTTTACCCTTGATCCCCTGCTCGGCGTTAGCCGTGCTGCTTGCTTGCCCGGACTGGTCTTTGTCCTGAATTTGCATTGATGAGGACACGATAATGTCTTTCATCAAAATGGCTTCGCCATCCAGCGCCAGCACAATGATTTCACTCATAGATCCCCCAACATGGCGCGCAACGGCGCTAAATCCTCGCCGACAAACATCAGCGCCAACGTGAAAACGTTGTCAGAAACGGGTACCGCGTCACGCATTAACCGGGCAGCGGCCTGGGTATCGCCGATCGCCGAAACAGCCCACACCGGCACACTACCGGCTTGCAACTGCTTTAGCCCTTGCTTTGCCATATCCAACAGGGTCGCACGTTGCTGGGCAAACTCGGCCAGTGCGGCGGTAACACTTTCCGGCGTACTGGGGGCGGCACTCTCGGCAAACGCCTGGATCATGTCTTGCACCCCGGTTGCCAGGCGTGTGGTGCTTACCGATAACGGCAGGGCAGGCGGTAAGCTGTTACTCATGGCCGGTAACTGCATGCGGCTGGTTGCCAGCCCGATCGCCGTGGTTGCCCGTCGCTGAACCTGGGTTAACGCCGGGATAGGGAACACCTCAGCGGCAGCGGCCAGCACGGTGGCAAATGACGCCAACGTGGGAGCCGTCAGCATGATCACGCTGACATCTTGGCGCACTGATGCCCCGGCCAGTTTGTTGACCAGGTAGTTAACGGCATTCGGCGGGCTCAGATAAAAACCTGATTCCTCCTGTTGCCCCAGGCCAAAAACCCACGGGTGAGCCACCAGGGTGGAGCACGTCACCGCCCCCAGGTTGTCAGGGATGTGTAGGCGTTTTTGTTCCCACATTACGGCATCACCGGCCAATCAATCGCGGGCGCAGTTTGCAGATCAATACGGCCCAATAAAACGCGGTAGGTTTTCCACGCCGTCAGCCGTTCGGCGTCGCCATCCTGCTGCATACCCAGCGCGATCGCATCTTCCAATTCAGTGATCTGCTGGTCAGCCTGGGCGCGCAATGCCTTGCGCTGTTGTTGGGCCTGGCTCAATGCCTGTGCTTGCTGTTCCGCCGCCTCTTGGGCCTGGGCCGCTTGTTGCGCCAGGATATCCGTTACCCATTCGGTGCCGTCCCAATGGTCAAACGGGGTACCCGGTGGAATAAACGTGTAACCCTCCGGCAAGATAAACCAGGCATCAGGTACCTGGTGCGCCTGGCCGTCAGCACTGTAGTAGGTGGTGCCGGTCTGGTCGGTCAGTTCTAGCCATGCGCCCTCTTTGAATAACAGGACGTTACCCAGAGCAGGAACAGGGGGTGCCACGGTAACAGCCCAATCCGGCAAGGCGTCGATCAGTTCCAGCACGATAAACCGGGTGCCGTGACTGTCCCAATATTCAACACCGCGCAGGTCAGGCACAGTGCGCCATTTCTGCCCATCCCACACCCCAGCCATGCCGCTCTTTGGTTGGCATGGTACGGTAGTGCAATTGGCTGGCAATCCCGTGCCGGGTGGGACGCAGTAATTAAACGTGCCGGTAAACACGCCTTTTTCATCAAAATTGTAGATCCACACAAAGCGCGGATTACTGGAAAATTCAAAAGTCATGCTCATTATCCCAACCTCACGATGTAGTTAAATGCGATGTTATCAACGGTGTTTTTTGCCGCGCCGTAAGCGTCAATGCGCAAACTGTGACCGTGCCAGCCCAGCGTTACCCAATGGCTATGATTTGGAATAGGCTCAATCAGGCCGTAGTCAGTAAATGGCAACCCCTGTTCAAATGAGTGTCTATTACTGTCGCCGCCATCTAATGCGGTGTTGGAGCGGTAGGAACGCAACTTAAGCTGATACGCGCCGCCCGCCGTGGTTTCTTTAGAACCCAGATCCGTGCCGCCCACTTCCCCCGTGTGACCATGATTTTTAACCTCACCGTCAGCCAGTGATAACGGTGCTCGCCCGACTGGATTACCCAAGATAGTGCGACCGCGCATATCGGGCAAAACCCCCGATGGATAAACGACGGCAAGTTGTGGGTTAGCAACCTTATCAAACGCCTGCCCAACAATGAGGGCGTGACCCGGTGGGGCGACATTTCCCGGCCAGGGCATGGGTACCCCCACCGGAGTGGTTTCGCTTTGCAAGGCAAAGGTGCCCGCTTTGCTGAAAATCCGACCGTTGTCGGTATCAAACACCCAGGTGCTTTCGGCCGCATCGCTTATCACATGAATAACCGGCTGTGCGGATTTGTCCTCTTTGGGTAACAGGTAGCCAAAACTGACCGCTGTCGGCCAGCCTTTGCCCTTGCGGGTTGCCCTACCTTTGGTCAGCGGCACATAGGTAGCGTCCCCGGCTTGGCCTTCCCAATCGAAATTTGGCTGAAAGAATGGCGCGCGGGTGTTTAGCTGATCCAGATACGCCCCGGCTCCTTCGGGCCATCCGTTGCCGCTGTTACCGTTGGCCTGGAAGTAAGGCGCGCCTAACTTGCCCGTGGCTGTATCACCGATTTTAAGCAGGAAACGCGCATCAGCTTCACCTTTGCTGTACACGTCGAGATCTTCAACATCCTGGCGCAAAGCATCCAGAGGAAACGGCTTGCGCTCGTCGGTCACTACGCCCCCAGTGACGTGGGCAATACGGGTGACAAAGTGCCGATTACCGGCACTATCAACATAATCGGCCAGGGTATCGGCGGCGCGCAGTGTAAAGCTATTAGCCCATGCGCCCGTGACCGTACCTTGCCAACAGATATCAACCCAAACGCCGGTTTTACCGGCCAGTGCCAACGCCCGGTTGGTGGTCATAATGGCGCGCAGGCCAGCAACATACCCCAGCCCGGCCGCAATGGTGGCGGTCGCACCTACTACGGTGACTTTGAAGCCATCGCCCCGGAATGCCGCATCACCGTAGTAATCGACATTAGCCAGGCGGCGGGATTCATCCATACTTTGCAGCCGGGCGGAAAAATCGATCATCCATGTTGCGGGGGTGACGTTGATTTGTGAGGCGGTGGCTGCGCCATCAAATTCCATTGCAAGATTACGGATCAGGCTATTGCCTTGTTGACCGTTCTCCGTCTTGATTTTCTGCTGTTCAGCCAGGTGAACAATCATTAAGACCGTATTGCTTGCACCGTCGACCAGGCCCACCCAGTTATAATTCCAGTTACCGATCGTAGTATCCAGAACGACTGAATACACCACAGCATTTTCGTTCATCGCACCATACTGGGTTATGTCCGTGGTATAGCGAATTTGCCCCGCGCTGGGCATACCTTCATTGCGGTTAATCTCTGCGTTTTCATCTTGACCGGGAATAAACGCAAAAATCATTTTATCGGGGCGGGCTGGCTCGGCGTTAACTGTTTTATTCACCAGCCAGCTTTCAAAAGCCAAGGTAATAATACTTTTAGCCATTTCAAGCCCCTCCAATCATGTTTGCTTTGCGCATAACGCTTAATATTGCGTTAAGCGTTTCGACCACTGTTTCAGTAGTCGCATTGGGAATGGTTGCCCGGCTATTAATGTGTACCGACACCATTTCTCTCCAATTTAAATCTCCCGGTGCCTCATCGGTTCCTGGGTTTTGCCGATCAACGTTAGTGAATGCCCGACCGTCAGAGTCGACGGCAAGTACAACACCGGTAAACACTCCCTGGGTGGGTTTTGAATACGGGTTTTTAAGGGTTAATGCTACGCCCTCGTTGGTTGTGGGTGTTGTTTTGGGATTAGGGGTGCTCGTTGTGCCATCTGGCGCAACATAGCGCCAAGTACAGCTTGCGCCGTTAGTGGTCTTGTGAACCTTCAAATTATTTTGAGAAAAGTTCACTTGTTGCACACCTTTAGTATTAAATGTGACAGTGTCTAAAACACGACTCCAGGCGCTCCAAGACGAACTTTTGACACGCACCCACGGCCCCGGCTCGGATGCATTAAAGGACGCATAAATAGATTGTGTTACCGTGCCGTTGGCATCCGCTGAGACTAACAAAAACACAGCTGAACCCGGTGATACACCGAAAGGATAATTCATGTTGTAAGAGCCTTGCGAAGTTTCCCCGCCCGGTGCGATATATAGTCCGCCTTTAGTAACACTATTTAAATTAGTGGTAGGCGTCAGCAACGTAAACATTGGCTCAGGAACGTAAAGCCCATCCGTTTTTTGAATGAGTTGGTTCCCAGATTGCGCGGATAACTTCAAACTGAATGTTTTAATCTGGTCTAGCGTAAGCTTTACGCTGTCTAATTTTCCATTCGCCGCCTGGCTTACCGCTAAAACCTCATCACCTTTAATTTCGGCTGCGGCAGGTAGATTACTGTATGTAACTTCTTCCATTATATTCACCTTTGCTCAGTTATCAGCAACGCGCCGGACTCGGTTTTAAATCGCGAGTTACCTTCTGTAATAAATACGGTATTGGCTACTGGCTGGCTCGATATCACACAGCAACGCCTAAATGCGTTATTGTTCGCGAGTGATACAGTAGCAACCGTTCCGTTGCTGCTGAATTCTTCTACACGATTATGTTTACCCGCCAGGACTGGCATCCACACGTTTTGAGGTAAATCGGCATCCGGTGAAAGGGTTATCCACCAATCTGCCCACGTTGTACCTGGTGCAGGCTCACCCGGCCAGCCATACACCGCCATGTCACCCCATTCGCACCAAAGTGCGCCCAGATTTCCGCGCTGGGTATTTTTTCCAGACATCGGCAAGCCGTACGTTAGTTCACTAATGAGGGGGACTCGCCCCCCCAGATTAGTGGCCCAAGCAGTTACTTCGCCTATTTTTCCTTTGGTGCCGTCTTGAATAAACCACAGTACCGGATTAATGGAGTGGGTTACTGTTCTACCCCGTGAATCGGTGCCGGTCACCACAACCGCTCCAGATCCAAAGATTACAACGGCACAATATTTTCCCATTGGAACCACGGAGGCGGTGCCAACCACTGACCAGACAACATCACCAACCGCGCCTTGCGACTCAATTGAATATGTCGCTTGCGAAAAACAGGTTTTAGGGTCAAAAATGCTTGTCATCCAACCATTGACATGAAAACGGACGATTTCGAAGGTAGGAACATAAAGCGCATCATGATAGCCCGCATCCAGGTCGAACCGGCCAGCTCTCACCGAAAGCACCCGCTGATTCAGCACATCAAAGAAATAACGGCGACAGGTGCGGCCGTACTGGCGCACCAGGTTCATCATCAGGGCGTTATTGCGGCTCAATTGCTCATCGTTGATACGCAACAATATGACGTCCCAATCTAGCCACAATTGGCGCTCAAGCTGCTGTATCTGGCCGATCTCCAGCCGTTCGAAAATCCGCGCAAAACCGGCCATGCTCCCCGCGTCCTGGGCGTTCACGAAGGCATATTTCACCCGCAAGCGAAAGAGCGCCAGGGATTCACCAGGGAAGCGGTTTATATCCCGCTGGTATGCAAGCAGGGTTAATAGTTGCTCGTCACAGGTATCGACGTCGATCTGGGCCAGGGGGAAGGTCAGCCAGCTATACACCCGTTCCCACCAGATTTTTGATGCATGGGCCAGGGTGAGCGGTTCGCCCTTGTTCATCCACACCGGCAGATTGATACCTGGTAGTTTACTCATCGGCAGGTACCATCTTTAAGGTACGCAGGCGCGGCACATTCAGCCCGCTGATAATGTCCCCCAGTGAGAACACCACAGAGGCAATATCGGGGAACGTGTCGTGCAATTCTTCGCCCAGGCGTGACATAGAAAAGCGGCTAAACGGCCAGGTTTTTTGAACGTCATAATCGGTATTTTCCCGAAACGCGGCGCGTACCAGGTTACCGGCGTTACCCATCAACGTGGCCGTTTGCTCTGCGGTCAGGTGACTGGCGGCATACAGATGCACAGTGACGGTGAGGTCATGACGGGTTTCCGGTAGCGGCAAGCACAACACGTCATCACCGTGGCCGTGGTTGCCCTGGGTCATCACGTAATCGTTGACCATGTCGATAAACGGCTGGCTGGCAATGCCGGAATCAAGCAGCAAGTAAACGTTGGCGGTACCTGGCCCGCGTGGGGCGTCGTGCTCGAAAAAAATGCGGTCAGTATTGAGCCCGGCCAGCCCGGCAATCATGCCACGGTACACGGCATCAATATGGTATTGGCCCACAAGGTTGAATTGGTTTTTCACCCGATCCCGCAAGTCATCATCACTTTCCTGGTCTGCGCCGGGTGCCGTCAGCCAATCGTCCTCATTCACCGCGCTGGCGATACCGTCGACCGCCACGGGCAAAATTCGGTAGTAACCAGGGGCCAGGTTAAACCCGCTGCCCTCCAGCTCGGCTGTAACGGGTACCAGGGCGCTGGCTGTGCCTGCGGGGATGGTCATATCGACCGTGGTCATCAGCCGGTAAATCGTGCCGTTGATACGCTCAGTCTGAATGACGGTACCCACCGGCACGGTGATTTCCCTGCCGATCTCCACCTTGGTGAATCGGATAGCCCCTACTGCGGCGGTGGCGTCTTTGCGCGCCACGTTGACCGCCCAGGCGAACAGGTCAACAAAGGTATTCCCGGCCGTTGCCAGGAACAGATTACGCATGACGACATTGACCAGGGCATCCGTCAGCCACAATACCGGCGCGGTAATGATGGCAGTGATCAAGCGCCAGAACGGTGACATGCGTGACGTGTTAGTGATCAGCCCTTCTTCCCGCGCAATGGCGGTGAATTCGGTCTTGATCTGCGCCTCGTTAGTCGGCATGCCCTGTTCGGCCAGAATGGCCTTAAAGTCTGGGTTAGGTTTATTGTTCATCATTAATTAACCTGTTGGTCACTGAGAGCGGACCGAAATCGTAGGTATCTGCCGCAACAAAATAATCCCCGTTGCCGCCGTCTTTAATGCTGACGGTGCCCGGCACAATGCGGGTGTCCGTTTCAACCAGTAATTCCATTTGCATCATGATGTCAGCCCGCAAAACCGGGCTGCGTTCGGCGATCAGCTCTTTGACGATCCCGGCTTCAATAATCATATGGACGACGTCTTGCGCGATGCTTACGCGGTTGCTGCACAGCACCGGCTCATTGCCGGAATCCAGCGTGAAGTTTTTGCCGGTGATCAACAGGTCGATGTATTTCAGGTCTGTGCTCATCCGGCTGCTAGCTCCCTGGACTCCATCAGCGAATCGAACGTTTGCGGGTTCTGTGGATAAATATTGACCTGGCCGATTTGACGGCTGTTATCAGTCACCTTGTTGCCGCTGCCGTTCGAAATCGCTTTACCGATACCGCCGCGCTCCATCTGGGGAGCATTGAGGCCAGCCGGTGCGGCCACTCCAGACACAGCGGGCGCGCTATCACCGACCGGTTTCAAGTCGATATTGACGCCGGGGATTTTGTTTAACTTGGTGACGATCCAGTTATAGGTTTTGCCAAATGACTCCATCAGGTAATCCCATAGCCCGCTGAACACGTTGCCGATCGTGTCAACAAAGCCGGTGAATGCCTCGACCGGCGATAAGCCAGAAAAGTAGTCAACCACCATTTTCCAGCCCACGCGGATCATCTGCCAAACCACGGAAAAGACTCTACCGACCACCTCCGCCGCATCGGCCACCCAGCGAAATGCTTCGGTGTCCATCAGCGCGGCTTTCAGTTCATCCCAGTGCTTAATGGCATACCACACGCCCGCGACCAGTAAGGCGATAGCAGCAATGATCAAGGTGATAGGACTCATCAGGATTTGCATAGCCGCGCCAGCAAACGCGGTAGCGCCGCCGAATGCCCACATCGCAGCGGCAGAAATCACCATGCCAGTACGCTGTAACAGGACGGCAGCGGTTGAGGTGCGGAAAGCGAGCGCGCAAGCCAGGAGGGTGGCACGGACAAAGCGCATAACCCCGTTGTAAGCCACTGCCGCAATACTGGCTAACTGCAAGGCGCGGGCTTTGAAATTCAACGCCCAGGCCACGCCAAGAACGGCCAAACGTAACACCTTGTAGATACCCACTATCCCGATGGCAATAAACTTGGCAACGCCCATAACGATATTAGCCGTTGCACCTGCGGCAGCGAGTGCCAGGGTACTGAGGGCGATATAGCCGATCCAGCGGGCAATGTTCGGGAACATGTCCAACCATTTGGCAAACTGGGTACCGGCATTAATGGCGTAATCAACCAATGGGGTAATGGCGGGGATCAGGCGCATGCCCACGGCAACCCGGATACGCTCCCAGACTTTATCCACCCGTTCCCACATGTTCGCCATCTTCGCCGCCATCTCTGTGGCACGGTCTAACCCCTGCGTGTTGCCCATATCGCGCATATGCTTTCTAAGGGCGTCAGCCTGTCCCCAGGCCGCGGTCAGCGCCTGCGCACCGTCACCAAAGGCTTTATTTAGTGCGTCCTGGGCCTTTATATTGCCTTCGATGGTGTCACCGAATTTGGCTTGCACCTTTTGCAGAATGTCAGGGAATTGCAGCATTTTGCCCTGGGCATCGGTGAAACTCAGGCCCAGTTGCTTGCCGCCTTCGACCGCCCCTTTTAGGAAAGCGTCATAGATGCCGCCTGCCTCGGTGCCTTTGGTCTGACTCAATACCCCCATGACGGCCAATTGTTCATCCATCCCGGCACCGTACTGGGTACCGGTGCCCTTACTGGATTTAACCAACTCGCGGATCTCATCAATGCTGGTGCCAAAGTTTTGCGCCATGTAGGCCGCTTTTGACGCCATCATTTCAGCAAAGGGCACGTTACCGATCTGGCGTACCGTCGACTGGTAATTGTTCGCCATATCGCTCATGTAGCCTGCCGCCTGTTCGGCGCTGGATTTGGTCGCCACGGCCAGGGTGTTGATCGCCACGGCTGCGCGCGGCAAATCAGTGTCTGCCAATCCGGCCAACTTACTTTTTATGATAGTGCCTGATGCGATGAATTCAGCCGCCGATTTACCGTAGGCGGTACTGAACCGCTGGGCGGATTGATACATTTTATCCAGGCTATCGGTACTCACATTGCGGGTAGACAGTTCATCCAAGGCCTTTTTCACCTCGTTGGCGGGGTCTAATAATCCCTTAACCCCTTGCGCAACACCCCATAACCCGGCCGCTCCGACCGCTACCTGTGCGAATGCGCTGGCTGACTTTTTGGCGAAAGCCTCAACGGATTGCTGGGCCTTGCCGAGCGGGGCGCTCAGGTTGTTTTTGAGACTCAGCAGAAAGGCTAATTCTTTCATCAGGGCTATGTCCTGGTTCCGTTAAAGGCAAAGGCGATACCCGCCGCGACACTGTTGATATTGCTTTCGTGGAAATACTCGGCCAGCCAGAGAGCACGGGCCAGATTCATGACGCTATCGCCCTGTTCGTCCTCGCTGTCATGGTCTGACGGTGAGGGCAAATAGTGACGCCGTAGCGCCACCATCTGTTCATAATGGCTGGCCCGGATATGCTCGACTAACTGGCCTATTCCTTTACTTCGATCTCAATGGCCGGTGCATAAATCTTGTTGATTTTTTCAGCCATCTGGGCACCCACGCCAGGCATCAGCAACAGGGTAGCCAGGGCATCACGGGATTCTGGGGTAACGATGCGTTTCAGGTAGGTATTGACTGCGCCCACCACATCCTCAGCCCGTGCGGATTCATTCAGACATTTGTTATAAGCTTGCAAGGTAGGGGCAAACTTCAATTCACTGCCGCCCACGTTCAGGGTGATGATGCCGCTATTTTCTTTGCTCATGGATTAAGTCCTTTCTCTGTTGAATTTCGGTAACTAACTGGTTATGCCTGGCGGCACAAGGCACATACAGGCCGCTGTATTGCTTTAACGCCAGATCAAAATCATTTCCCGTGGGCCCCGCCAGGCGCGGCAGGCTTTCCGGGCACTTCGCTAACAGGCTTTCCTGATAAGATTCGCTCGGCACGCTCAACACCCTCGTTGAACAGCCGCACATACTCATCAGTAGCGCACACGTTAGTAAAAACCGGTTTAATGGTTTCGGTATGAATAAGGCGCTCGGTGTGGATCTCATTGCTGTGAATGTCCTGTAATTTGGCGTCTAGCACCTTGGCAGATTCAGAGGACACCCCCTGAACCACCTCGCGCAGCGCGTCGCGAAATTTAGCCTCGCGGGTAGCGGCTGATTCACTGAGCACAGTGTTGAACCAGGCTCCGGCCGCAACCCCAATGAGGAACCACACAACGAGCGCTTTCATTTAGCGAACCCCTTCATGCTCAAGGCTAAAGTGATTGCCATCGGGCCGTTTAAAACGCCCGCCCCAGCTCCCGCCGAGTGACTCCCAATAGACGCCCAGCGGCTCATATTTGGCGCTGTCGGTCTGATACACCCCATCAATAAACAGGTTGAAATCCACCGCCAGGCGCTTGGTGTGCAAGCTGTTGCTGATACCAGCCCCGGTCTTTGCATTCAATGCCGCTTGCTCAGGTGTCCGATAGGCTTCGCCAAAAGTCAGGCGCATGCCGTGGTCACCGGCCCAGGTGATCAACTGGGCAACTAACTGGGTGAAAAGTTGCTGTTTCTCGCTTAATTTCATGATTTATCAGCCTCTTTCGTTTTAGTTTGCAGGTACCGCCTAAGCAGTGTCTCGATCACGGTATGCCCCAAAATCCCCAGCGCCGACGCGATACCGATCAGGCTGATTTCTTCCAGGTCAGGGAAGTGGATCAGCGCCAGCCCTGCCATCATCGACACTGCCGAACCCAGCAGAATGCGGCCAATCAGCAAGCGCCAAGTCAACTTTTGCTCATCCAACAGGACTTTGCCCAAACCGATCACCGCACCAATAACAATCAGTTTAAAGAGCGTGGTTTCTCCATTTGGCATAGGTCACCCGATCAAGTCGCGAACATCGTTTTCGGACAACATCGGTACACCGTCGATGTGAACAAAATCGGGGCTCGTCACAATGTATTTAACCTTGTGGCTGGCGGTTTCCCCGCCCTTCGGGTCGAAGGAAAACGGGCTGGTGATAATCAACTTGCAGCCGAATGCCTCAACTTTTAACTCCTCATCCCCCGTATTGGCATACCAAAGAATGTCAGTGGTTGGCATGGCGCGATAACTTCCGGCCGCACGGGCAACCGCGCCGATTTTCTTGAAATTCTTGGTATCCAGTTCCATTTCACCTTCGGCCGCGACGTCACCCGCTACGTGCCCATCAGGCACACCGCGCGTTTGCGCAGCGGCAGTGTTGTCCGTCACATCCAACGTAGTGGTTTTTACATGGATAATTTCGGTGCCCAGGGTGATATCAAAGTCCATGCCCCCGATACGAGCCGTCATGATTGTGCCTCCAGTGATGTATCTAACATGATGCTGACGGTGATCGCTTTCGGGCTCTCATACGGACGAACAACGAGATAAATGCTCACCGCAGTGGTGTAGCTCCAGACGATTTCCACATCGCCTTCACGCGGCGGTTTTACCTCACCAGGGAAGGTGATACCGGTGATTTGCGTGCTGCGTGACATGTCACGCATGGTGCGGCTGAAATAGGTCTTATGGGCGGCAATGCTGCCCGGTGTGCTGTTCAGCGCCCGATCGGCGATCTTGGCAATGGCTTGGAGGCGCACCCGGCGCGCGGCTTTGTCAACAATGCGCAGGTACTCGATCACCGGATAGTCACCGCCTTTTACATCCAGCGTTAATCCGTCTGACCAGTACATGCCCTCATAATCCGCGTACCACATCGGCACGGAATAACGCAGGTCATGCATTGCGCGCAGGTGAGCCAGGTTCAATTCCACCCCGGCACTGTCTACAGGCAGATCGCTGGATAGCCCCACCAGTGCGCCGGTTTTTACCCTGGCGGGGCTGTCAGCAATGGTGACACTGCGATGACATAAGCGGCCCGCCAGTGCGCCCACTTCATTGCCCCAAAGCGCGGGCACCAGTTGCACAGCGTGTGCTGCCTTGCCGGTGGCATTCGTTGATAGTTGTTCAAGGTATTGCGCCCAGGATTTAGGGGCACCGCCTTTATGCGGGCCGGGTACCGCCAACATAAACCACACCCAGCGGCCATGCTTGCTGATCAGCTCCTCACGCAGCGCGCTGAAAATGCCGATATCAGCGGCGGTGGTATCAGCACTGAGATCGCCGATACTCACAACACCCTCAACGGAAATCATCGGTTGCACGTTGCGGATAGCGTCGACTTTTGCCGCTGTATCAGCGCCAGCGGGCACGATCAGCGCGTAAGCCTGCCAATTCTGGCCCGCGTTCAATTGGGCCGCGCGGAGGTTCTCGCGCAAGCTGTCGCTGGCGTCGGTCAATTCCACGTCAATATCGGACTGGGAATTGAGCATGACCAGATCGCCCACCGTGGCCGCGCCGTCATGCGCGTGGCCGATGAATAAAACGGTACGCTCAATCTCATTGATTACGCCCTGGCGCTGGTTTAGCTGGTTAATCGTTACATTGGGCCATGTCATTATTGCCTTCCCCTTCTGTTTTGTGCGTTAACGTCCCAGCCAAACCCAATGGCTTGCAGTTGGCGCACAAGAATATTGTTAAATTCGGTATCACTAACGCCCAGGAACACACGGGCGGGAATATCAATTTTCCAGTTGCGTTTCGTCGGTTTACCCCGGAGTTTCTTTATCATTAACCCCGCTTGCGCCATGCTCATGCTGTCCATGATTTCGCGAGAACTTGCCTTTACCCATCGTTTCCCCCGGCGAACCTTATAGCCCAGTGCCCGCAACCTTTTGGCCTGGCTCAACAGGGCAGGTTTTCCCCGTTGGTCAGGTCGTGGCATGCGGTCAGCGCTCATGGGGATAGATGCCCCATCCTGGTGAACAGCCCCGATAAGCCCGGCTGAAACTGGCCCGCTGCTGTTGCGATAGCCACCACCCCGGAGGTAAATCCTCACCGCTTCTCTTTCGGGCATCTCTCGCACAAGCAACAACTTGGGTAACTGGCGCAGCATCTTTCCTTTACCGCGTTTTCGCTTCGGCCAGGGTTGGCCGTCTGGTGTTACCTGGTTGCGCTGGTTACGCTTGGCAACAACGATGATCCCCAACTTTGCAATGCGCCATAACAGCCGCTGACGTTGCTTGGGTTTGAGGTCTGCCGCTGCTAGCGCGGCACGCAGTTGCCTTAACTGACGCTGATCCAGCCCACCTTCAATTCTCATGCTCACCACCCAGCGGCGCGCCGTTCTCAGAGGCGGCAAATAGCTTGCCCTGTGTCGCCGTCCAGGTATCTGGGTATTTCAGTTTCCAGCGCTTACCGGCTAGCGGGATCTCGCCGTTTTCATCCACACTGACGGTCACCGCGTCGGCCACTTCAATGGTGATACTCAGTGATCCGGTTTCCTCTTCGTCAAACTCAATATCAACAGTGGGTTCGGCTAGCGTCAGCTCGTCGTAAAAGGTATTGCGGTGGTCTTTCACCCAGGCAAATACCAGACCGTAGACCAGTGCAGGCGGGCAAATGCGGTAGGGAAACCTGTCCCAACTCAATACCGCGTTATACCGAAAGATCCCCAGACGACGCTGGTCTAACCCCAAATCCTTGTAGGAGTAAACCAGGTGGCCATCATCGATCGCGCTTTCAAAAAACTGCATCGCCCTGGTTGGCATGTTTGCCTGAACAAAGGCCGTTAAGTGTTCAAGCTGGCTCATACCTGATAAATCCCTACGCGGCGGAATCCCTGCATATTGCGCAAGACGGTAGCCGCTTCGGCTAACAAGGTGTCGCGCGTTTCGGCACTTTCCTGGCCTGGGTGGGTTTCACGTCGCCCGATGGTCGGAAACTCGCCCAGTAAATCCGCCTTTGCACGGGCATAAACCGCCTTTTTGTATTGCGCTGTAAGCTGGTTTTCACCGTCCATTTGCGCGCCCGGCACATCCTTGGCCTGGTCATGTCCCTTACTTTGGTGGAGGCTGACAACCGCGGCCAAATCTGCGTTGATTTCGGCAATCGCCGCCAGCACGGCGCGCCCTGCGGTTGTCGCGGGTAAATCTGGTGGAATAGAGCGTGATTGCTGAAATTCTTTAAGGTTGAGATTAGGCCAAAACGCCACGCCGTTAGTGATCGGGATATCCTGGTAATCAATCGGTCGACCACTGAAACCCAATGTTGGTGTTCCCACATCCATACCCCCAAAATGAGAAGCGGGCTAACCAGTTTCCACGGCCTTGAAAACCTTGCGGGTTTTCTGCCTCCACTGTGCCCGCCCCGGCTTGCGGTAGTCGGTTATTCTGCGGTTAATGACCGGATGCGCGAGGCGATGCGATCCCGGTGAGTCTTAACCCCAGATTGATTATTAAAGGCATGCGCCTGGGCTAGCAGACTGTCAGCCAGTTGCAATACCTCAACGTCATTCACTGCGGTGGCACGAGGAGTGCCCTTGTCGTCACGCAACAGATACAGACCGGCGAACTTGAACCATTTGGCCTTGATCTCTTCATGCAGCCGCCATTTTTCACGAAGGTTGGTAAACGTCCGGCCAAAATATGGCTCAATACTGTGACCAAGTTCCGATTGGTTTTCTGCCCAGGCCAGCACGGTATCAGCGACAAACGCAGCCATAGAGGTTTTGAAATTCTCCGGCGTGGGTTGCCCCTGCTCGATCGCAATATCGGCCCAGTTCAATGCCTGATCAAAGCTGCCCACATCGAACAGCCAGATCACGCAGTAGGAAAACACCGGGTTGGCAAACACCTTGCCACCGCTAAGGTATTGCTCTGCTACCGGTAACCACTTAGGCAACAGGACATCACGTTTCATGTCGATGCGGTCGGCGATGATTTCCAGTGAGCGCAGTTGCTGTACATCCCGTTCCAACTCCCGCAACTGCACATGGAGGCTTACAGGGCTGTCGTTTAACGCCTCACCGTTCTTTAATGCCTGTTCGGCTCGCACACGGGCGCGGTACCGCTGGCAGGGTGACATAGCCATGTTTTAGCCCCCGATCCCGGTGTCTGGATCTTCCTGTGGCACGGTGATTTTGTCGTAAGCGGCATACAGCACATCGTGTTCCACCGCGTACCCTTCCATTCGCAGATAGTTGTTTTCAAACTGTTTGCGATCGTCTACCCATTCCGCTTTACGCTTGCGGGTACCACGCTGGGTATAGATATGCAGGTTGGAAAGCGTGGTCACAATCAGACGGCCCTCCGGCATAAACGGCGGGCTGTAGGCTGTACGTCCGCCAATTTCGCGGTTAATCAACTGTGCAGCGACCTTTTCAGTCGGGCGATCGATGCGGTTCATCATGCTGGTTGCATCAGCCCCGATCAGGTCAGCCGAGACCAGAACGACCAGGCGAGGGTCATTGCGGTACGGTTCAAAAATGCAGGTGTGGATCAGATCTGTGACAGCCGCATCTAGCGACACATAGTCAGCCCCAGAACCCAGCCGGTCTAATGTCACCGTATCCGTAATGATCTGCTCCGGGCTGCGTTCTTTAACGATGGTATGCCAGCCTCGGTTCACATCCTCGCCCAACGGGTTGGCATCAGGATCAGTATTTTCTGCGATATGGGTACCGTTAAAGGCAATACGCAGGATATCCAGCGCAAAAGATTCATTGCTGAACGCCTGGATACGCTGGAAGAATTCTTCCTCGGTGCCAGCATTCGCCCAAACAACCAATAGGGCGTAGGTCAGGTAAGAACCTGAATCGGTTTCGACCAGCTTATATTCGTTACCGTCAACACCCATTTCACGGTTGAAGCGGCCCCCTTTCTTACGGCCAGTGAACAGCCCAGGGTTACCGGTGTTAACGACCTGGCCTTGTACCTGTTCAACATCCATGACGTTAACCAGGCGCAGGAATTCAGATTGTTGCAACAGGGCATCGCGTAGCTGGATTTCTCGCGGGTCGGTCAGCGAGAAAAAGCGCCGGGTATCCGGTACGCCGTAGGAGGTCGCCAGCCCTGCGGCATACTTGCGGATCATCGCTTCGGCTTTTGGTGTTAATTGCATAGTTTTCTATCCATTTCAGATAATACGTTTTACAGGGAGCGCAACAGCGGCAGGGTGGCCGCTCGCCCTTTACAGGAAATCAAATGGCTTTTTCGAATCCGCTGGGCCTTTGCCGGGCACCTTGGTGGATTGCCCTTCCATTGCGTTGAATTTCTTAAGGATTTCGTTCATATCGGTTTTCAGTGCAGCAAAACCACTATCCGGCTCTTGCTCGGCCTTGGTTTTAGCCTTCGCGGCCAGGTTGGTGCGGCGGCTACCGTGTCGACGGCTGGCACGGGTACCACGACGGGAACTCGCCTCCGTGGTGCCTTGGGCGTTGAATCGCTTGGTCAATGCGGCCATTTTGGTTTTGGCGGCGCTGAACTCTTCGGCCAACACTTCATCTTCTGGATTTTCGGCGACGTCTGCGGCAATCGCGGCCACTTCATCGGCGGCTTCGGCGATCTCATCAGCCAGATCGGCCACATCACTGGCGGCTTCTTCCGGAGTGTCTGCCGTGTCGCCGGTCGCTTTGGCTTCCAAATCAGCCAGGCGGGCCAGCATTTGTTCGATCAGTGCGCGTAATTCTTCCATCTTGGTTTCATCCTCGCCCTGCGGGGGCTGTTGGGTTTCATCGTCTACCGCAAAGCTTTTATTTTTGCGGGTTGCAAATAGCCGCCCCCACATGGACGGCTTATTGTTTTTTAGTTTTCCCAGGCTAAAGGTTTCAACGCTGCCCCTTGCGCCCTGGTATTGTTCGCCGTCAAAAATAAGGGTGATTTTTTCGGTACCTAAACTAGCCGGAATATCGGTAACAGCGAGGCCAAATAAATATTCTTTTCCACTTCCGCCGAAATCTTCCCAAAACTCTGCCGAGGTAAATAATTTTTGCCCCATGCGATTGGCTTCAATAAGAAATTGATTTGGAATTAATCGGGCATAGAGTTTTGTTTTATCGCCTACATCTTCGGCTTTCAGCGCGTCGACTTCACCTAGGTTGCAGGTAAACTCACGCTCCCCCAGTTCAAACTGGGGATGGTGCGGCCAGATCATGGCGGTGTACGTGCTACGGCTGTAGGTATCAGCCGCATCATGCAACCATTGCGGTTCTATAACGCGACCGTCAACAGTTGGCCCAGATGTGGCAATACAAACCCAATCAGTCGTTACGTTAGCTTGCGGCATAATCGGCCTATAAATATTAAGAAGGATTTAATTTGTATTTTCAGTATTACCAGTTTTACCCCTGAGCGCATTCACCTTTATTTTTATATATTCGGTTATCCGTTATTAACCGAACATTGCCGATATTTAGTTGTGATTAATAACAAACTGACTCTGCATAATAGCCGTCATGGCTAAATACTCCGATGAAGTTAAGAGCGCGGCGCAAGCACTTTTTATTAAGCGCTGGACGCCGAAAGATATTGCGCGGGAATTATCAATTCCAGTTCGCACGATTTACCATTGGTCTGAGTTAGGCAAGTGGGTGTCTTTGTTGCCGTTGGAGTCGGTAGAGGAAACCATAGCACGGCGCATTACCCAACTTTCCACCCGTGATAAGAAAACGGCGTTGGAACTGGATGAATTGCGCGACCTGATCGCGCACCATGTCAAGCTGATGGCCCAGCGTAATAAGCACGCTGAAAAGATGGCAGAGATCCAGGCCCGCAACGTGGTGCAGTATGACGGCGGCGGGGAGCCGGTCGAGGGAGGGAAACGCAAGTACCGGAAAAATGATATCTCCGCTATCACAGCCGAAATGCTGGATGCGGCCGCGCGTGAGCACCTTTTTGAATATCAATTGCATTGCCGGGCCAATAAAGAACAGGATTTCCGCTTCCTGCTGAAAAGCCGCCAGGTTGGCTTTACCTACTATTGCGCCTGGGAAGCCTTTGAAGATGCGGTGTTAACCGGTGAAAATCAGGTGTTCTTCTCCGCATCTCGCGCCCAGGCTGAAATTTTCCGTGAATACATCGTTCAAATCGCGCAAAAACACTTTGGTGTGACGTTGACCGGTAAAGATATCCGGTTAAGCAATGGCGCGGTGCTGCGCTTCCTGTCCACCAACGCCAACACTTCTCAGGGCTTTAACGGCCACCTGTACGGTGATGAGGTCTTTTGGATACCCAAATTTAGCCGCCTGCACGAAGTGGCGTCAGCAATGGCGACACATAACAAGTTTCGTACTACTTACCTATCGACGCCCAGCGCCAAAACGCACCAGGCTTACCCGGTGTGGACGGGTGACGCCTGGCGGGGTGACGATCCCAAACGTAAAGCCGTGGTGTTCCCCAAATTCAGCGAACTGCGCGACGGTGGGCGGCTCTGCCCGGATGGCATCTGGCGTTATGTCATCACGATGGAAGATGCGATCGCGGGCGGGCTGGGTGTCTTGGTCGATATCGAACGCCTGCGCAACAAGTACAGCGCAACCGCCTTCGCCATGCTCTATATGTGCGAGTTTGTTGACAGCAAAGACGCCGTTTTCAAATTCAGTGAGCTAACGAAATGTGAAGTTGAAGCCGCGATATGGCAAGACTTTGACCCCACGGCGGCGCGGCCATTCGGCAACCGTGAGGTGTGGGCCGGGTTTGACCCTTCCCGTTCCGGCGATAACTCCACGTTTGTGATCATCGCCCCGCCCATGTATGAGGGGGAGCGGTTCAGGGTGTTGGCCGTCTATCACTGGCAAGGGCTGAACTTCACCTGGCAGGCCGAACAAATCAAGCAACTGATGCGCCGCTACAACATGACCCACATTGGTATCGACGTGACCGGCATCGGGCGCGGCGTCTATGACCTGGTCACCAAGTTTGCCCCGCGTGAGGCTACGCCAATCCTGTACAGCGTAGAAAGCAAATCCCGCCTGGTGTTGAAGATGATCGACACCGTAGAGCGCCAACGCATCGAATGGAGCAAAGACGCCCAGGACGAAGTCAGCAAAGAGCGCGCCGAAATCATCCCCAGCTTTATGGCAATACGCCGCACCACTACCGCTAGCGGTAACGCAATGACGTTTGTCGCCGAACGGTCGGAATCTACCGGCCATGCCGATGTGTTCTTTGCCATCGCACACGCGGTGATTAATGAACCCCTTGATTATGAATATGACCGCCCCAGCCTGTGGGCCTTTGGAAAAGCCGCATGAAAAAGAACCGACGCACCAAACAGCAAAAAAGCCAGGTACCGGCCGAAACCAAAACCTTTACGCCAGGCCGTGGCAGTGTGATCACTTTCGGCGAACCCGAACCGATACTGACCACCGGCACCGACTATCACAATATTTGGTACGACAATGAAAGCGATCACTGGCGCTTACCCATTGATCGCCTGGCCCTGTCGCAACTGCCCAACCTCAACGGCCAGCACGGTGGGGTACTGTATGCCCGGCGCAATATGGTAGTGAGTGATTATCTCGGCGGCGGTCTGTCACATGAGGAAATGGAAGCGGCCGTGTGGGATTATTTTCTGTTTGGTGACGTGCCTATCCTCAAGGTGCGGAACTATTGGGGCATTGTCATTGACCTGTTGCCGCTGCCCTCGCTGTATTTGCGCCGCCGCAAGAATGACGATTTTGTCATTTTGCAGGAGGGGGATCCGCTGGTTTATCCCCCGGAGGATATTTGCTTCTTAAAATTACATGACTCGCGCCAACAGGTTTATGGCCTGCCCGATTACATTGGCGGTATTCATTCGGTATTGCTCAATAGCGAGGCCACCATTTTCCGCCGTCGCTATTACCACAACGGCGCCCATATGGGGTTTATCCTGTATGCCAATGACCCGAACATCACCACCGAGGTAGAGTTAGAAATCAAAGAAAAAATTGAGAACTCCAAGGGGGTGGGCAACTTTACCAACATGTTTATCAGTATCCCGAAAGGGAACCCGGAGGGGGTAAAGCTGATGCCGATCGGTGAGGTGAGTGCAAAAGATGAATTCGCCAACGTTAAAAGCATCACCGCGCAAGATGTTCTAACCGCTCACCGCTTTCCAGCGGGCCTGGCCGGTATCATTCCGCCTAATGGTTCAGTAATGCCCGACCCTGAAAAGGCGCGCACTACCTATCGAAAGGATGAAAGCGTACCCGTTCAGCGTAAATTTATGCGGGCGATTAATGAAGACCCGGAGATCCCAAAACATTTACATGTTTACTTTGATATCAAAGAACCCGTAGAGACTGAGGATAAGGGCGAAAAATGACCGCAAATAAGCTAAAATCATCCCAATTGTTAGCGCTGGCATGCGGGGTAGTAAACATGCGCATATTCAAGATCAATTGCCCGGAGTGTAACGCCCCGGCGATTATCCGTAAGACCGAATGGAAAAATAAGCAACTGGCCGATCTCTATTGCGCCTGCTCAGAAGTGGAATGCGGCCACACCTTTGTTTTTAACGCGACATACTCCCACACCCTTAGCCCCAGTGGATTAACGGGCAACAAGCTGGTTAAGTTTTTGCTGGAACGGCTCAAGCCAGATGAACGGCAGTATGCGCTAGACCTTCTGCAAGGTCAGGCCAGATAACAGAAACCCCCGCCAACATCGCGGGGGTTTTCTTTTGCTGCCGCAGGCCAACCCGGTAACCCATTAACCTGCAAGATTAATGCGTTTCCGGGTTTTCGATACGCATTACCCGACCGGTAACAACCGATCACCGTCTAACCTAAAAGCATGCCCCGGACCAAAATTAACCACCGCACCGGATAATAAGGCGTCGAACTCCCACGGGGTGGGCTCCAAGCCGATGGACCGGACGAAAGTCAGCACTTGATAGGCGAAATCGTCCAACCCTGCGACGATTTCAGGGGTAACAATGTGCGGTTTATAGGCCGGTTTGGGTGGTGGGCTTCTTTCCGATGCCTGATTTTTCAACCTATCACGTAGATCCCGCCGTTCCTCCTTAGTCATGCGGTCAAAATCGGCCGGTATTGGCATGGCCCCGTCACCTGTTTGGGTACCATCCAACCCCGATCCCTGGGCCGTACTGGCGGCGACGGGTACAGTTATTGACAGAACTCCAAGTTGGCGCGATGCGCCCTGAACGGCAACGGCCAACCCCGCGCCCGCTTTGGCTTTGGGAACAATTTTGTAGGTTGTGGTGCGGGTTAAAACCAAAGAATCCCGCCCCGTATACGGGGCATAAAGACCATTAATCCGGCTGACGTCATCCCCGTAAGCGTTACCGTCTGGTGTCACCTCATAGTTGAGGCGTACCCGGATACAGTCGCGGGCGACCAGTGGCCCGCCCTGAGCAATGGTGTACCCGGCCCAATCCCCTTCCGTGGCAGCATCGCGCGCCGGGGCAATATCTTGGGGCAAGCAAAGATCAGGATCACGCAACCGGCGCAATTCGCGATAGACGGTGACGGGCGCGCCGCCAATCTGCTGGAATTGCCGTATACGCCAGCGCGACGCCCAGGCGCTCACACGGCGGGCCGTTTCTTTCAGCGGCCCCCCGGTTTCGTCGTCCACATCCCCTTCAAGCGCGTACCCATCAATATTTTTCGACACATACTTAGCGATATACCCGGTCGCGCTGCCTTTCTCTTTATCGATCGGCTTGACGAGGAAACGCGCGTTATTCAGGGATTCAGCTCCTTTCAATTCTTCCGAATCTTCCATACGTGCATACAGGCAAAAAATATCGCGGGCCTGGTCGATATCTTCCGGGCGCATGAATAGCAATAGGTGCCAATGCGGGGTTTCGTCGTGGTGAGGCTCAACAACCCGGAAACCAAACGCCCTAATCTCTGCGCGCTTCCAGGCGGCACGGACACGGGCCCAGATTCGGCAAAGATACTTTTGTGTTTGCCGTGGGTTGGCTCCGCGCCATTTGTCATTGCGGTGGCCGCTGTTGTGCATGGCATGGTATTTAGATGGCGCGGTCAGGGTGTAAAAATCCCCCACCATGCCTAACTCATCGGCCAGATCTTCAAAGCCGCGCATGCGCGTCATAAGCTCGCGGCGGCGGTTGGCCGGATTGGCGACGCTACGGACAACTTTATCAATCAGTGATATCCGTTCACCGGTATTCTGATCTTCAAGTTCCATCGCCTTTAAATATTCGGTGTTGGCTTTCTTCTGTGCTTGCCACTCTTTGAGCGCCGGATCACTGCAATAGGGTGTCCCTTTTTTACTGACGTAACCGGCCGCGATCATCAAATGTTCGCGCCACTGGTCATGAATGCGCTTAAGCCTGCGCAGCCACCAGGCGGGTGACTCTAACCGGCCCATGCTGCGCAAGGCGTCGACGTCCGTCAGTTTCATGTTGCAATAGTCGCCCCAGCCCGGTGCCGTCATGTTGAGGTGCGACACCAGCCAAGCGGCGCGGCCGTAGGAATAGACGATCGAAAACGATACATCGCCGGTTTTTTCATGCTGGTTTTCGTAGTAGTTCATGAATTCGGCGGTGATGCAGTCGGTAAGCCGGTGCGCCAGGCGCTTTAATTCGCGCTTACCGTACCAGGGCAGGCGGGCGAAATCGTCCACAAAGCCGATCAGCGGGCCAGGTACCACGCCAAGGCGGTACCGATCATTAACGCCATCAATGCGCGGCAATACATACTTGGCAAAAGTGCCGATTAAATATTTATTGGCTCGCGTTGTGCCGTGCTGTTGCTCCAGCCGGTCAGCCTGCTGGGCATAAAATCGCTTAATGAAGTGGGGCAAAGAATCCAGGCGACGGCGAACCCGGCGCGCAGGGGCCAGGGGATCAAGAATCTGGCCTTGCCTAAATGCCCATTCATCGATCGGCGGGTTGGCCGCTTCGGTGCAGATGGACTCACGGGGCTGGTTCCAAGAGTAAACCCCGGTAAACGGTTCATCGTTTCCGGGGTAAGGTTGTGGCGGGGTTGGAGCCTTTCGGCCGCGCGTGTCTGTCACCCTGTCTTACCAGCTAAACCCGGCTGTAGGCATACCTTAAGCGCCTCATAAAAACAGCCCTTAAGATTGTTAAATTGGTGACCATTTAGAGGGCCGTATTCAGTCAGCATGTCGTGTAGCTTCCATGCTGCGTTGTTGACCTCAAAAGAACCGACTTCCGGTATAACCTGCTGTAGTTTCTTTTCCGCCTCCTCTGCCCTTTTTTGATAATGTTTGGCTGAACCCATCAATGCCTTTTTATCGCTTTCGTACACGTCAAGCACTCGCTTAATATTTACAGCACCAAACACCGTATCCGCACGGTCATAGAGGTTTATTAGACGGTCGCGATAATGACCATCCTCTGACAGCTCAATAATTTCATCAGCAAGACCGCCCATTTGCTTTAATAGCTCATCTATTGTTTTTTGTTCAGGCTGTTTCATTGGCATGACACCCCTTTAATTTCAGCCTCAATGCTTAACATCACGTAACCCGGTGCATAACCCATAAGGTCAGCAACGTGCGTTATGACTCTGTACACATCCCGGCCGGTATAACCATTTTTAACAGTCCATTCTCTAAGCCACAATTCATCCCCGGCAGAAAACAATCTGTCAGCCTTTCTTATCTCTGCCTTTTTATGGCCTGATATAACCGCGTTGAAAAACTCCGGCAGAATCTTTAACTCATGCGACATCGATACTGTCTTTATCCTAAAATTAAACCATCCGATGTTCACGTCCTCCGCACTGTAGCGACGGGAAAATATGCTAGCTTCTGAATTTGGAATTGCCGGATCAATTAGCCTAATATACTTAGGCAGGCTTAAGGAGTCAGGGGATACACTGTTAATGAAGTTAATAAGCGATAACCATTGCGCCTTAAACTCGCGCAACTGGTTATCAGTTGCGATACATTCATCAACTTTCAATTCAAGCTGTAACTCAAGCTCGGCAATACGCTGCTGTAGTTGCATCTTGTCATGGTCTTGTTCTACTGCCCCGAAAGGGATTTCTTCGGCTTCGCGCATTGTCCTAATGTCAGCGTCCATAGTTCTAATGACTGTCATCGCTTGCGGTAAGACTTCATCCGGCCTGGTGATATCAAGGCCACGGCCTTCACTAGTTCCAGCGATTGCCATCAACAAGGCATCGCGGCTACCTTCTGCAATAGTGCGTTTCCCGTATAAGGTATTCATTTCATCCTGAACGCCTTCTAACGTAGTCTTTGCCGCATTAATAAATTCCCATGTAGCAATATTAGCGCCGACTTTCCCTACATTATTAGCTGCTTGCCCCAACCCTAAAATAGCCGATGAAACTTTATTTAAATATGTCATTTATTAAACTCCAAATTTAGATAATAGAAATCCCGGCGCAATATAAAAAGCGCCAGTTAGCCCGGTATTAACTACACGTTATCTTTTATTACACTATCACCACTGCACAACCTTTTAGGCAGTGTTGCGGCAAGCTCTTTTAAATCCCTCATGGCTTCAATCACTGCCAGCCGCTCACGCTCGGTCAACTGTTCAAACTTAAGCCGGTGCCGTTCCTTGGTTATGTTAGCCATGAAATAAATCAGCCCTCTATGCCGCGAATGCAAGTGATTAATAAACTCTTGCGACTCATTGACACTTTTGACGGCTGCAATCATCTGCATAATTTTATATGAATGTTCCAACCCTTTTTTAATCTGGGTTGTATTCGGTGCCATGCCTATATCAGCAATTTGCCTATTCATATAATCAACCTCCGTTTATACCTATATGTGAGCACATCCCCGTTGACGCCCCCGTCACCTGTTAAAAGGAAGGGATGCGCTCACATATAGGGCCGGGCTTAACCCGGCTACGCTATATATGTAATCATGCGAATATGCCCATAAGCCGGGCGAACCAGCGACGCTGTTTTTTTGGCTTAGGCATATGTGGCAATTCCTGCTCTTTAAGAAAAAGCACCTCACTAGGTTTCGGCTGGTAGGTTTTACCGTTTGGTAACTCAAGCCAGCCATGCGCGTGAATGCGCTTGGTTATTTCCTGGCTATGCGTCATTCGGTTGGATTGACGGCGCAACATTGTAGATATTGACGGGCATTGTGCTGTAGTCATGCCGGTACCCCTGCACTTTCAAGAGGGAAAAATTCAGGTGATTTCCCCATAGGCCAATCACTTGTTAGTTGTAGTATTTCTATAGCCTCGTCTGCATGCGCTGCATACGCGGCAGATAGAGCTATATCATTGAGGGCTTTACACACTAAATGAATCTCGCTCATAGAGTGCGCCGGACATTTCTCGCTGGCATGCTCTTGACGCCAGGCATACATTTTAATCACTGCGTTTGCAGCCTTATAAAATGGCTTATTCATGCTGTTCCCTCGCGTTGCTGATACAACTCATCTATATAGCCAGTGGCCTGGGCCTGGGCGTCAAACTTGCCATAGGACTGATCACCCTGGCTGACGTGGTACCGCGTGACTGGCTGGGTTTTATTCCTGGGTAAACGGGTGATCCCGAACCCCCGATAAATGCTGTTATGTTCGCTGACCTTGGTCAGCGCGTGGACTTTCTCATCCATGCTGCCGCCCCCGTCCTTACAGACCAATCCACAGCAACCAGGCATCACGTTGTTCCTTCGGCCGGTTGTAGAAAGCATCACGCATAGCGCGGTTAAACTCAGGGATGTACACCCAGTTTTCGGATCGGGTGTTTGGGCTTTTGGCTTCCGGGTTTGTCCACGGGATGATCGGCAACTTGCCAGCGTCAATCATGCTTTTGACGGTATCCGCTTTCTTGCCGATCATCTCGGCAAACTTTGGGTAAGGCACTGCGTCAACTGCGTGACGTACCTCTACGAATCCCTCCAACTCTTTTTTAGTCATATGTCATAATCCCCTTGGCGCTATACGCTTAATTCGGCCTGTAACTGCTTATACAGGCGGTTGCTTACGTCCATAAAGGGATTACATGTAATCCCAATAACGGGGAGTTTAGATTAGATATGATCCAAAAGGCAAGTATCGGGGAGAAAATTTTTCTGATGAGGAAATCCGAGGGATTATCCCGCAGAGAGATGGCAGAGCTAACCGGAGTCTCTGCTAACAACCTAAAAAACTATGAATCAATAGGCAGGCAAATACCTGGAGACTACTTAGCGATGATTCTTGAAAACCCACGATTTGAGAAGTACACGCTTTGGCTGATGACTGGCAACACTGCACCAGAAGCCGGACAAATTGAACCGGCTCTCTCTCTTAGTGGGCCAGAGGTCACGGCAACGTCGCACCGCTCCGGTCGCAAGACTGGCTAACGTTACATCATGATTTTATTGACTGGATAGATTCACTATCACTCTGCCACACCGGAGGGCTTCGCAATGACTATTAAGCGGCTCGAAGGTGGTCAATACGAAGTGGACTTATACCCGCGTGGGCGTGATGGAAAACGCATCCGTAGGCGATTCGATAAGAAACAAGAGGCCGTCCTTTTTGAACGCTATGTAATGGCAAACGTAGACAAAAAAGAATGGTTAGGGGCCAGCGTAGACCGCCGAACCCTCAGTGAATTACTAGATACCTGGTGGCTGCTGTACGGCCAAACGCTGGAAAATGGCGTAATAGAAAAACGACACTTGAAGAAAACCATTAAGGCTTTGAGTGATCCAGCCATCAACCGGCTAAGTAAGCGAACGATCGCTGAACATCGCAGCGCCCGCCTGGATGATGGGATAAGCGCTGCAACGATTAACCGCGATATCTATCGTCTATCGGGCATGTTCAGCACTTTGATTAAGTTTGATGAGTACCGGAAAGAGAACCCCTGCCAAGGTTTAGCCCCGCTGGCAGAAGTACCGCCAGCAATGACTTACCTAAGCAAGCCGGAAATAGGCAGGTTGCTGGAAGCATTGAAAGGGGATGATCGGCGGGTAGCGTTACTGTGTATGAGTACCGGGGCACGATGGGGGGAAGCTTGCACCCTTCGGGCTGAACAGGTGATTCATGGGCGCGTCACGTTCCTGAAAACGAAAAACGGTAAAAACCGTACCGTTCCGATTTCGGATGAATTGGAAGTGGAGATAAAAACCACTGAGAGCGGGCCACTGTTCAAAGTTGACTATGAAAACTTCTGCGAACGACTCAGGCTTGTGAAACCTGACTTGCCACGCGGGCAAGCTACACACGTGCTTCGGCATACGTTCGCTAGTTGGTTCATGATGAACGGGGGCAACATTATTGCACTACAGCAAATCCTGGGGCATGCCAGCATACAACAGACGATGGTTTACGCTCACCTGGCCCCGGATTTCTTGCAACACGCGGTCACGCTCAACCCACTTGGCGGAGGGCTAACGGTTTGACTACATTGACTACAAGTTGTCTACACCTATAAAGCCAGCTACCACCTATAGCCGCTTATAGCGGTTATAGAGTGGGTTGATTTATAAAGGTTTTTATCTAAGTGACTGATAAAAAAAACCCCCTCATCATGAGGGGGAAGACAGGGATGGTGTCTATGGCAAGGAAAAACAGGGGATTACTCAGTCATACTCAACTTCTGGGCAGAAGTTTGCTGCAAACCAGAAATCTGTTGCTTCATCAGCTGCACACGCTGCTGATGCTTCTGGTCTAAAACACTTTTTTGCTCTGGCGTCAGCAGGTTATACATTTGGTTGCGTACCCGGGCCATTTCGACCTGGCGCTTAACCTGTTCCTGAGCCATTTTTTCCGCCTGGGCCTGCACGGCGGCTTCATCAAATTTATCTGCGGTGACCAGCTTATGCATGGTTTCCACTTCGTCTACATTAACACCAGGCAGATCGTAACGGGCCTGGCGCATCAAATCGCGCATTTGCTGGCGTTGCTGTTCGGTCAAGCGAACGCCGTCGAACATGTGATTCTGGCCAAGCGCTCTCAACAGTGCATCATTAGCAGGAGGTTGGACAGTTTCCGGTGTAGTATCAGCAGCAAAGGCAGCGGTAGAACCTAATGCCAAAATTGATGCCATAACTACTGCGGTCACCTTAACCATTTTTACTCCTCGAGCTTTCTCACTTTGCGAATCAACGAGGAGCAGTGTATCGCTGCACCTGCAAACATGCGTCAGGGCATGTAAAACTACGTAAAGTCATGGAATAGCAACAGTTGATGACGTATTTTGCGTCAGGAGGTAAATCACATATGCACAAAATTCTGTTAGTTGACGACGACCGCGAGCTCACCTCGCTACTGAAAGAACTGCTTGAAATGGAAGGCTTTAACATCGTGGTGGCTCACGACGGTGAACAGGCGTTGTCGTTACTGGACAGCTCCATCGATCTGCTGTTGCTCGATATCATGATGCCGAAGAAAAACGGTATCGATACGCTGAAAGAATTGCGCCAGCACCACCAGACGCCGGTGATCATGCTAACCGCTCGCGGCAGCGAATTGGACCGGGTCCTTGGCCTGGAACTGGGTGCGGACGACTATCTGGCAAAACCCTTTAACGATCGCGAACTGGTTGCCCGCATCCGGGCCATTCTGCGCCGTTCCAACTGGAGCGAACAGCAGCAGAATGTGGATACCAGCGCACCTACGCTGGACGTTGACGGCCTGCAACTGAACCCCGGCCGCCAGGAAGCCAGCTTCGATGGGCAAGTGCTGGATCTGACAGGCACCGAATTTACCCTGCTATATTTGCTGGCACAGCATCTCGGCCAGGTAGTGTCTCGTGAACTCCTCAGCCAGGAAGTGCTGGGCAAACGCCTGACGCCGTTCGATCGCGCCATTGATATGCATATTTCCAACCTGCGGCGCAAACTGCCGGACCGCAAAGATGGGCATCCTTGGTTCAAAACCCTGCGCGGACGGGGCTATCTGATGGTATCTGCAGCATGATCAACAGCTTGACGGCACGCATCTTCGCCATTTTCTGGTTCACATTGGCCCTGGTGCTGATGTTGGTGTTGATGGTGCCCAAACTCGACTCCCGCCAAATGACCACGCTGCTGGAAAGCGAACAGCGGCAGGGGTTGATGCTGGAACAGCATGTCGAAGCCGAACTGCAAAACGATCCGGCCAACGACCTGATGTGGTGGCGCCGCCTGTTCCGCGCCATCGAAAAATGGGCACCGCCGGGCCAGCGCCTGTTGTTGGTGACCAGCGAGGGGCGAGTGATCGGCGCGCAGCGCAACGAAATGCAGATCGTGCGCAACTTTATCGGCCAGTCGGACAACTCCGATCAACCGCAAAAGAAAAAATATGGCCGCGTCGAGCTGGTTGGCCCGTTCTCGGTGCGCGATGGTGAAGACAACTACCAGCTGTACCTGATCCGCCCGGCCAATAGCTCGCAGTCTGATTTTATCAACCTGATGTTCGACCGGCCGCTGTTGCTGCTGATCGTCACCATGTTGATCAGTGCCCCGCTGTTGCTGTGGCTGGCCTGGAGTCTGGCCAAACCGGCACGTAAGTTGAAAAACGCCGCCGATGATGTAGCACGTGGCAACCTTAAGCAACACCCTGAACTGGAAGCCGGGCCGCAGGAATTCCTTGCCACCGGGGCCAGTTTCAACCAGATGATCAGCGCGCTCGAAAGGATGATGACGGCCCAGCAACGGCTGATCTCCGATATCTCCCACGAATTGCGCACCCCGTTAACGCGTCTACAGCTGGCAACCGCCCTGATGCGCCGCCGCCACGGTGAAGGCCATGAACTGGCGCGTATCGAAACCGAAGCCCAACGGCTGGATTCGATGATTAACGATCTGCTGTTGCTATCCCGTGGCCAACAGAAAAGCGAGCTGGTGCGCGAACTGCTGAAGGCCAACGAACTGTGGGCCGACGTGCTGGACAACGCCAGTTTCGAAGCCGAACAGATGGGCAAACAGCTGGAGGTCACCTCCCCTCCTGGCCCATGGACGATTTACGGCAACGCAGGTGCCCTGGACAGTGCGCTGGAGAATATTGTGCGTAATGCCCTGCGTTATTCCAATACGCGCATCGCGGTGGCATTCAGCGCCGATAATCAGGGGATCACCATCGTGGTGGACGATGATGGCCCAGGCGTCAGCCCAGAAGATCGTGAACAGATTTTCCGGCCGTTCTACCGCACCGATGAAGCACGCGATCGTCAATCCGGCGGCACCGGGCTGGGCTTGGCCATCGTCGAATCCGCCGTCAATCAGCATCGCGGCTGGGTAAAAGCGGAAGACAGCCCGCTGGGTGGCCTGCGTCTGGTGTTGTGGTTGCCGCTGCATCAGCGTTAATCGCCAGCACCCAAAGATTTTGCTATTCTGCGCCCCTCGTCATGAGGGGCTTTTTACATGCTGAATATCGTTTTATTTGAACCTGAAATTCCGCCGAACACCGGCAACATCATTCGCCTGTGTGCCAACACCGGTTTCCAACTGCATCTGATCGAACCTATGGGCTTCCCATGGGACGACAAACGCCTGCGCCGTGCCGGGTTGGATTATCATGAATTTGCCTGCATCAAGCGCCATGCCGACTATGCCGCCTTCCTCGCCAGCGAAAATCCACAGCGGCTGTTTGCCCTGACCACCAAAGGCACACCGGCGCATAGCGCCGTCAGCTATCAGGCTGGGGACTATCTGCTGTTTGGCCCGGAAACCCGTGGCCTGCCCGCCAGCATTCTGGATGCGTTGCCCGCACAGCAGAAGATCCGTATTCCCATGCAGGCCCAAAGCCGCAGCATGAATCTGTCCAATGCCGTCTCAGTGGTGGTTTACGAAGCCTGGCGCCAACTGGGTTATGCGGGCGCACTGCTTAAAGAGTAATCCCTATTGGGCGATCGCCTGCCAGCCAGACATCGCCCGATCGCCGCCCTGCCAAATTTGTGATCGTCAACACCCGCACCCGCTGAATTTTGCCATGCTCTCCCGGCAACCGGCAGCCAACCGAAGGTTCCTTCCCTAGTGTCTCTTTAGACTCCCTGTTCATCCGTGGTCTCTGCGCTCTACGTCACCACGCCAACAACAACAAGGATAACAAGATGAACAACGCCATTCTGCTAGGGATACTCTGGCACCTGGTCGGGGCGGCCAGTGCGGCCTGCTTCTACGCGCCATTCAAACAGGTCAAAAACTGGTCTTGGGAAACCATGTGGTCGATCGGCGGTTTCGTTTCCTGGCTGATCCTGCCTTGGGCCATCAGCTATATGCTGCTGCCCGATTTTTGGCAGTATTACGGCTCATTCAGCGCCGCCACCCTGCTACCGGTGTTCCTGTTTGGTGCCATGTGGGGGATCGGTAATATCAACTATGGCCTGACCATGCGCTATCTCGGGATGTCGATGGGGATTGGTATCGCCATCGGCATCACGTTGATCATTGGCACATTGATGACACCGCTGTTGCAGGGCCGCTTTGAACTACTGTTCGGCACTGCAGGTGGCCGCCTGTCGCTGGTTGGGGTATTTGTAGCGTTGGTCGGCGTGGTGATCGTCAGCTATGCCGGTTTGCTGAAAGAGCGGGCCATGGGCATCCGCGCCGAGGAGTTCAGCCTCAAGAAGGGACTGGCGCTGGCGGTGATGTGCGGCATTTTCTCCGCCGGGATGTCCTTCGCCATGGACGCGGCCAAACCGATGCATGAAGCCGCCGGAGCACTGGGCATCGACCCGTTGTATGTTGCCCTGCCAAGCTATGTGGTGATTATGGGCGGCGGCGCGTTGATCAACCTGGGCTACTGCCTGATCCGCCTGGCCACCTTGAAAAATATCTCGGTGAAAGCCGATTTCTCACTGCCGAAAAAGCTGCTGGTCGCCAACGTGCTGTTCTCGATGCTGGCCGGGCTCATGTGGTATCTGCAATTCTTCTTCTACGCCTGGGGCCACGCCAAGATCCCGGCACAATACGACTACATGAGCTGGATGCTGCACATGAGTTTCTACGTACTGTGCGGCGGCATCGTCGGGCTACTGCTGAAAGAGTGGAAATGCGGGACCAGAAAGCCGGTGGCAGTGCTGTGCCTAGGTTGCCTGGTGATTATACTGGCTGCCAACATCGTTGGCTTGGGCATGGCATCTTGAGGAGCGAAAGATGAATAGTCCGTTGAATATTTTGCTGTTTGGTATCGGGCTTGACACTTACTGGCCGCAGTTTAACGGCCTTAAGCCCCGCCTTGAAGGTTACCTCGAACAGATCGCCGAACGCCTTTCCAGCGGCCATCGGGTTCAGCGTGGCGGGCTGGTGGATTCGGTCACTGCCGCCGATGCGTTGCTGGCAGAGGCTCGCCACCAGCCGGTAGACGTGGTGGTGCTTTACATCAGCACCTACGCGCTGAGTGCCACCGTATTACCGCTGGTGCAAGCCCTGGGTAAACCGGTGTTGGTATTAGCCTTGCAGCCAGAGGTCGGTTTGCCCTACCAGAAAATACGCGCCATGGCAGATCGCGGCGATCGCACCGGCGAATGGCTTGCCCATTGCCAGGCGTGTAGCGCTCCCGAATTGGCCAACGTGTTTAATCGCGCCGGGATCGAGTACCAACTGCTGGTGGGGGCATTACAGGGCGATCCGCAGGTCTGGCAGGAGTTGGACAACTGGCTGACCGCTTTCGCGTTGCGTAATGCGTTACGCACCACGCAGATCGGCCTGCTCGGCCACTATTACGACGGGATGATCGACGTCTACAGCAATCTGACCAACCTTTCCGCACGGCTTGGTGTGCGTTTCAAACCGCTGGAAATGTGCGAGCTGAACGCTCTGCGCCAACAAAGTACCACAGCGCAAATCCAGCTTAAGCGGGATGAAATGCACAACGCCTTTGTGGTGGACGAGCTCTGTTCAGAGGCCGAATTGCAACGCGCTGCGCATACCGCCTGCGCGCTGGATCGGCTGGTAGAACGGCATGGGCTGGGCGCAATGGCCTATTACTACGAAGGGCAAAACGGCAATGATTACGAGAATATCGTTACGTCGGTGATTGCAGGTAACACCCTGCTGACCCAAAAAGGCATCCCGGTCGCCGGTGAGTATGAAGTCAAAAACGCGATCGCCATGAAAATCCTCGCCCTGCTGGGAGCTGGTGGATCCTTCTCCGAACCTTACGGCATCGAATTCGAGGATGACGCTGTGCTATGGGGCCACGATGGGCCTGCGCATCCGCTGATGGCAGAGGGTGATGTACGCCTGGTGCCGCTGCCGGTGTATCACGGCAAGCCTGGATGTGGCGTTTCGATTCAGATGTCGGTGAAAAACGGCCCGGTCACCTTCTTGTCTGTGGTTGAGGAACGTAACGGCGACGTCGTGTTGCAGTATGCCGAAGGGCTTTCGGTGGCGGGGGAAACGCTGGATATCGGCAATACCAACAGCCGCTACCGTTTCAGCCTGGATGCCAGAACCTTTACCCGTGAGTGGTCATTGGCTGGCCCTGCCCACCACTGCGCTATCGGCATTGGCCACCAGGGCGATCAGTTGGAAAAGCTCGCTCAGGTGCTGCATATCCGCACGAACCGGATCGCCTAGCCTCTAGGCGATAAACCGTTGGCGATACTCGCGCGGGGTCATTCCGGCCTCGCGCGTGAACACCACGGAAAAATAGTTGCTGTCTTCAAACCCGCATCGGGCGGCAATATCGCTGATGCGGTATTCGCTGCGGCGTAGCAGACGCTTGGCCTGGCATAAACGGATCTGGCGCAGATAGTGGTTGATTGTCATGCCGGTTTGCTGGCGGAACAGCAGCTTCAGCGCCCGCTCGGTCAACTGATGCTGCCGGCAAAAAGCCGGCAGATCAAAGTCGCCGTCGATGCCGCTCTGCAGCGCCGCCATCAACAAATCCAACTGTTCCCCGTCCGGCAACATATGCACGCAGTCCACCGCATAGCGATAGCGTTTGAGCACGATCGCCAATTGCAGCAACAAAGCCTCCGTCAACTGGATCGATAACGAATCGGTTTTACGGCTCTCCTGCGAAAGCTGGGCGATAATCGGCCGGGCCTGCGCCATGCCTTGGGTAGAGAGCCGCCAGTAGCGCTCGCTGGAGGTATCAAACGGCGGCAGCAGGCTTTCCCACTGGGCATTCAATCGCAGACGCTCTGGGCAATAGATGACGTTATCCAGCACCAGATCGTGTACCGACTCGTAGCTGTGGCAATCGCTGGCACGGATATAAAAAATATCCCCGCAGGTGATCCGGTAAGGGCGATCGTTCAGCACGTGTAGGCCATTGCCACGCCAAACGATCACAATCTCGCAAAACTGGTGAGTATGCGTGGCAAATCCCATCTGAGGATAGCGCTCCGCCACGGCCACCGGCATCTGTACCGAGGGCAGATAATCGCGGCTCTCTAACAGTAACGTCTCCCTCATCTCACACCTTTCCTGGTTGGTACGACTGGGCATTATTGCCGAACACGCGGCGAGGAAAATTGATGCAGTCGTGATTTTCACGCCGCTAGCGCATACCACGTAGCGCACGGGGTGGGCAGGTAAACTCACGCTTGAACAGGGTCGAAAAATGGTTGCTGTCGCCGAAACCGCAGCGAAAAGCGATATCGGTGATGCTGCTATCGCTGTGGCACAGCATATGGCGAGCCTGTAGCAAACGCAGGTGGGTCAGGTAGCGCTGTGGCGTCATGTTGGTGTGCTGTTTCAGCTGCCGGTGCAGCGTACGCAGCGGGATGGCAAAGCGATCGGCCAGTTCGGACCATTCGATCGATTCAGCATAGTGGCCCTGGAGCCAGTCCAACAGTTGATGTAAACGCCCCTCCTGATCGTCCCCCTGCCGGGCCAGACAGCCCTGCCACAGCTGCACCAACAGCTGCATAAAGACGCTTTCATGCAGCGCTATCTCTTCTGGCCGCTCACCTGCAGGTGCCGCCACCAGCTGCGCAATCAACCCCTTGACCTGTTGCAACACCTGCTGGCTGATGCGCCAATGGGCCGGGTAGACGCCATCGGCCTCGCGCGGCAGGAACTGCTCCACGCCGGAGACAAAGCGGAAGGCATCCGGCGCCCGGAACAGAATATTGGTCAGGATCAAGCCGTCGGTCTGTTCAAACAGGTGGCGATCGTGATCGCGCACAAAACAGACGCAACCGCTGTTAAGGGTATAGGGGTTGCCATTAAACACATGCACCCCTGCCCCCTGTTCGACAATCACAATTTCGTAAAAATCATGATGATGTTCTGGAAAAGCCTGCTGCGGTTCGCGGGGTTCGATCACCACGGGCGCGCTGCAGGAAGGGAAAAAATCACTACTGTGCAATAGGTTCATCTTGCCCCCAGAGCTTTGGCGCGGCGGGATTACCGCGCAACGTCGGTAATCGATAGTAAGAGAAGCGCCCGGCAACAAACCTTAAGGTTTTGACCGAAAAGCGCGCTAAAGCTGCGCGTTTTTTAAGAAAGCCGTAGCAATGTTGAGAAATGCGTACAAGGTCACAACCGGGCGAAAACCGGCTCGAGTCGCAAACTGTGAGCTACTTCACCTTTACCTTTGCCATTTTGCCAATCCCCCTCAGGCGTTGGCAGTGGCGAGAAGGCCCAGGCAGCGGCAACTTCCTACACTGCTCGCATCAAGCAATCACGGGCTTTCTCTCATGACTATTCGCAATACTGTCGCCATCGATCTTGGAGCCTCCAGTGGACGAGTGATGCTGGCGAGCTATCAACCGCAACAGCAACAACTCCAGTTGCGTGAAGTCAGCCGCTTCACCAACCGTTTGCAGCACCGGGCCGGGCAAGACTGCTGGGATCTGGATGCGCTGGAAGGCAATATCCGCCAGGCACTCGCACAGCTTGATGCCGAAGGCATTCACCTTGATAGCATCGGCATAGATACCTGGGGTGTCGATTTTGTACTGTTGGATGCGCAAGGTGAGCGGGTCGGCCAGGCCGTATCCTACCGTGATGCCCGCACTCAGGGGCTGATGGCAACAGCCCAGCAGGATCTGGGCCGCAGTAATATTTATCAACGCACCGGCATTCAATTCCTGCCTTTCAATACGCTGTACCAGCTGCGTGCCCTGCGCGAACAGCAGCCAGAACTGTTAGATCGCGTGGCTCACCTGCTGCTGATCCCGGATTATCTGCACTTTCGCCTGACAGGGGAACTGAACTGGGAATACACCAATGCCAGCACCACCCAGCTCCTGAATATTGAAAGCGATCAATGGGATGAGGAACTGTTGGCCTGGGCCGGGGTACCTGCCAGCTGGTTTGGCAAACCAACGCCACCAGGCAACCGCGTGGGCTATTGGACCAGCCCCAGCGGCCAGCAGATCCCGGTGATTGCCGTGGCAACGCACGACACCGCCAGCGCGGTACTTGCAACGCCATTGCAAGATGCCAATGCCGCCTATCTCAGCTCCGGCACCTGGTCGCTGATGGGCATCGAAAGCCCAATCCCGGTGGTTCACCCGGCATCATTGGCGGCCAATATCACCAATGAGGGCGGCGCAACGGGCTATCGCGTGCTGAAAAACATCATGGGCCTTTGGCTGCTGCAACGCGCCACGCAGGAATTGAACATCAGCGATCTGCCAGCCCTGATCGCTCAGGCGGCCCAACAGCCAGCCTGTCGTTCATTAGTTAACCCCAATGACGATCGTTTTATCAACCCGGCCAACATGTGCCAAACCATTCAGGACAGCTGCCGCGAGCGCGGGATGCCGGTGCCGGAAACCGCAGCCCAACTGGTGCGCTGCATCTTCGACAGCCTCGCCATGCTCTACCGCCAGGTCGCACAGGAGTTGGCGACGATGCACGGCCGCCCACTCAGCCATCTGCATATCGTCGGCGGCGGCAGCCAGAACCATTTTCTTAATCAGCTGTGTGCCGATGCCTGCGGGCTGGCCATCAGCGCCGGGCCAATCGAAGCCTCCACCCTGGGCAACGTCGGCTGCCAGTTGATGGCCTTGGACGCCGTCAGCGACATTGGGCAATTCCGCCGCATCGTGGCACAGAACTTCCCACTACAACACTTTACCCCTCGCGACAATCCAGACTTTGCCGCCCACTGGTCGCAATTTCAGTCGTTGAGTCAATTACCTAAGGAACTTTGCATATGAAAAGCTCGATCGATCAAGCTTGGGAACTGGCAAAACAGCGCTTTGCTGCCGTTGGCGTGGACGTTGAAGCCGCTATCAGCGCTATGGAGAGCCTGCCAGTGTCAATGCACTGCTGGCAAGGAGATGACGTGGCCGGGTTCGAAAATCCGGAAGGCTCCCTGACCGGCGGCATTCAGGCCACCGGCAACTACCCGGGCAAAGCGCGCAACGCCAAAGAGTTGCGGGCCGATCTGGAACAGGCGCTGGCGCTAATCCCTGGCCCAAAACGCTTGAACCTGCACGCGATCTATCTGGAGTCTGATACCCCGGTAGCCCGTAACAAAATTGAACCACGCCATTTTAAAAACTGGGTGGAGTGGGCCAAACAGCACCAGTTGGGGCTGGATTTCAACCCGTCATGCTTCTCGCACCCGCTGAGCGCCGACGGTTTTACGCTGTCACATGCCAACCCGGAAATTCGTCAGTTCTGGATTGAACATTGCCAGGCTAGCCGCCGCGTCTCGGCCTATTTTGGCGAACAGCTCGGTACGCCTTCGGTGATGAACATCTGGATCCCGGACGGTATGAAAGATACGCCGATCGATCGCCTGGCACCGCGCCAACGTCTGATGAGCGCGCTGGACGAAGTGATTAGCGAAAAACTCGACCCGGCACACCATATCGACGCGGTGGAAAGCAAGCTGTTCGGCATTGGCGCAGAGAGCTACACCGTGGGTTCCAACGAGTTTTATCTCGGCTATGCCACCAGCCGCCAGACCGCACTCTGTCTGGATGCGGGCCACTTCCATCCAACCGAAGTGATCTCCGACAAGATCTCCAGCGCCATGCTGTATGTACCACGCCTGCTGCTGCACGTGAGCCGCCCGGTACGCTGGGACAGTGACCACGTGGTGCTGCTGGACGACGAAACGCAGGCGATTGCCGGTGAGATCGTGCGCAACAACCTGTTCAACCGCGTCCACATCGGCCTGGACTTCTTCGACGCCTCCATCAACCGCATCGCCGCCTGGGTGATCGGTACCCGCAACATGAAGAAAGCCCTGCTGCGTGCGCTGCTGGAGCCGACCGAGATGCTGCGCAAGATCGAAGAGAGCGGCGATTACACCGCCCGCCTGGCCTTGCTGGAAGAGCAGAAATGCCTGCCATGGCAAGCCGTGTGGGAAACCTACTGCCAGCGTAACGATGTCCCGGCGGATGCCAGCTGGCTCAACAACGTACGCAACTACGAACAACAGATCCTCAGCCAACGTTAAGGGTAGCGCAATGCAACAGATAGTTTCTTCCTGGTTCGTCCAGGGCATGATCAAAGCCACCAGCGACATGTGGCTCAAAGGCTGGGATGAACGCAACGGCGGCAACGTCAGCCTGCGGCTTTTGGCGGAAGATGTTGAGCCTTTCCGTAGCGATTTTGTGGCCGATCCGCGTTGCGTAGAGCTAACGCAACCGGCAACCGAACTGGCCAACTGCTGGTTCCTGGTCACCGGTTCAGGCAAGTTCTTCCGCAACGTGCAGTTGGCGCCGCAAGAGAATCTGGTGCTGTTGCAACTGAACCACAACGGCACCGCATACCACATCCACTGGGGGCTTTCTCAGGGAGGTTTTCCTACCTCGGAACTGGCGGCGCATTTCCAGTCGCACATCGTGCGCATGAACGTCACCTCTGGCCGTGATCGCGTCATCATGCACTGCCATGCCACCAACCTGATCGCCCTAAGCTTTGTGCAGGAATTGGACAACGCCAGCTTCACCCGCCTGTTGTGGGAAGGCAGCACCGAGTGCCTGGTGGTGTTCCCAGACGGCATAGGCATCGTTCCCTGGATGGTGCCAGGAACCGACGGCATCGGCACCCAGACCGCCGAACAGATGCAGGAACACAGCCTGGTACTGTGGCCGTTCCATGGCATTTTCGGCTCTGGCCCAACGCTGGACGACGCTTTCGGCCTGATCGACACCGCAGAAAAATCGGCCGAGATCATGGTGAAAGTGCTGTCGATGGGTGGCAAGAAGCAAACCATTTCCGGCAGCCAACTGACGGCGCTGGCCAAGCGTTTCGGCGTAACGCCACTGGCCGCCGCGCTCAAGGATTGAGACATCGGTGCCCTGCGTCCGCTACGGCGGGCGCATCACAACGGTTTCTCATTTCAGGAGCACTATCATGAGTTTCATGCTGGCATTACCGAAAATCAGTTTGCACGGCTGCGGCGCCATTGAAGATATGGTCAAGCTGCTGGCACAGAAGCAATGGGGTAAGGCGCTGATCGTCACCGACGGTCAGTTGGTTGAGCTCGGCCTGCTGGAAGGGCTATTCAGCGCCATGCAGCAGCATGCTCTGCCTTATGCCATGTTCAATGAGGTATTTCCCAACCCTACCGAAGGACTGGTGCAGCAAGGCTGGCAAGCGTTCAAACAGCAGCAGTGCGACTATCTGATTGCCTTCGGCGGCGGCAGCCCAATCGATACCGCCAAGGCGATCAAAATCCTCACCGGCAACCCTGGCCCCTCTACCGCCTATTCCGGCGTTGGCAAAGTCAAACATCCGGGCGTAGCTTTGGTGGCGATCAATACCACTGCAGGCACCGCAGCCGAGATGACCAGCAACGCGGTGATCATCGACACCCTGCGCCACGTTAAAGAAGTGATCATCGACACCAACATCATCCCTGACATCGCCGTGGACGACCCGCAGGTGATGTTGGATATTCCCGCCAGCGTGACTGCCGCCACCGGTATGGATGCGCTGACCCACGCGGTGGAAGCCTATGTTTCCGTGGGCGCTCACCCGCTGACCGATCACTCGGCGCTGGAAGCCATCCGCCTGATTAGCACCTGGCTACCTGCCGCGGTAGATGACGGCAAAAACCTGCAAGCGCGGGAAATGATGGCCTATGGGCAATACCTGGCGGGGATGGCGTTCAACAGCGCCGGGCTTGGCCTGGTGCACGCATTGGCTCACCAGCCAGGCGCGACCCACAATCTGCCGCACGGCGTTTGCAATGCCATCCTGCTGCCGGTAATCGAAGAGTTTAACCGCCCGAATGCCGTGGCTCGCTTTGCCCGTATTGCGCAGGCAATGGGGGCAGACACGCAAGGCATGAACGAAGAACAGGCCAGCCATCTGGCGATAGCCGCCATTCGCGCGCTTTCGCTGCGCGTGGGCATCCCGACAGGCTTCTCGGCCCTGGGTATCAAGGAAGCCGATATCGAAGGCTGGTTGGATAAAGCGCTGGCTGACCCATGTGCCCCTTGCAACCCACGCACGGCAGATCGCGAACAGGTTCGTGCACTGTATTTAGCCGCGCTGTGATCCTTAAGGAAACCCTATGATCCGTAAAGCTTTTGTGATGCAGGTAAACCCAGATGCACACGCCGAATACCAGCGACGTCACAGTCCGATCTGGCCAGAGCTGGAACAGGTGCTGAAGGAGCACGGCGCACACCACTATTCCATCTTCCTGGACGAAGCACGCCACCTGCTGTTTGGCTATGTGGAGATTGAGTCAGAAGAACGTTGGGATGCAGTGGCCAACACCGCCGTCTGCCAGCGCTGGTGGCAGCATATGGGCGACGTGATGCCGAGCAATCCTGATCATAGCCCGGTCAGTTCACCGCTGCGTGAAGTGTTTTATCTGGAATAATCAACAGGCGACGGTTAAACCCCGTCGCCTTATTATTAACGCCGTACTATTTTTTACTATAAATAATAAACGAGGTTCTTTGGCCGATTTTATCGTACAGCGAACGGGCAGAGGAGTTGAACTCCTGGGTCATCCAGTAAACGCGGCTTGACTCTCTCACTTCCGCCTGTTGATAAGCTTCAGTAAATAAGCTCTCCGCCACGTTTTGTCCCCGCGCGCTTTTATCAACGAACAGATCCTCAATATAGCAATAGTTTTTATCGCTCCACGTCGAGGCGTGATAAACCAAATGCATAAAGCCGAGGATCTGCCCCTGATCGTTAACGGCGACCAGGCCGACCAAATCCTGTTTTTGGCACAGGCGGATAAAGGTTTTTTCGGTAATTTCGGCGCTGACATCGGCACGATAAAAGTGCAGATATTGCTGCCACAGATGTTCCCAACCCGCTCTATCTGAAGCGATTATGTCCCTAATGGTAACGCCATTTTTAGTCATCAACATAGTCCTACCCCTGCATGTTCAAAGTGGCGCAAGTATAGGCGATGCCATAGGGCGGGGTTAATGGACCAATCCGCTATAGACACCGGACCATTTCAGCGGCTAAGTATCCATCTCATTTAAACAGCGCGTTAGCAACTGGGAAAAATGCTCAACGTTATAGGCTATCTCAATAGGATCCAGAGCCGCGAAACCCAGCAGCCAACCAGATAAGGGAATATCTGCAGTACAAAACTCGGAAAGGCTTTTCAGGGTTAAATTATACTGGGCAGCGCGATGGGCAACCTCTTGCTCAAGTTGTTTACTTTCCGCCAGGCAGAGTATTTGCAAGCCGCAGTTAGGTACAATAACCTTCACCTTTAAGCCGCAGTGCTTGTTGATCTCATTAATAAACAGCGCCGCACGGGATGAATATATTTTCTTCATCGTCAGGACATGTTCTCGGTAATGTCCCTGCATAATAAATTTTGCCAGCGTTCGCTGAGCGATCCCCGAAACCTGGCTGTCCGTATTCGCCCGCGCGGTGGTCATGGGTTTTACCAGCGCTTCTGGCAGTACCATATAAGCCACATGCAGATCCGGGAACAGGGTTTTACTGAAGGTGCCCATATAAATGGTGCGCTGATGGGGGTCTAACCCCTGCAAACAGGCCGTCGCAATGCCTTGGTAGTGGAACTCGCTGTCGTAGTCATCTTCAATGATCCACATATCCCGAAATTTTGCCGCCTCAATCAATGCCAACCGCCTGGCCAGCGAAAGCGCTCGACCGGTCGGATATTGGTTGGAAGGGGTGACATAGACAAATCTGGCATTAGCCTGCGAGCGAATGATTTCATCGGTGCAAATCCCCTGTTCATCAACGGCAATCGGGATCGGCTTGAGCTGCGCTGCCTGGAAGGCTTTAATCGCACCGGTATACCCCGGATTTTCGATAAAGACGCTATCGCCAGCATCTGCCAGGACCTGCGCACATAAAGACAGCGACTGCTGCGTACTGCTCACAATCAGAATTCGATCGGCCTGCGCCTTCACGCCCCGCTCGGCCAGCAGGAAATCGCAAATGGCCTCCCGCAGGTGAATATTGCCCTGCAAGTTGCTGCCTGCCGAGATAGACAACCCCTCTTCTTTGACGGTTTGCTGATATAACCTGAGCCAGGTATGGATCGGAAAATTGCGGGTTTCAGGCATGCCGGGGCCAAATGCCCGCTGCTGGGGCAGGTTGCCTGATTCAGGCCTGCCATTCCGTGACGATCTCCGGCTCAATGTGACCTGGCCGCCAGAGGGTGCAGCTGAATGCTCGCTAATCAGGCCCAGCAAAGGTTGCTGCCTTTGCGCAACAAAGCTTCCCCGCCCCACCTCTCTGCAGACGTATCCCTCGGTTTCCAGCGCCGTATAACAGTTCTCAATGGTTCCTCGGGATAACTGCAGTGAGGTTGCCAACGCACGGCTGGCCGGTAAACGTTGCCCCGTGATGAACTCACCCTGCTGGATCATCGTCTTGAAAGCAGCGGCCAGCGCCGTAGTTAATGAAACTTCGGGGACTGTTTGCTTGGCGAGGTTTTTTTGCAGCAAGAGAGTCTGGAGCTGCTTTTCGGTCAGGCGGTTCAAGGCGCAGCTCCACTGAGAGAAAAACATAAGGTGCAAGCGACAAACCGCCGTGTGATATTGCCATCACACGGCGTTTTACATGGGATTTGGGGATATTACGACTGAGGAGTTACTCAGATACCGTCGCCATACTCAAACCCGTGATTGGCACCGTTGAAGTACTGGTCCATATCCATCGATGGCGTATCGCTTTCCGGGCGGCCAACAATACGTGCGGGCACGCCTGCGGCGGTAGTATGTGGTGGCACGGGCTGTAGCACCACGGAACCGGCACCAATCTTGGCCCCTTTCCCTACTTCGATATTGCCGAGGATCTTAGCCCCCGCGCCAATCATCACACCTTCGCGGATTTTAGGGTGGCGATCGCCGCTGGTTTTGCCCGTCCCGCCCAGGGTTACCGACTGCAGGATAGAGACGTTATTCTCCACCACGGCGGTTTCACCGATCACAATGCCGGTGGCGTGGTCGAGCATGATGCCGCAGCCGATGGTGGCCGCCGGGTGGATATCCACCCCAAAGGCGACCGAGATTTGATTTTGCAGATAGATCGCCAATGCCTGGCGGCCCTGCATCCACAACCAATGGCCGATGCGGTACGCCTGCAAGGCATGGAAACCTTTCAGGTATAGCAACGGCGTTGAATATTTATCTACTGCGGGGTCGCGCAACCGCACCGCCAGAATATCGCGGGCCGCTGAGACGATCATTTGTGCGTCGGAACGATAGGCATCTTCCACTACCTCACGCACGGCAATCGCCGGCATGATCGGATTGGCCAGTTTGTTCGCCAGAATGTAGCTGAGCGCGCTGCCCAGATTTTCATGCTTGAGCAAGGTCGCGTGGAAAAAGCTAGCCAGCATCGGTTCACAATCTGCCAGTGCTCTCGCCTCTGATTTAATGCTGCTCCAGACCTGTTCTAACTCTTCTGACGACATCGCTTCCTCTCTGCCAAAACAGACTACCCCGCCTGATCCCGGCAGGGTAACCTAATCAAATTGTCGCGGCGCGATACATTGCTGTACCGCAGCCAAGGTCAAGCACTGTGCTTTTCGTCTTTCTTGGTGCGCCCAAGCAGAGTCAACGCTGCCTCACGGGCATTTTTATCACAGTACAGCACCTGATAGATCTGTTCGGTGATCGGCATTTCTACGCCAAAGCGCTGCGCCAGTGCCAATACCTCTTTGGTATTGCGATAGCCTTCAACCACCTGGCCGATGCTATCCTGCGCTTCCTGTACACCCTTGCCTTGCCCCAGCATAATACCGAAACGACGGTTGCGCGATTGATTATCCGTGCAGGTCAACACCAGATCGCCCAACCCAGCCATGCCCATAAAGGTGGAAGGATCGGCTCCCAATGCCGAGCCGAGACGGCTCATTTCCGCCAGGCCACGAGTGATCAATGCGGTACGCGCGTTGGCACCAAAACCGATACCGTCAGACATACCGGCACCGATGGCAATCACGTTTTTCACCGCGCCGCCCAGCTGTACCCCAATGAAATCCGGGTTGCTGTAGACGCGGAAGCTTTTGCCACAGTGCAGCAGCTGCTGTAAATCTTCGGCAAACTGCTCGTCGGTGGCTGCCAAAGCGATCGCCGTTGGCAATCCGGCCGCCAGCTCTTTGGCAAACGTTGGCCCAGAAACGACCGCCAGTGGGATGGTATCCCCCAGCGCTTCGCGAGCCACGTCTTGCAATAGCCGCCCCGTTTCTGCTTCCAGACCTTTGGTCGCCCATACGATGCGGGCATCTGGGCGCAGATGAGGTTTCAACTGACGCAATACGTCACCAAACACGTGGCTAGGCACCACCACCAGCACATCACGGCTGGCCGCTAATGCACGAGCAAGATCGGTTTCAAGCAACAGGGTATCGGGGAAAGGGACGCCGGGAAGGAACGCCTGATTGCAACGATCGCGCTGCATAATCTGGATCTGCTCGGGGTTATGCCCCCACAGCACTACCGGGTGGCCATTACGCGCCAGCGTAATGGCTAAAGCGGTGCCGTACGAGCCGGCACCGATTACAGTCATTGAAGCATTGACGGTATTCATCAGGCATCCTGATGAGGTTCAGCGCTTTCGCCTTCCGCCTGCTGCTGCAAATAGCTCATGAACAGCGCGTCAAAGTTTACCGGTGCCAGGTTCAACTGCGGGAAGGTACCGCGAGAAACCAGGCTGGTGATGCACTCACGCGCGTACGGGAACAGGATGTTCGGGCAGTATGCACCCAGGCAATGTGCCAGTTGCGTGCCTTCGATACCGGAGATGGAGAAGATACCTGCCTGCTGAACTTCACACAGGAATGCGGTTTCTTCACCCAGAGAGGCGGTAACGGTGACGCGCAGTACCACTTCGTAGACGTCGTCTGCCAGGTGGCTGGAAGCCGTATCCAGATCGAGCTTAACTTCTGGCTGCCATTCTTGCTGGAATACCTGCGGAGCGTTTGGCGCTTCGAATGAGATATCCTTGGTGTAAATGCGTTGGATCTGGAAAGCCATCTCTGTGCTGTTTTGTTCTGACATGTGTGTAATACCCTTGGTTAACTATCCTTAGAGACACTCAGTGGTTGCAATACCCACATCTTGGCAGTGGGACCGCCGCTGGTTTACAGCAGCGGATCCAGCCCACCGCGAGCATCAAGTGCATGTAAATCATCACAGCCGCCAATATGTTGGCCATCGATGAAAATCTGAGGCACGGTGGTTCGCCCACTGCGCGCAATCATTGCTTCGCGCTTGACGTTATCACCATCGATGGCAATCTCGCTAAACGCAGCTCCCTTGCTGTTCAGCAGCGCCTTGGCGCGATGACAGAACGGGCAGGTTGCCTTGGTGTAGATCTCAATGTTAGCCATGGAAACCCCTTCAATCACACTAAAATTTACTTGCCACGTGCCAACGGCAGGTTTTCCCCACTCCAGCCGGCAATGCCGTCTTTCAGGGTATAGACCTGTTCAAACCCGGCTTTGCTCAGGTTTTCTGCAGGTTCGCGTGAGGTGGTGCCATTGGCACAGACCACGATGACCGGCTGGGCCTTGTGTTTATCCAGTTCGCCGAAGCTGCCGGTTTTGATCTCGCTCGCCGTCAGGTTGATCGCGTTGGCGATATGGCCTCTGCGGAAATCATCACGGGTACGGGTATCTACTACTACCGCATCTTCTTTATTGATCAAGCGAGTAGCTTCACCGCGGGCGATCTCTTTAACCTTGGAAAAACGGCTCTTGAAGGTCATGACGATCACGGCAGCCAGCAGACCGACCCAGGCCAGACTAAGTATGGGGTGCCGGCTAACAAATTGCATAATTTCTTGCAGCATGGGGTGTAACAACTCCCGTCAGTTAAGGGAAAAATAAGTCAAGGTTTCAGAGTATACCTGCCGAATGCGTCAAATACAGCCAATAAGCAAACGGGAATGCAGAAACTGCGGAGTACACTGGAAAATTACCGTCATGACGTTGAGAAAGTCGAGGCTGTTCACCGCATCTTTGATCTCTTTGGGCTCTTTTTAGTCGGCCACATTGTAGTATCATCAGGTTCCAGAGGGTGAATAGCCATCATTCCAGTGCCAATGGGCTGATGGCTATTCACAACTTAAAACGATCATAAAGAGGTTACTGCAATGTCGAGCAAGAAAAAGCCCATGGTACTGGTGATCCTGGACGGCTACGGCCACCGGGAAGAGCAACAGGACAACGCGATCCTGAACGCCAAAACGCCGGTCATGGACCGTCTGTGGCAACAACAGCCACATACCCTGATTGCCGCTTCCGGTCTAGATGTCGGCCTGCCTGATGGCCAGATGGGTAACTCGGAAGTCGGTCACGTGAACCTCGGCGCAGGCCGCATCGTGTATCAGGACCTGACCCGCCTGGATAAAGAGATCAAAGACGGTGACTTCTTCACCAACGCAACGCTGACCAGCGCCGTCGACAAGGCCGTGAAGGCAGGTAAAGCGGTACATATCATGGGCCTGATGTCTCCTGGTGGCGTCCACAGCCATGAAGAACATATCCTGGCGATGATCAAACTGGCCGCACAACGCGGAGCCAAAACCGTTTACCTGCATGCCTTCCTGGATGGACGCGACACTCCACCGCGCAGTGCTGAAAATTCACTGAAACGTTTCAGTGACGAATTTGCCACGCTGGGTGCCGGACGTATCGCCACGGTGATCGGCCGTTACTATGCGATGGATCGTGATAATCGTTGGGACCGCGTACAGCTGGCCTACGATCTGATGACCCAGGCCAAAGGCGAATTCACCGCCGACAACGCCGTGGCCGCGCTGCAGGCTGCCTATGCCCGTGGCGAAAACGACGAGTTCGTTAAACCGACCGTGATCCAGGCAGCGGGCGAAGCCAGCGCCGAAATGAACGACGGCGACGCGTTAATCTTCATGAACTTCCGTGCCGACCGTGCGCGCCAGATCACCCGCGCCTTCGTCAATGCCGATTTCGACGGCTTCCCACGTAGCAAAGTGGTCAAGTTTGGTGATTTTGTCATGCTGACCGAATACGCCGCCGACATCAAAACCGCCTGTGCCTATCCGCCAGCCTCACTGGCCAACACCTTCGGTGAGTGGCTGATGAAGCATGACAAAACCCAACTGCGCATTTCGGAAACCGAAAAATACGCTCACGTTACCTTCTTCTATAACGGCGGCGTCGAAGAACCGTTCAAAGGTGAAGACCGTATTCTGATCAACTCGCCAAAAGTGGCCACCTACGATTTACAGCCAGAGATGAGCTCCGCCGAGCTGACCGAAAAGCTGCTGGCAGCCATCCACAGCGGTAAATATGACGCCATCATCTGTAACTACCCGAACGGCGACATGGTTGGCCACACCGGTGTCTATGATGCAGCCGTCAAAGCGGTAGAAACCCTGGATAACTGTATTGAGCAGGTAGTAGAAGCGGTGAAAGCCGTTGACGGCCAACTGCTGGTCACCGCCGATCACGGTAACGCCGAGCAAATGCGCGATCCGGCTACCGGCCAGGCGCACACCGCCCATACCAGCTTGCCAGTGCCGTTGATCTACATCGGTAAACCCGCCAAAGCGGTAGAAGGTGGCAAACTGTCCGACATCGCTCCAACCATGCTGTCACTGATGGGAATGGAAATCCCGCAAGAGATGACTGGTAAGCCGCTGTTCATCGTGGAATAATCCTTTCCCATGAGGGAGAAGGCGAATTTTGCACTATCAAGGGTAACCCGAAGCGCAAACTCAGGCAGCCAACCGCTGCCTGAACGCTCCGCGCCACGGAAGTTAACCACTATCTGCGCCAGCGTGTTTTTCGCTGGCGCATTGCTGTTGCCATTCACCGGCAACGCCGCGGAAGATAACAAATCCCAGCTCAAAGACATTCAGCAGAGCATCGCTGAAAAAGAAAAAGCGGTTAAACAACAGCAACAACAGCGCAGTTCGCTGCAAAATCAGCTCAAACTCCAGGAAAAGACCATCGCGCAAGCCAGCCGTTCGCTGCGTGATACCCAAGGTACGCTCGACATACTGAGCAAAGACATTTCCGGGCTGAACACCTCCATCGCCAAGCTTCAAAAACAGCAGTCCACCCAGCAGGAAATCCTCGCCAAACAGCTCGATGCCGCCTTCCGTCAGGGGCAACACAGCGCCTTGCAACTGGTGCTCAGCGGTGAAGAAACCCAGCGCAGTGAACGCATGCTGGCCTATTTTGGTTATCTGAACGAAGCGCGCCAGCAGTCCATTGAACAGCTCAAGCAGACCCGCAAGCAATTGGCAGAGCAAAAGAGCTCGCTGGTGGCTAAACAGGGTCAGCAGAAATCCTTGCTTGGCGAGCAGCAAACCCAGCAGCAAAAACTGGAGCAGGCGCGCATCGCCCGCAAAAAAACCCTGACCGCGTTAGAAGCCTCGTTGGAAAAAGATCAGCAGCGGCTGGTGGAACTGCGCCAGAACGAAACCCGTCTGCGCGATCAGATCGCCCGTGCCGAACGTGAAGCCCGCGCCCGAGCCGAACGCGAAGCGCGTGAAGCGGCCAAGGTGCGTGAGCAGGTCAAAGTCAAAGAACAGCAGGCGAAGAAAACCGGCACCAGCTATAAACCAAGCGAAGGTGAGCGTTCACTGATGGCGCGAACCGGCGGTTTAGGCCAGCCTGCGGGGCAAGCCGTATGGCCGGTGCGTGGCCGCATAGAGCATCGCTTTGGCGAGCAACTGCAAGGTGAGTTACGCTGGAAAGGCATGGTGATTTCCGCGGCCGAAGGCAGCGAAGTGAAAGCCATTGCCGATGGCCGCGTGCTGCTGGCCGACTGGCTGCAAGGCTATGGCCTGGTGGTCGTGGTCGAACACGGTAAGGGCGATATGAGCCTGTATGGTTACAACCAGAGCGCTTTGGTTAGCGTCGGGGCGCAGGTGCGTGCCGGTCAGCCTATTGCCCTGGTCGGTACCAGCGGTGGTCAGGGAACGCCATCGCTCTATTTCGAAATCCGTCGCCAGGGTCAGGCCGTTAACCCACAGCCGTGGTTGGGAAGATAGATTTGTACTATAGCAAAACGCGTACTGCCCTGTTGTTGAGTGCGCTGCTGTGCGTTAGCGCAGCACAGGCAGGCAAGCTCTCTATCGTGATTGATGACGTGGGTTATCGCCCACATGAAGAAAATGCCGTACTGCAAATGCCGACGGCGATCTCCGTTGCCGTGCTGCCCAATGCGCCTCACGCCCATCTGATGGCCACCAAAGCCCATAGCCAGGGGCGCGAAGTGCTGATCCACATGCCCATGGCTCCGCTCAGCAAACAGCCGCTGGAGCGCGATACCTTACAACCCGCCATGAGCAGTGAAGAAGTGCAACGTATCATCCGTAATGCGGTGAATAACGTGCCTTTTGCGGTGGGTATGAATAACCATATGGGCAGCGCCATGACCTCCAGCCTACCGGGCATGCAAAAGGTCATGCAGGCGCTGGAAAGCTACCATCTCTATTTTCTCGACAGCATGACCATCGGCAACAGCCAGGCCACGCATGCGGCAGCGGGCACCGGCGTGAAGGTGATCAAACGCAAGGTGTTCCTCGACGATACGGCCAACCCGGACGATATCCGCCGCCAGTTTAATCGTGCCGTCGAATTGGCGCGCCGCAACGGATCGGCCATCGCCATCGGCCATCCGCGCCCGGCAACGGTAAAAGTGCTGCAACAGATGCTGGCTACGCTGCCCTCCGACATCGTACTGGTGAAACCCAGCTCGCTGCTCAATGAACCGCAGCAGAGCGCAAGCGGCTATGTGCCGCCATCCAAGCCACACAAACCGCAGCCGAAAAATCCGTTCATCGGAGGCATCAAGCAGTGCAAAGTTAAATTGCCGAAGGAAGGCATGAATGCCAGCCATGCGCTGGGCATCATTGCAGAAAGCGTGGCGCAGTCACCGGTCGTGGTGGTGATCAAACGCCATTGGCAGCACTGGATGGGGTCAGAGCCAACCAAGCCATAAGATAAAAGGCGGGGCTTACGCTCCGCCTTTCATTAATGATGTAGCCAAGGGGCACCGTATGCCGTGCCCGCTTAGCCAATCACATCAATCCCAGCTCAGCACCACTTTCCCCGACTGCCCGGAACGCATGGCGTCAAAGCCCTGCTGGAACTCGTCAATCGAGAAACGGTGGGTGATAATCGGCGTCAGATCCAGACCGGATTGGATTAGGGCCGCCATCTTGTACCAGGTTTCGAACATTTCGCGGCCGTAGATCCCTTTGATAAACAGCCCCTTGAAGATCACCTGGGTCCAGTCAATCGACATATCCGAAGGTGGGATCCCCAGCATCGCAATACGGCCGCCGTGGTTCATGGCATTGAGCAACGAACGGAACGCCGGTGGCGCGCCGGACATTTCCAGGCCCACGTCAAACCCTTCGGTCATGCCCAACTCGGCCATCACGTCCGTCAGGTTTTCTTTGCTGACGTTTACCGCACGGGTCACGCCCATCTTGCGCGCCAGCTCCAGGCGATATTCGTTCACGTCGGTGATCACCACGTGGCGTGCACCAACGTGTTTACATACCGCAGCGGCCATAATGCCGATCGGGCCTGCACCAGACACCAGCACGTCTTCCCCAACCAGATCGAAGGAAAGCGCGGTATGCACGGCGTTGCCAAACGGGTCAAAGATCGAGGCCAGTTCGTCCGAGATATTGTCCGGGATTTTGAAAGCGTTAAACGCCGGGATCACCAGATATTCGGCAAATGATCCTGGGCGGTTTACGCCCACGCCGGTGGTGTTGCGGCACAGATGCGTACGGCCACCGCGGCAGTTACGGCAGTGGCCACAGGTGATGTGCCCTTCGCCAGAAACGCGATCGCCGATGCTGAAACCTTTGACTTCCTGGCCGATGGCGACCACTTCGCCCACATATTCGTGGCCCACGACCATCGGTACCGGAATGGTTTTCTGCGACCATTCGTCCCAGTTATAGATATGCACATCAGTACCGCAGATAGCGGTTTTGCGGATCTTAATCATGACATCGTTGTGGCCCAGCTCAGGCTGAGGCACATCGGTCATCCAAATACCTTCTTCCGCTTTCAGTTTTGCTAATGCTTTCATCGAATTACCTTATGCAATAACGCCAAGCGTCTTACCGATGCGGATAAACGCCTCAACGGCACGTTCAATCTGCTCCGGTGAGTGATCGGCTGACATCTGGGTGCGGATACGTGCCTGACCTTTTGGCACCACCGGGTAGAAGAAACCAGTAACGTAGATGCCTTCCTTAAGCAGTGCGTTGGCGAAATCCTGCGCCAGTTTTGCTTCACCCAACATCACCGGGATGATGGCGTGATCGGCCCCGGCAAGCGTAAAGCCCGCTGCGGTCATTTTTTCGCGGAACAGGCTGGCATTGGCCCACAGGCGATCGCGCAGGGCGTCCCCATCTTCGAGCAGTTCCAACACTTTGATCGAGGCTGCCACAATGGCCGGAGCCAGCGAGTTGGAGAACAGATAAGGGCGTGAACGCTGACGCAACCACTCCACCACCTCTTTTTTGCCAGCGGTATAGCCGCCGGAAGCGCCGCCCAACGCCTTACCCAAAGTGCCGGTGATGATATCGACGCGGTCCATCACTTCGCAGTATTCGTGCGTCCCGCGCCCGTTAGCGCCGACAAACCCCACCGCGTGGGAATCATCGACCATCACCAGCGCATCGTATTGGTCCGCCAGATCGCACACGCCCTTCAGGTTGGCGATCACGCCGTCCATGGAGAACACCCCGTCGGTAGCGATCATGATGTGGCGGGCACCGTCTGCCTTGGCCTGCTGCAGTTGCTCGGCCAGTTGGCCCATATCGTTGTTGGCATAGCGGTAGCGCTTGGCCTTGCACAGGCGCACGCCGTCAATGATTGAGGCATGGTTCAGCGCGTCTGAAATAATGGCGTCTTCCGGGCCCAACAGGGTTTCAAACAGGCCACCGTTGGCGTCAAAACAAGAGGAGTAGAGGATCGCATCTTCCATTCCCAGGAAATCGGCCAACTTTTGTTCCAGTTGCTTATGGTTATCCTGTGTACCACAGATAAAACGCACCGACGCCATGCCGAAGCCGTGGCTGTCCATCCCGGCCTTTGCCGCCGCGATCAGCTCCGGGTGGTTAGCTAGCCCGAGATAGTTATTGGCGCAGAAGTTGATCACCTGGCGACCATCGGCCACCGAGATATCGGCCTGCTGGGCAGAAGTGATAATGCGCTCTTGTTTAAACAGCCCTTCGGCGCGAGTGGTAGCAAGCTGCTGTTCCAGCTGCTGGTAAAAAGACGCAGACATTCGGTCATCTCCAGGATAGGGGCATTTTCGGCATATTTTACTGCTTTGCCAGCAAACTGACGACATTCCACCGCAGAGAATCTGAAAATTGCAGCAGATATCACGGCAAACCGGCGCATCATGTAACGGCACGGGATATTAAGAGCCGTACCGATGTTCCCAATGGCATGAAATGCTATTATAGGCAGCATATAGGGTGGGGCATTGTGCACCACCGGGAAGAACACAGGGGTAAACCCAATGATTATCGTCACTGGCGGCGCTGGCATGATTGGCAGCAACATCATCAAGGCACTGAATGAAAACGGATATCGCGATATCCTGGTGGTGGATAACCTGAAAGATGGCACCAAATTCGTTAACCTGGTCGACCTTGATATCGCTGACTATGTCGATAAAGAAGACTTTATCGCCAGCATCATGGCCGGTGACGATCTGGGTGACATCGACGCCATTTTCCACGAGGGTGCCTGCTCCTCCACCACCGAGTGGGATGGCAAATACATGATGGATAACAACTATCAGTATTCCAAAGACATCCTGCATTACTGCCTGGATCGTCAGATCCCGTTCCTGTATGCCTCTTCTGCCGCCACCTACGGCGGCCGCACCGATAACTTTATCGAAGAGCGTCAGTTTGAGCAGCCGCTGAACGTTTACGGTTACTCCAAATTCCTGTTCGACCAATACGTGCGCGAGATCCTGCCAGAAGCAGATTCGCAGGTGTGTGGCTTCCGTTATTTCAACGTTTACGGCCCGCGTGAAGGCCATAAAGGCAGCATGGCCAGCGTTGCATTCCACCTGAACAACCAGATCAACCGCGGCGAAAATCCAAAACTGTTCGCCGGCAGCGAGAACTTCAAGCGCGATTTCATCTACGTCGGCGACGTGGCGGCGGTCAACCTGTGGTTCTGGAAGAACGGCGTATCCGGCATCTTCAACTGCGGTACCGGCCGTGCGGAAACCTTCCAAGCCGTGGCCGATGCGGTAGTGGAATACCATCAGTCCGGTGCCGTGGAATACATCGAGTTCCCGGAAAAGCTGAAAGGCCGCTACCAGGCTTACACTCAGGCCGATCAAACCAAGCTGCGCGCGGCCGGTTATGACGCACCGTTCAAAACCGTGGCCGAAGGCGTGAAAGAATACATGGCCTGGTTGAATCGTCCCGCTTAAGCGCTGAAGGAAGTTACTCACGGTATGAAAATACTGGTCATTGGCCCTTCGTGGGTTGGCGATATGATGATGTCGCAAAGTCTCTACCGCACCCTGAAGGCCGAGTACCCGTCGGCAGAAATCGATGTGATGGCACCTGCCTGGTGCCGTCCCCTGCTGGCGCGGATGCCCGAAGTCAACCAGGCGTTGGCAATGCCGCTGGGCCATGGTGCCCTGGCATTGGGCGAACGCCGCCGTCTTGGCCATGCGCTACGCGCCAATGGCTATGACCGTGCCTATGTGCTGCCCAACTCATTCAAGTCTGCCCTGGTGCCCTTCTTTGCCAACGTGCCACAGCGTACCGGCTGGCGCGGCGAGATGCGCTACGGCCTGCTCAACGATCTCCGCGTACTGGATAAAGCGGCATTCCCGTTGATGGTGCAGCGCTACGTCGCGCTGGCCTACGACAAGCAGCGGATACAGCGCGCTGAAGATCTGCCGCAGCCGATACTCTGGCCGCAGTTGCAGGTCAGTGACGAAGAGATTGCCGAAACCACTTCGGCGTTTAATCTCACCGACCACCGGCCCATTATCGGTTTTTGCCCAGGCGCCGAATTCGGCCCGGCCAAACGCTGGCCGCATTACCATTACGCCACGCTGGCACAGATGCTGATCGATGCAGGCTATCAAATCGCCCTGTTTGGTTCGGCCAAAGACCACGAGGCCGGTGAGCAGATCCGTGCCGCATTGGCAGAAAAATCTCGCGATTTCTGCTTCAACCTGGCCGGAGAAACCCAGCTCGAACAGGCAGTGATCCTGTTGGCCTCCTGCCGGGCCGTAGTCAGTAACGATTCCGGCTTGATGCACGTTGCAGCGGCGTTGAACAAACCGCTGATAGCCTTGTACGGCCCGAGCAGCCCGGATTTCACCCCACCGCTGTCTCATCAGGCCAAGGTGATCCGCCTGATCAGTGGCTATCACAAGGTACGCAAAGGCGATGCCGACCAGGGTTATCACCAGAGCCTGATCGACATCCAGCCACAGCAGGTGTTAGACGCGCTGACGCCGTTACTAGCCGCCAGCGAGGAATAATCATGCAGGTGCTGATCGTAAAGACCTCTTCGATGGGGGATGTGCTCCATACGCTGCCAGCCTTGACCGACGCGATGCAGGCCATCCCCGGTATCCGCTTCGATTGGGTGGTGGAAGAGGGGTTTAGCCAGATCCCTACCTGGCATCCGGCGGTGGATCGCGTGATCCCGGTGGCCATTCGCCGCTGGCGTAAAAACTGGTTCGGCAGTGAAGCGCGCCAGCAGCGCTGCGATTTCAAGCGCCAGGTCCAGGAGCGCAACTATGATCTTGTGATCGACGCCCAGGGCCTGATCAAGAGCGCGGCGTTGGTGACTCGTATCGCGCACGGCAGCAAACACGGCCTGGACTGCAAAAGCGTCCGTGAGCCTTTTGCCAGCTGGTTCTATAATCATCGCCATGAGGTCGACAAGCAGCAACATGCGGTGGAACGCATTCGCGAGCTGTTCGCCAAGAGCCTAGGGTATGCAAAGCCGCAGAGCACGGGTGATTACGCCATTGCCGCTCGGTTTCTCAGCTCCCCTCCTGCCGATGCCGGGCAATATCTGGTTTTCCTGCACGCCACTACGCGGGATGAAAAACACTGGCCGGAGGCAAACTGGCGCGAACTGATCGCGCTGATCGCTCCGAGCGGAATAAACATCAAGCTACCTTGGGGGGCTGAGCACGAACGCCAACGCGCTTTACGGCTGGCAGAAGGGTTTGAACACGTTGAAGTGTTGCCCAAGCTCAGTCTGCAACAGGTTGCCGAAGTGCTGGCTGGGGCCAAAGCCGTGGTGTCGGTAGATACCGGGCTCAGCCACCTGACCGCCGCGCTGGATCGCCCGAATATCACCCTGTTCGGCCCGACCGATCCGGGGCTGATTGGGGGTTACGGGCAGAATCAGCACTCACTGATTTCGCCGGAAAAAAGCATGGACACCCTCACCGCCGACGCCGTTTGGACAGAACTGCAAAAGGTTATTGAATGAAAAAGCTGCATATTATCAATTTAGGCAAGATGGGCGGGGTTGAGCGCCTGTTCCTGCAGTATATCAATGATACCCACGACGGTAGTAATCAGGTGATTTGTGTCAGCAGCGAAGTTGGCGAAGAGATCCGTCAACAAATGTCGAACCAGCAAGTCACCTTTGCCAACCGGCTGTTCAATGCGCTCCCTCTGCGTTGCCCACAGTTTCTGCGCAAATACCTGCTGCAAAGAAAAATCGAGCGCGCAAACGCCGACGTAATTATCGTGTGGGATCTGATCCCAGGGCTGGCGGCCAAGCCTAAACGTGGCAAGTTGGTTTACTACGATCATGGCTGCTCATGGCGCTACGCCAAAAACCACAAAACCTTGCGCTTCTTCGCCATGCTGGACGGCGTGATTTCTGCCTCCCATGCCTCAAAACGGGTGATGGAGCTGCGTTTTAATCTGCCTTGCCCGAACCCGGTGGTGATTAACCGTATCAAAACGCCCACCGGGATCAGTGAGACGCCAAAATCATTGGCACAGCCGATCAGGATTGGGACCGCCTCGCGCCTGGTGAGCCTGAAAGGCATCAGCGTTTCTTTGCTGATGATGCAGGAGCTGCTGCGCCGTGGGCACGACGTTTATCTGGAAATTGCGGGCAAAGGCCCGGATCGGGCAGCGTTTGAAGCCCTGGCAGCCAAGCTGCAGCTCGGTGAGCGGGTGGTCTTCAGCGGCTTTCAGGATAACGTGGCGGATTTTTTCAACCGTACACAAATCTATATGAGCACACCGATCACCGAACCTTTCGGCTTATCCTGCATGGAGTCGCTCTATTTTGGCGTACCGGTGATCTTCCCCATGGTCGACGGCCAGCCGGAAGCGGTGAAAGACGGCTACTGCGGCATCGGCCTGACACCGACGGTGTCCATTGAAGAACACCTGCGGTTAACCGGCATCAAGGTCGATTTCCCGCACGAGGTTTACGATCCCCTCTCCGACAGCCTGGTCACGCCGAAGCTGTTGTCGCATATCGATTGCGCGGATGCGGTAGAGAAACTGCTGGTGACGGAAACCTATCACCAGATGAGCCAGAATGCCCGGCACTACCCCGCTCAACATTTCAGCTATGCTCTGTTCAAAACAGAATTCGACGACACGCTGCAATCCTTTATTGCCTAACCGTAATGTGAGCCGGAAACCTTACTCCATGTTTAAAGAAACAGCCCCGCACCCCATTTTCAGCTACCTGATCTATCTGGGATGCGCCATTGCCTTTTGTACCATCCCTTTCGGCTTCGACACGGGGCGTAACCTGTTTTATGTCTCCAGCTATATCTCCTTTATTGCCGTTTGCCTGCACTTGAGGTACTTCCTGAAAAACAAAAGAAACCTGATCCTGCCGCTGCTGTTTTTCTGCGTGGGCATGGGGACGATTTTCTGGATGAACCATTTCAAGCAGCCCGGCGAATACATCAACATTTACCGCTCGTATATGTCGACCGGTAAGCTGCAGATTGCTACAGCGTTTATTTTGCTGATCGCGCTGAACGAGCGCCTTTGCATGCAGCGCGCCTTTATTGTCGTGGCGCTGGCTTGCGGCTTGGCCGTCAATGGTTATGCGCTTTATCAGGGCCTGCGGTTAGATATCGCGCGCGTGGAGCTTAACTTCGACCGGGCCACCGTCGTTGCCTACCTGATGACCGCCATCAGCCTGGTCATGATGAAGGCGATACTGATGCTGCGGACCAAGTATCGCATCCCGCTGTATGTTGTTGGCTTCTTGCTCACCTTCTCCACCCTGATCCTCACCGGAACGCGGGCGGCCATACTGGTGTACCCCGTTGCCATCTGCCTGTCCCTGTTGGCAACCAAAGATCTGGTGACCCGTAAGCATAAACTCCAGCTAGTTGCCTCAGTACCTGTATTGCTATTAGTCTGCGGCTTCGCCTTTAAGTCACAGATCGAACAGCGCGTTGCCGATTTCAAAACCAATCTGCAAATGATCGACCAGCCCGAAGTGGATAACTCGATTATTTCTCGCCTGACGATGCAGGTCATCGCCATACGCACTGGCTCGCTTGCACCATTGGGGCAATCTGCCGAACAGCGTGGGGAAGAGATCCGCGCCATCGTTGCGCAGGAGCCACGGCTGTACGGGGTAACGCCTTACATCAACGTGCATCTGCATAACGAACTGCTGGAAACCTATTCGCTCAAAGGCCTCTGGGGAAGCTTGTTTTTACTGGCGCTCTACATCGGCCTATTCATCTCCTCATTTAAGCCATATCGCAATGCGCTGTTGTTGGGGGTGACCTTCAGCCTGTTTGTCTACGGGCTTAGCGACGTGATTTTCTTCAGTACCGAAGGCACGGCAGTCTTCTGCCTGGCCATCATCGCCAGCGTGCTGTCGGTGAAAAAGCGTCAGGAACCGTCAGTATGAGTTCGTCACCGCTGCTGCTCAGCTTTATTGTACCGATTTACAACAATGAAGACTTTGTCATCGCCAGCCTGAGCTCGTTATACGATCAGATCGACGATGATATTGAAGTGGTGATTATCGATGACGGCTCAAGCGATGCGTCTGCGGCCCTGGTGAGCCAGTTCCTGGCTGCCAGACAACATCCGCATAGCAAATTCATTACTCAGGCAAACGGCGGCGTTGCCCACGCCCGTAACGTCGGTTTGCAACACGTCAGCGGACGCTATGTCGCGTTCCTGGACGGCGATGACCTGCTGAGCAGCGACTATCTGGCGCTCCTGCGCCCACTGTTACTCACGGGCAGAGATGACCTGATTGATTTCAACTATCAGAAATTCTCTGGCAGCCCGCCAGCAGTGCCCGCCAATAGCGAGGTACGCTACCGCATCTACGATTTCGAACAGCACGGCTTGGCCAGTCTGAAGCCGCTGTTTGCCCACTCAATGTGGCACGTCTGGAGCCGGATTTACCGGCGTACGCTGCTGGCTGGGGATACGTTCGAAAACGGCCGCCGTTATGAAGACGTTATCTTCACACCGTTCCAATATTTCAAAACTCGCCAAATCGCTCATCTCGACCACCCGCTCTACTTATATCGGGATAATGACCGGGGGATCACCCGCAATATTCGGGCGAAAGATAGTGAAGATATGCTGTTTGCCATGCAGAAAATGCTGCGCTTCGTGGACGCTCATCGCGGTGATGAACCACTGCGGCAGTTAGCCGCCCTGATGCTCGCCAACGCTTTCTCAGAGTTAAAGGCCATGTCGAAGGCGGTTTACGGCTATTATCGCTACCCGCCGGAAACCCTGGCGATCCTGCGCCAAACGGCGGTCCTGTGTAGCAACAGCGACGTTCCGCACAAGAAAGTCCGCCAGATGCGTTTCGCGCGCGTGGATAGCTGCCTGTCTAAAATCCGTCGATGGCTGAAGAAACGCACCGGGTGACCGATGCGTTTTTTTCTCAAGGGTTCAGCGGCACGTGGGCCACGATTTCATCAAAAACTCGCTGCGGTTGTATAACACCCACCGGGCCTTCCGCTTCCAATGGCATGGTGTAGCCCGTGCGTGACTGATGAATGATACGGTGCAACTGCTGATCCTGGATAGGCCCGGTTGAGCGCGGATCGGCGGTGACAAACAGGCTGATGGTTTTGGTTTTCAAGGCCACCGCCAGATGGAGCGGCCCGGTATCGCCGGTCACCAGCACATCGAGGCTGCTAATCAGCGTCAGCGCCCCTTGCAGCCCGGTTTTGCCGATCTGGTTATCAACGCAGGCCTGGGTATTGGCATTGATCAGCCGCTGGAACTGTTGGGCTTTTCCTTCCTCCATCGGCGCGCCGATCAGCACGAAGCGCATGTTGTCATAGCGAGCAACCAGCATATCCGCCAGCTTGGCAAAGTGCCCCACCGGCCAGCAACGTGATTCTGTTGATGCACCTAGCTGGAAACCAATGGTACAGAAATCAGGGTTTTTAATGCCTGGCGTATAAGGGGCCGGTATTTCCATGGTCGGATCGTCGCTGCGGCAGCCCAGAATAGAAACCAACTCCAGCTTACGGCGGATAAAGTGGCCGTAATAATGGAATACGTAGTTGGTCAACCAAGGCTCCAGCCCGCAGATCCCCGAACTGTAGTTATCCCGGATGACATATTTAGCCCCGGCCATAATGGCGCTGATAATGTCATAGGGCAGATGTGAATGCATGATCAGCGCCAAATCAGGCTGATGCTCACGCAACGATTTCAACAGCGGCCTCAGGGTCTTTATTTTGCTGTTCCAGTAAACTACGCGATCGTAATAGCGGCCGTTTTCTACCAGTTCCCTATTCTTTTCATGTACCACCAGCGTGATATGCGCCGCCGGATAGCGTTCGCGCATCGCTCTTAACACCGGGGTATTGAACATGAAATCCCCCAGCGCCGTCGTAGAATAAATCACGATATTCTCGAACTGGAGACGGCTGTCGAAAGTCGCTGGCGGCTGGAAACGGCCGTGCTTTGCCGTATAGCGCCGCAAGAACCAGTCAGCGGCCTTGATTTTCCATTTTTTTGACATGTTAATTCACTTTCAGTTGATAGTATTCAGCCAAGGTCATGCCAACCGTGCGCTGTTGCAACCAGGCAAACAGCTGCTCCAAATCGCGATATAACGCGTCAATATCCTGCTCGGTCTTGAACGTTGGGCTACCTCCCGGCATAAACTCGGAGGAGTGCAGCATAAATTCGACGTAATCGTGCCCCTGCGCCAGAGAGCGTTCGACCACCAGCTTCATCTTGTCCAGATTATTACCGGAAGGCCGTAGCCAATGTACCGACGGCGAACGCTTTTTACCCCGCAGGCGGTCATAGCCCTGCTTCACCGCATTCATCAACGCCGAATGTTTATACTGAATGCTCATTGGCACTTCCAACAGCGTGGAATTACCGGGTTTGGCGATATTGGCCGGATCGATAAAATAGGCCTGCGAGGGAAAATGGCGATAGTCGGTCCCGCCGTTGCCCTGCGGATTGCCGGGCGAATACTGCCAGTTCACTCGCGGGGTGACGGAACAATCGACCTGATAGCCATATTCCAGCAGCAATGAGGCATAAAACTCATTAAACGCCCAGCGCCCGGCACGGTGGCTGAGCATCTTGGTCTGGAAAGTATCTTCCAGCAGCTTGGTCATATGATCGACCTTAGCGCGAATTTGGTCGGCCGGGTATTCGATCAGATAGGGTTTATGCCGCCAGTCATCATCGGTGAGCGGCGTCAGCGGTGGGCTGTTCCAGGCGTGCAGGTGCATGCCCACTTCGCCGGTGCCGCGTGCTATCACGTCGCGGGCAAATTCAACGTACTGTGTATCCACCGCCATTTCATAGTTGGTCAGATAAACCGGCTTGCAGGCATATTTTTCACACAGCGCCTGAAAGCGCGGCAAAAAACGCGTGTTCTCGGTCGAAATGCGGTCGTGGTTTTGCCACAGATTATCGCCTTCGGTATCAATCGTGATAAGAAACGCCGGTTTAGTCATACATTGGGAACCTGATAGTCACAGATTGACATTATGTTACGCAGCCCGATCCCTCAGGGCAAACGACTTTATTGCCTCGTTTGGACAACATTGAGCCGTAATTGTCACCCTACGCCACTATTTTTTTCTGCGCAGGCAAGAAAACCTAGCAACAGTAGCCACATGCAATCGGGTCATTTAGAATCAAAGATTGGTTTCCCTGAAAGCGACTGACTATGAACGACGCGCCAGCCCCTGTTTCTGCCACGCCCATACAGCGTATTCTGATCGTCAAGCTGCGCCATCATGGCGATATGCTGCTGACCACTCCGGTCATCAATACGCTGCGGCAGAACTATCCCGATGCTCAGATCGACATCCTGCTGTACAAAGAAACGCAGGAGATATTGGCGAGCAACCCGGCGCTGTCGCAAATCTTTGTCATCGATCGCCAGTGGAAAAAACAGGGCACCAAGGCACACTTGGGCCACGAACTGCATCTGATCCGTCAGTTGCAGGCACAACGCTACGATCTGGTGGTCAACCTGGCCGACCAGTGGCGCAGCGCGGTGATTACTCGCCTCACCGGTGCGCGCATTCGTCTGGGGTTCGATTTCCCCAAGCGCCGTGGTTTTCTGTGGCGCTATTGCCACACTCAGTTGGTGCCGGTAGCCGGGCACGAGCATCTGCACACCGTTGAACAAAACCTCTCTCTGCTGCAACCTCTGGGTTTACCTGAGCAAAATCAGCAGGTCACCATGAGCTACAGCCCACAAGATTGGCAGGCTAGCCACCAGCTTTTGCAACAAAATGGCGTCACCGGAAGCTATATCGTGGTACAACCCACTTCGCGCTGGTTCTTTAAATGCTGGAGCGAAGAAAAAATGGCGGCCACCATCAGCGCATTGCAGGCCGAAGGGCACCAGTTGGTGATCACCTCGGGTCCAGATGCCAAAGAGCAGGACATGGTGGCGCAAATACTGAAACAGTGCCCACAGCAAGGGGTGGTTTCTCTGGCAGGGCAGTTGACCCTGCGTCAGCTGGCGGCGTTGATCGACCATGCCAAACTGTTTATCGGGGTGGACTCTGTCCCCATGCATATGGCGGCGGCATTACAGACGCCCTGCGTAGCGCTGTTCGGGCCATCCAAGCTGGTATTCTGGCGCCCCTGGCAAGTTATCGGTCAGGTCATTTGGGCCGGGGACTACGGCAGCCTGCCGGACCCGGATGCCATCAATACCGGCACCGATGAGCGCTACCTGGACCTTATTCCTACAGACGTGGTGATTGCAGCCGCGCGGAGCACGCTTGCATGAAAGCATTTCGCCTGGCGATTGTCCGCCAAAAATACCGCCCGGACGGCGGGGCAGAACGTTTCGTTTCCCGTGCCCTGGAGGCGCTGGAACAACAAGATCTGGATCTGAACGTCATCACCCGCGAGTGGCAGGGGGACATCAATCCGAACTGGCACATCCACCTGTGCAACCCGATGAAGTTCGGGCGCATCAGCCGCGAACGCGGCTTTGCCGAAGCAGCTCGGGCCCTGTGGCAGAAAGAGAGCTTCGATCTGGTGCAAAGCCATGAACGCATCCCTGGCTGTGATATCTATCGCGCCGGTGACGGCGTCCATCGCCGCTGGCTGCTGCAACGGGCACGCCTGTTGCCGGAGTGGCGGCGCAAATGGCTGTTCTCCAACCGCTATCACCGCTATGTGATGTGTGCCGAACGCGCCATGTATGCCGCGCCAGAGCTGAAAGCGGTGATTTGCAATGCCGAGATGATCAAACGGGAAATCATCGCCGATTTCGGCGTGCCTGCCGATAAAATCACGGTGATCTACAATGCCATCGACAATCAGAAGTTTTTACCGGCGAATGAGCAACAGCGGCAGCAGTTGCGGGCGCAATATCAGCTGCCACAGCAGGCACACTGCCTGATCTTTGTCGGTTCAGGCTTTGAACGTAAAGGATTGGCAGCCGCAATTCGCGCCGTAGCCGCCACCGACAGCTACCTACTGGTGGTAGGCAAGGATAAAGCTGAAAAGCGTTACCGTTCACTGGCACAAAAGCTGGGTTGTGATGACCGGGTGCGCTTCATGGGCGTGCAGAAACAGACGTTGCCGTTCTATCAGGCCGCCGACGCCCTGTTGCTACCAACGTTGTACGACCCGTTCCCTAACGTGATATTGGAAGCCATGTCATGCGGGCTGCCGGTGATCACCAGCACCACCTGCGGTGGCGCTGAGTTCATCACTCCAGGGCAAAACGGCTTCGTCTGCGATGCATTGGACGTCAGCGCCCTCACCGAGGCTATCGTTGCACTGCCACGGCAAGCCTTGGGTTCGAGCATGGGAGAGGCGGCGCGGCTGCGTATCATGTCTGCCACGCCCGCACACCTCTCAGAACAGCTCATCTCGTTGTATAACCGACTGCTGGACTAACTTATGCGTATTCTGATGATTATCGACGGCCTGCCGGGCGGCGGAGCAGAAAAGGTGGTACTGACCCTGTGCCAGGGCATGCAGCAGTTGGGGCATGATGTCAGCCTGATCTCATTACGGGACGTCTGCAACTACCCGATCCCCACCGGCATTGATTATCAGGTGCTCAGCGACAACTGTCGATCGCCTTGGCGTAAGCTGACCGAGCTGGCACGCCGCGCCGCGATGTTGGATCGCGCGGTTACCGCCAACGAGCAGCAGCACGGCCGTTACGACCTGGTGTTCTCCAACCTGCATAAGACCGATCGTATCGTCAGTCATAGCAAAGTGCTGGACAGCACTCGGCTGTGGTTCTGCATTCACGGCATTCTGTCCACCTCCTACCTCGGCCACCGTACCGGCCTCGATCGCTGGCTGAAACGCCGCAAGGTCGCGGGCGTCTACCAGCGGCAGAATATCGTTGCCGTCTCGCAGGCGGTAGGCAACGATCTCCAGCAAAATCTGGGGATTACTCCTAACCAGTTGGCGGTGATCAACAACCCGTTCGATATCGCCGCCATCGAACAGCAGGCGGCAGAGCCTTGTGAACTGGCAGGCAAAGACTATCTGGTGCACGTGGGCCGTTTTCATCCACATAAACGCCACGACCGCTTGCTGAAAGCCTACGCACTGTCTGGTATCCAGGCACCTTTGGCACTGGTGGGTGCTGGCAATGAAGCGCAAATCAACGAGACCAAACGCCTTGCCACAGAGTTAAACATTAGCGATCGCGTGCTGTTCCTCGGTTTTCAGGCCAATCCCTATCCCCTGATCAAACACGCCGCGATGCTGGTGCTCAGTTCAGACAGTGAAGGGTTCGGTAACGTGCTGGTTGAAGCCTTGCTGTGCGACACGCCGGTCGTCAGCACCCGCTGCCCTGGCGGGCCTGAGGAAATTCTGGAAAAGGCGGGGTTGACCCGTGCTCTGGCGGAATTAAATGAAGCCTCACTGGCGGAGAAAATGGCAGAGATTTATGCTCAGCCGCCGGTCATTAATCACCAGCAACTGCTGAGTTATGGCCTGGAGCCTATTTGCCGACAGTATCTGGCGTTAAAGAAATAAGTCCAGGCAGGTTTACCCTGCCTGGTTGTTAATTAATTCAAGGCCTGTATTTCTTGCCACACCTCGTCGACGGTAACATCGATGCAATCACCCGATTCGGTTTGCAGGATCCGATATTGCCCGCTCCACGGATGCCAAGACTCTTTATCCGTATCGCCAAAGAAGACCACCATGCTTTTATTCAATGCCGCGGCCAGATGCATCTGGCCACCGTCGCTGCACAGCACCCTGTCGCATAACTCGAAACCGGCCAACAGCTCGCGTACCGAGGCCGTTGGGTAAAGTGCTACCCTTTCATTCTGGCAACCAGCCAACAGTTGTTCCGCCCGCTTTTGATCGCCGATATCATCAGGCGTCAGCGTCCCCTGCGGGGACCAGAAGATCAGCACGCCGGTGGTAGGATCGGCAACCAGGCGGTTGATGATTTCTGCATAGCGCTCAATGGGCCACCGCCGTTTCGGGCTGCGGCTGCTGATATGCACGGCAAACACCCGCTCAACCGGGGGCAGCAGGCTGTGTAAACGTTGCTGCGCTTGCTGCTGTTCTTCCGCAGTGAGGAAGACCTTCACTGGAGGAATGGCAATGGAGCGGTCGGTGATGGCAGACAGGTAGCTGAACGTGTGTTCCACCTGATGCTTGCCGTGAAAATCCGCCGCGCGGAAAGGGTGATGAATTTCACTGGTACCAAGATCTGCGCCGATAATATTTTTGACCCCGGCCATTTTTGCCAGACGCAGACTATATTTGCACGGCACCGGGTTAGCCAGAATAGCTGCATCAAACTTAATTTTTCTCAGCTGTAAAAATATCATCAGCCGTTCAAAATATACCCCAAGAGTGGTCTCATTCTTGGCCTTGTGTTTGGCCTTCTTATAAACAAACACCTTGGTGAGATGCGGGTTATTTTTCACCACATCCTGGCTGACTTTATTGATAAGCAGATAGAGGTTGGCGTCAGGGTAAGCGGTTTTCACCCCTTCAATCAGCGGGGTAGTGCACACGAGATCGCCAATATTGTCGCGGCGGATAATTAAAATATTCTTCATTACAAACCTATCGGCGACATCTCTCGCCTGTTGTCCCAACCTGACACCGAGCCACCAAGTTAGCGCCTTTCCCTTCCGGTTATGGTACTATTCTGGATAACCCATATAAATGAAATTGATAGAATGCTGCTCCGTTTATATCAGGTACTACTCTACCTTATCCAACCCCTGATCTGGCTCCGCTTACTGCTGCGCAGCCGCAAAGCACCAGCCTACCGTAAACGCTGGGCGGAACGCTATGGTTTCTGCGCCGGGAAAGTAGTATCGGGCGGCATTATGCTGCATTCCGTTTCTGTTGGCGAAACCCTGGCGGCGATCCCTCTGGTTCGCGCCCTGCGCCATCGTTACCCTTACTTGCCGATTACTGTGACCACAATGACGCCAACGGGTTCCGAACGGGTGCAGTCCGCTTTCGGTAAAGATGTGCATCATGTCTACCTGCCTTACGATCTGCCAGGTTCGATGCGCCGTTTCCTCGACCAGGTGGATCCCAAGTTGGTGATCATCATGGAAACCGAGCTGTGGCCCAACCTGATTAACGCCCTGCATCAGCGCCAAATCCCGCTGGTGATTGCCAACGCGCGCCTTTCCGCCCGCTCAGCGGCTGGCTACAAGAAAATCGGCGGTTTTATCCGTGATATCCTGCGCCGCATTACCCTGATCGCTGCGCAAAATCAGGAAGACGGCGAGCGCTTTATCGAACTGGGCCTGAAGCGTTCTCAGCTGACCGTCACCGGCAGCCTGAAGTTCGATATCTCCGTAACGCCAGAGCTGGCGGCCAGAGCCGTTACGCTACGCCGCCAATGGGCACCACGCCGCCCGGTATGGATCGCCACCAGCACTCACGAAGGTGAAGAAACCATTCTGCTGGAAGCCCACCGCCGGTTGCTGGAAAAACACCCCGACCTATTACTTATCCTGGTACCGCGCCACCCAGAACGCTTCCCAACCGCCAAAGAACTGACGCAAAAAGCGGGTTTCAGCTACACCACCCGCAGCAGCGGCGAAATCCCTTCCAGCAGCACGCAGGTCGTGATTGGCGATACCATGGGTGAACTGATGCTGCTGTACGGCATTGCCGATCTGGCCTTCGTCGGTGGCAGCCTGGTTGAGCGCGGGGGGCATAACCCCCTGGAAGCAGCCGCCCATGCCATTCCGGTGCTGATGGGCCCACATACGTTCAACTTCAAAGATATCTGCGCCAAACTCTCCGAAGCGGGCGGGATGATCACCATCAGCGATGTCGATTCCTTGGTGAAAGAGATAGAAACGCTGCTGACCGATGAAGATTATCGCCGCTATTACGGCCGCCACGCGGTTGAAGTGTTGTATCAGAACCAGGGTGCGTTGCAACGCCTGCTGCAGCTGTTGGAGCCACACCTGCCGCCACGGAGCCACTGAATGAGCCACCGTAACAGCCTGTCGGTAGTGATGATCGCCAAAAACGAAGCCGAGTTGCTGAGCGAATGCCTGCAATCGGTCGCCTGGGCTGATGAAATCATCGTGCTCGACTCCGGCAGTAGCGACGGCTCTGTCGCTTTGGCGGAAAGTCTGGGTGCCAAGGTGTTTACCCATACCGACTGGCAAGGCTTCGGCAAGCAGCGGCAGAAGGCACAAAGCTACGCCACTCAGGATTACGTGCTGATGATCGACGCCGACGAGCGCGTCACGCCAGAATTGCGCCACTCCATCGAGCAGGTTTTAACCAACGCCGACGATAACGTCGTCTACAGCCTGGGGCGCCGTAACCTGTTTCTTGGCCGCTTTATGCGCCACAGCGGCTGGTATCCCGATCGGGTCAACCGGCTGTATGCCAATCAGCGCTATCGCTATAACGACGATCTGGTCCATGAATCCCTCAACACCGGCGGCGCAAAAGTCGTACCGCTGCAAGGCGATCTGCTACACCTGACCTGCCGTGACTTTTTTGCCTTCCAGCGCAAACAGCTGCATTACGCCGAGCAGTGGGCAATCCAACGCCACCAGGCCGGTAAGCGCTGCGGTTATCTGTCGATCCTCACCCACACGCTAGGGGCGTTCTGCAAAACCTGGCTGCTGCGGGCCGGTTTCCTCGACGGCAAACAGGGCTTGCTGTTAGCCGTGGTCAACGCGCAATATACCTTCAATAAATATGCCGCACTGTGGGCATTGGGCCGCAACTATTCAGAGAAGTGAACCATGAGCAACAAAGCCATCTACCCAGGTACCTTCGATCCACTGACCAACGGCCATCTGGATCTGGTCACCCGAGCCTCACTGATGTTTGATCACGTGATCCTGGCCATTGCCGCCAGCTCAAGCAAAAAACCGCTGTTTTCGCTGGAAGAACGCGTTGCCCTGGCCACGCAGGTGACCTCTCATCTGGATAACGTCGAGGTGTTGGGGTTCAGCGAGTTGATGGCGCACTTCGCCGCCCATCAGAACGCCAATATTCTGATACGCGGCCTGCGGGCGGTGTCCGACTTTGAATATGAATTGCAGCTGGCGAACATGAACCGCCATCTGATGCCAACGTTGGAAAGCGTGTTTCTGATGCCTTCCGAGCAGTGGTCATTTATCTCTTCTTCCTTGGTAAAGGAAGTGGCACGTCATGGCGGCGACATCGCACCGTTCTTGCCGGATGTCGTCACCAAAGCGCTGATGGAAAAGCTCGCCGCGCAGTAATCAGTGCTGGCAGCGGCGGCAGAAGAAGGTGCTGCGCTGCCCGTGTTTGGCGCTCTCGATCGGTGTGCCACAGGCGCGGCAGGGTTCACCTGCCCGGCCATAGACCTGCAGTTCCTGCGCAAAATACCCCGGCTTACCATCCGACTGCAGGAAGTCACGCAGCGTTGTTCCCCCTTGTTCAATTGAACGCAGCAGCACCGCCTTGATGGTTTCGGCCAGCAGATCCGCCTGAGCCTTGGTCAAGGATCCCGCCTGACGATCCGGCAGGATCCCGGCGGTAAACAGCGATTCGCTGGCATAGATATTCCCCACGCCAACCACCAGCTTGTTATCCATCAACCAAGGCTTGATCAGCGTGCGCTTGTTACGGGATTTTTCGTACAGGTAGGTGCCATTGAACTCTTCACCCAGCGGTTCCGGGCCAAGATGAGCCAATACGTTGCTGGCGGCCAGATCGTCACACCACAGCCAGGCACCAAAGCGGCGCGGGTCGGTGTAGCGCAGGATAAAACCGTTGCTCATCACCAGATCGACGTGGTCATGCTTACCTGGCTCGGTTTCCTCTGCCAGCATACGTAAGCTGCCAGACATCCCCAGATGTACGATAATCCAGCCATGGTCCAACTCGATCAGCAAATACTTGGCACGGCGCTGTACGCTGCGTACCGGCCGATCGCTCAGCGCCAGGATCTGCTCGGAGACCGGCCAACGCAGGCGAGCGTTACGCACCACTGCGTACTGGATGTTGTGGCCAACAAGATAAGGCTCAATACCGCGGCGGCTGGTTTCGACTTCTGGTAATTCAGGCATGACTGGCTCCCTCTCCGTTTGCTACCCCTATAAAATGAAAAAACCCGGCCTAGGCCGGGTTTTCATTAATCCACTAAAATTATTTAATTTTAGCTTCTTTGTAGATCACGTGTTGACGGACAACTGGATCGAATTTCTTCAGTTCCAATTTTTCCGGCTTAGTACGCTTGTTCTTCGTGGTGGTATAGAAGTGACCAGTACCAGCAGAAGAAACCAGCTTGATCTTCTCGCGAACACCTTTAGCCATGATGCAGTTCCTTAATACTTCTCACCACGGGCACGCAGATCGGCCAAGACCGTCTCAATACCCTTCTTATCGATAACACGCATACCTTTAGCAGATACACGCAGAGTTACAAAGCGCTTCTCAGCCTCAACCCAAAAACGGTGTGAGTGCAGGTTAGGCAGAAAACGGCGTTTGGTCGCGTTCATTGCGTGGGAACGGTTGTTACCGCTCACCGGGCGCTTGCCAGTAACTTGGCAGACTCGTGACATGTCTTATTCTCCAAAAATCAAATCAGCTCGAGCTTCGTATAGGGTATGGCCGCCTCGTCAGGCTTTTAGAGCCCATCTCAGCAAACTTCATACTGAGGAGACTCTCGTCATCAGGTCAGAAACCTCACATCAGGTTGGAAACCTGCTGAGATAGGCTCTTAACGCCAAACCCAAGATTCTCAAAGGTGGCGTAGTATACGCTCTGAAGCGTAAGTGCTCAAGTCCCGAACAGCTAAAGATCCCTCAAGGATCGCGAAAAAGTTGCTTATAGCCATCCGCGCTCGGCAAAAGAGACGCATTCACCCCGGCCTATCACCAAATGATCGAGCACTCGGATCTCCAATAATCGGCAAGCATTAACCACTTGCTCGGTTATCAAACGGTCGGCGTGACTGGGTTCAGCCTTACCCGAAGGGTGATTATGCGCCAGAATGAGGGCTGCTGCATTAGCCTTCAACGCCGCACGCACAATTTCTCTTGGGTGGACAACGACGCTGTTGATGGTACCAGCAAACATCTCCTGATGGCGAATAACCCGGTGCTGATTGTCTAAAAACAACACTAAAAACACCTCTCGCTCATGGTGAGCCAGCAAACTGTGCAGGTAATGCTGGGTAATTTTCGGGTTCAGCAGCGCGTTTTCCAACAAATGGGGGCCGGAAAACAGCCGGAAGGCTAATTCGGAAATTGCCTGCAGCTGCGCATAGGTGGCAATCCCCAACCCTTTCTGACTATGAAATTGTTCGTAGTCCGCCGAAACCAGGTGATACAGCGAACCAAAGTGCGTCAGCAACTGTTCGGCCCGCTGTGAGACGTGAACCCCAGGTAGCCCGGTTCGCAAGAAAATTGCCAACAGCTCCCTATCGGAGAGCGCCGCTGCGCCATCACGCATCAATTTTTCCCTGGGTGCCAAAGCCCCAGGCCATAACGACATATCCTGATTGCTCATTGCCACCTCCCTGCCTGCTACAGCAGCATGTCACGGGGAATTTCATCGTGCGACAGGTGATTGATAATATTGCGAAGTGTTACGAAAACCCGCATGTAACTGGCTGCATACACAGCAGAATCGCTCCACCTGGCGGCGGTTATGCTAAAATGTTCGCCTCTTTCGGATTTCAATCGGACAATCATGATGACGGGACTTTCCGGCAAACATATTGTGCTTGGCATCAGTGGCGGTATTGCCGCTTACAAATGCCCTGAGCTGGTGCGCCGCCTGCGCGACAGAGGCGCCGAGGTAAGAGTGGTGATGACCAGCGCTGCCAAAGCCTTCATTACCCCACTGACGCTGCAGGCCGTTTCCGGCTATCCGGTTTTCGACGATCTGCTGGATCCCGCAGCAGAAGCCGCCATGGGCCATATTGAATTGGGCAAATGGGCCGATCTGGTGATCCTGGCCCCGGCCACCGCCGATCTGCTGGCCCGCGTTGCCGCCGGCATGGCCAACGATTTGCTGACCACGGTCTGCCTGGCTACCGATGCCCCGATCGCGGCAGCACCGGCCATGAACCAACAGATGTACCGCGCTGCCGCTACTCAGGCCAATCTACAGACCCTACAAGGGCGTGGTGTGCTGCTGTGGGGGCCAGACAGCGGGAGCCAGGCCTGTGGTGATATCGGGCCTGGCCGCATGCTGGATCCGTTGGCGATAGTGGAACGGGCTAACGCTCATTTCTCTGCGCCGCAGGATCTGCAACATTTAAAGATTATGATCACCGCGGGCCCCACCCGTGAGGCACTGGATCCGGTGCGTTTCGTCAGCAACCACAGCTCCGGCAAGATGGGTTTTGCTATCGCCAAGGCCGCCGCCGCTCGCGGTGCGCAAGTCACGTTGGTCGCCGGGCCGGTCAGCCTGCCTACACCGTCTTGGGTAACCCGTGTGGATGTCGTCAGCGCGCTGGAAATGGAGCAAGCGGTACAACAGTACGCCGCGCAGCAGAACATCTTTATCTCCTGCGCCGCCGTGGCGGATTACCGGGCAGAACAGATTGCCGATGAGAAAATCAAAAAGCAGGGTGATGAAATCATCCTCAAGATGATCAAGAATCCGGATATTGTCGCGGGCGTTGCCGCAATGAGCAAAAATCGTCCCTTTGTCGTCGGGTTTGCGGCTGAAACCCAGAATGTGGAAGAATATGCGCGACAAAAACTACTGCGTAAAAAACTGGATTTAATCTGCGCTAACGATGTATCGCTTGCAGAGCACGGTTTTAACAGTGATACCAATGCCCTGCATCTTTTTTGGCAGGATGGAGACAAGCGCCTGCCGCATAGCGACAAGGCACTCCTTGGCCAACGTTTACTAGACGAGATAGTCAGCCGTTATGATGAAAAAAATCGACGTTAAGATCCTTGACCCACGTATCGGTCAAGATTTCCCATTGCCAACCTATGCCACCCCAGGCTCTGCCGGGCTTGATCTGCGCGCCTGTCTGGACAGCGCGGTTGAGTTGGCACCAGGCGAAACCACCCTGCTGCCTACCGGCCTGGCCATCCACATCGCCGATACCGGTCTTGCTGCAGTGATCCTGCCGCGCTCCGGTCTGGGCCATAAACACGGCGTAGTGCTGGGTAACCTGGTTGGCCTGATCGATTCCGATTATCAGGGCCAGCTGATGGTGTCCGTATGGAACCGTGGCCAGAAATCCTTCACTATCGAGCCGGGTGAACGCATCGCGCAGATGGTATTTGTGCCGGTAGTGCAAGCCGAGTTTAATCTGGTGGAAGAGTTCGATAGCAGCGAACGGGGTACCGGTGGTTTTGGCCATTCTGGTCGCCAATAGAACCTGACCGTAACCGAATGATTTACAGGGATGGCGCCTGCAACCGCGCCGCTTGCAATGTGGCACGGTTGGTCTGGCAATTGAGAGTAACGCACGGAGAATAAGGGTCTGAAAGACCTGTTAGCCATTACACCGTACAACAGCGATCTTATAAGCCGCACAGAGTTTACTCTGCAACGGCCGGTGCGCGGGTTTTCGCAAATCTATACCCGAAGAGATTGAGGGGATAAGCCGTTTTAGCAAGGGTCTAATCAAACATGGCAGAAAAAGAAAATACCAAAAGGAATCGGCGTGAGGAGATATTGCAGGCGTTAGCCCAGATGCTGGAATCCAGCGACGGCAGCCAGCGCATTACCACAGCCAAGCTTGCCGCAAACGTTGGTGTCTCTGAGGCTGCCCTTTATCGGCATTTCCCCAGCAAGACGCGGATGTTTGATAGCCTGATCGAGTTTATTGAAGATAGCCTGATAACGCGCATCAACCTGATCTTGCAGGATGAAAAAGAGACGTTCAACCGCCTACGCCTGATTGTGCTGTTGGTTCTGGGGTTTGCAGAGCGCAACCCAGGCCTGACCAGGATCATGACCGGCCACGCGCTGATGTTTGAGCAAGATCGCCTTCAGGGCAGGATCAACCAGTTGTTCGAGCGTATTGAAGCGCAACTGCGTCAGGTGTTGAAGGAACGTAAGCTCCGGGAAGGAAAGGGCTTTATCGTCGATGAGACCTTGCTGGCCAGCCAGATCCTGGCCTTCTGTGAAGGGATGCTGTCGCGCTATATTCGCTCTGAATTCCGCTACCGCCCAACGCAGGATTTCGATGCCCGCTGGCCGCTATTAGCGGCACAACTACAGTAACAAATATCGCCGGGTTGAACCCGGCGCTATTATTTTAAACCCCGTACTGCTCGCGATAGGCTCGCACTGCCACCAGGCTTTCGGCCATTTCCGGCTGCTCTTCCAGATAAGCAATCAGCTCCTTGAGCGTAATAATCGAGATCACTTTGCAGTGATAATCACGCTCCACTTCCTGGATCGCAGAAATGTCGGCACGGCCACGCTCCTGACGATCGAGAGAAATCAGCACACCAGCCAGGCTGGCGTTATGGGCACTGATAATTTCCATCGATTCGCGGATGGCCGTCCCGGCGGTGATCACATCATCCACCAGCATCACGCGGCCCTGCAACGGGCTGCCTACCAGCGTGCCGCCTTCGCCATGTTCCTTGGCTTCCTTACGGTTGAAGCAATAAGGCACATCGAGATTGTGATGTTCTGCCAATGCCACTGCGGTGGTGGTCGCGATCGGGATACCTTTGTAGGCTGGGCCAAACAGCAGATCGAACTCGATGCCGGAATCCACCAGCGCTTCGGCATAAAAACGCCCTAACAGCGCCAGATCACGCCCGGTATTAAACAGGCCGGCATTGAAGAAATAGGGGCTGGTACGGCCGGATTTCAGGGTGAACTCGCCGAATTTCAATACCTGCTTGCGGAGCGCAAACTCGATAAACTGGCGCTGGTAGGCTTTCATTACTGCTTCTCCTAATTTGGTCGGTAACTTTAGTTCTATTGCAGCCCGATTTCCGGGCATAAAAAAGGCGACTGCTTGGTCGCCTTTAAAAATCAGTCTGCCAGCGCCGCTTTCTGCGCCTGGAAGATGGTTTCGATGCCCCCTCGGGCCAGCGCCAGTAGCGCCAGTAGCTCATCGTGGCTGAACGGCTCACCCTCGGCGGTGCCTTGCACCTCGATCATGCGGCCATCCTCCATCATCACCACGTTCATATCGGTTTCTGCGGCGGAATCTTCCACATACTCCAGATCGCACAGCGCTTCGCCGCCAACGATGCCGACAGAAACCGCCGCCACCAGCCCCTTCATCGGGTTGGCTTTCAGTTTACCGGCGGCAACCAGCGCATTCAGCGCATCGGCCAGTGCCACACAGGCTCCGGAGATAGAAGCGGTACGGGTACCGCCATCGGCTTGCAGCACATCGCAGTCCAGAGTGATGGTGAACTCACCGAGCTTTTTCAGATCCACCGCGGCACGCAGTGAACGAGCGATCAGGCGCTGGATCTCCAACGTACGGCCACCCTGCTTGCCTTTGGCCGCTTCGCGGGCATTACGGCTGTGGGTCGAACGCGGCAACATGCCGTATTCTGCGGTGATCCACCCTTGCCCCTGGCCTTTCAAAAAGCGCGGAACGCCCTCTTCTACCGTGGCGGTGCACAAAACTTTGGTATCGCCAAACTCAACCAGCACTGAACCTTCAGCGTGTTTCGTGTAGTGACGGGTCAGTGTCAGGGGGCGAACTTGTTGTGGTGCTCTGCCTGCAGGACGCATGGGCTCTCTCCGGCTTCTTATTAACGTTTGGCTGCGCATTATACGGGCTTCGTGACGTTATGCCTATCCTGCCCGCAGGTGCAACGCTATAATCGTTCCATCTTTTCCTATTTACGGGTACGCACAATGATCCGCAGCATGACCGCCTACGCCCGGCGTGAAATCAAGGGTGAATGGGGCAGCGCAGCTTGGGAGCTGCGTTCCGTTAACCAACGCTACTTAGAAACCTACATCCGCCTGCCTGAGCAGTTCCGCAGCCTCGAGCCAGTGATCCGCGAGCGTATCCGTGGCCGCCTGACACGTGGCAAAGTGGAGTGCAACCTGCGCTTTGAGCTCGACCCAAGCGCGCAAAGCTCGATGATCCTGAACGAAAAACTGGCCAAGCAGCTGGTTGAAGCCGCCAACTGGGTCAAAATGCAGAGCGACGAAGGGGAAATCGATCCAATCGACGTCCTGCGCTGGCCGGGCGTGATGTCCGCTCAGGAACAGGATCTGGACCTCATCAGCAATGAGCTGATGCAGGCGCTGGAAGGCGCATTGGATGATTTCATCGTGGCACGCGAAAGCGAAGGCACCGCGCTGAAAGCCCTGATCGAGCAACGCCTCGACGGCGTGAGCGCCGAAGTGATCAAAGTACGCGCCCAGATGCCTAATATCCTGCAATGGCAGCGCGAACGTTTGGTCAGCAAGCTGGAAGAAGCCCAAGTGCAGTTGGAAAACACTCGCCTGGAGCAGGAGCTGGTGCTGATGGCACAGCGTATCGACGTCGCCGAAGAGCTGGACCGCCTGGAAGCGCACGTCAAAGAGACGCACAACATCCTGAAGAAGAAGGAAGCCGTTGGCCGTCGCCTCGACTTTATGATGCAGGAATTCAACCGCGAATCGAATACGCTGGCGTCCAAGTCGATCAATGCCGAAGTGACTACCTCAGCCATTGAGTTGAAGGTGTTGATTGAGCAGATGCGCGAGCAAATTCAGAATATCGAGTAAGTTTTAAGCGTCATCATTGAACAGAGAGCCCGCATAACCGCGGGCTTTTTAATATCACCAATCGAGGTGTTCCTATGTCCAAATATGCGCAGGCAGCCGTTGATACGGTAAGAAAAAACCAAGGAAAATCATCACTCGATATGCGTCAAGAATGGGATAAAACGATGATGGAGTATTACCCCATTCAAAAACCGTCCAGAGTGAAGGGGTGTCCACGTAACGCATTTCTTGGGCTCAGCGAGGAAGGGCTGATTATCGGCATTCCTGCTGGCGATTATGGCGTTAGAAAGGGAAATGTTAATAAAAGATATGCAGTTGATGCAGCAGCACTTCTTCAAGCTGGCGGTGAACCTGATAAAAAACAGTTGTGGGCAGTGGTCGCCGACGCCAAAAAGGCCCCGAATCATCAAATGGATATTGTCTTGGCTCTGCTGCGGGAAGGTATGCTCAATATCTAGCGGTTATCGAGCCCACATGTTGAAAAGCGGCGATATTGGTATGCCGGAATAACGTTAAGGTACACACTGCGTTAGATCTTGTGGGCGGGTGGAGAGATAAGCATATCCATTTTCATCAAGCGCATTGAAGATTTCCATCACGCCCCGATCGGTTTCAATGATGAGGCGCGAGTCCAAGGGAGTTTTTTGCTCTTCTACTTCCAGGTAACCCTGTCCAAGAGAAACCGATAAGATAACGCCACCGAGCAACGGGTTAACATCTTCAATCGCGTTTTCAACCCAGCGAACCTGACTATCATAGATATCGAAGGGTAACGATAGATCATTTGAAGGCCACAGATCATCGAACTTGGACCAAGCGACAGCTATTATCTGTCCGTTATCAAACACCAGCCTGATAGGTAAATCATTCCATGGCTCCCACTGGTCAAAAAAGATCTCTGCGGTAGAGTAACCAACCAATGTGGCTCCCATAGATTCCCCAAATACCTTTTTTATTGCTGCAACTTTGTTCACTTTACCCCCGGCATCACAAGTTCTGTTTTTCCGGCTCATCATTACCACTACAATAGTCGTTCCGGCAAGATAGGTGAGAGCGGTTTGCTAATAGACGACGGCAAAAATGAACATCCCCCCCTCAGGAAAGCATACAAATGCCAAAAATAAAAAGCCAGGAAACTCTGGTACGCGAGCGTAAGCGCTGGGCAGCGCTGGCGATCCTGGTGGCGGCCATTGTTGGCAGCTACCTGTGGTGGAAACAAGGGACACTGCGATACGAAGAGTGGAGCCCTAACCAGCAGTATGTAGTGCGCAATTATAAAACCTTCGAGTTTATTCCGCGCTTCACCATGCCTGGCGATGGCGGGCATTACTCGGGCTACATGCGGGTTTATGACAAAAACGGCAAGCAGCTCTACGAAGAGTATTCCGGCCTGCTCGACTTTGTCGAAGGCCCCTTCTGGGCAAAAGAAGGCGTCTATTGGATGGGTAACGACAATCAGGACATCGTTCGCCTACCCACCTCGCCGGTAGATTGAAGCTAGCGGACAAGTGGCCTCCAGAAGGGAGGCTTAACCCGGTCAGTTATAAGCGGCGGCCTGCTCTTCGGTGATCAGCTCCATCTTTTCAAGCTGAACCGCAATGCCGCGCAGTGAACGCCCAAGCTCCACGCTTAACGCCTCTATCGTTTTGCCACCGCTGTAGCCTTCCTCCAATAGCTTCCTGTCGTCTTCCGACCAGGGGAAATTGAAGTTAGCGGGCCTACCCTCGGCAATATTTTTCTGCCGCCGCTCCTCGGGCGATAACTTTGCCTTTTTCACCCGTTCTCGCTCGGCGTAAAACTCATCCGCCAGGGCAAACAGCATCCGGATCGTCTCTGGGGAATGAACCAGCGAGGTGTGATTCAAAAACTCCCCCGTTTCTGGGTTAATCCCCCTCGCCAACGCACGCAACGTCAGGTAGGTCTGCATCATGATTTCCGTCCTTAAAAAATCTATCCGTCATTCTCGCGGCTAGTTCCCCACCTATTGTTGCTTGCAAAACGAACTATTCAACGATTCGATCGGATCGCGTATTAACTTTGCGAAGCAAATTCCAAATTAACTCTATTTCTTTCAAGAAAATAACCACTTAAAAACCATACCCATTCGGAAATGGATAAGTAAATGCCGTCGATAATTCTCCCGGCAATCAGTGAAACAGGTTTATCTACAATATTCACAGATAGTTTTCACTTGAAATTAATAATTTAAATTAACCACTTACCGAATTTGAGCTGATGGCGGTAAATTAAGGATTACTCCCCGCACCGCTGGCTACTTATTAAGGAGTATTTTCCCGCTAACTCTCCCTTATGTTGATTTCCCTCAATAACGCTTGGGTTATTACTGTTAGTTTGCCATGACTAAAAAACCACTGATAAGCATTAGGGAAAGCAATGGACGTCAATCGCAGACAGTTTTTTAAAATCTGCGCTGGCGGGATGGCTGGGACCACGGTGGCAGCATTAGGCTTCGCGCCAAAGGCTGCGTTAGCGGAAACGCGCAACTACAAATTATTGCGCGCCAAAGAAACCCGCAACACCTGTACCTACTGTTCCGTAGGCTGCGGTTTATTGATGTATAGCCTGGGCGATGGGGCAAAAAACGCCAAATCGACGATTTTCCATATCGAAGGCGACGCGGATCACCCGGTAAACCGCGGGGCACTGTGCCCGAAAGGCGCCGGCCTGCTGGACTATATCCACAGCGATAGCCGCCTGCGTTACCCTGAGTATCGCGCGCCGGGTTCAGATAAATGGCAGCGTATCAGCTGGAATGAGGCCTTTGACCGCATTGCCAGGCTGATGAAAAATGACCGGGATGCCAACTTCGAAGCCACCAACGCCGCTGGCGTGACGGTAAACCGTTGGCTCTCCACCGGGATGTTATGCGCCTCTGCGGCCAGTAACGAAACCGGCATGCTGACACAAAAGTTTGTCCGATCGCTGGGCATGCTGGCAGTTGATAACCAAGCGCGTGTCTGACACGGACCAACGGTAGCAAGTCTTGCTCCAACATTTGGTCGCGGTGCGATGACCAACCACTGGGTTGATATCAAAAACGCCAACGTTGTGATGGTGATGGGCGGCAACGCCGCTGAAGCGCATCCGGTGGGATTCCGCTGGGCGATGGAAGCCAAAAACAACAACGACGCCACGTTAATCGTCGTCGATCCCCGCTTTACCCGTACCGCTTCGGTCGCCGATATCTACGCGCCGATCCGCTCCGGCACCGACATTACCTTCCTGTCGGGCGTGTTGCTGTACCTGATTTCCAACAACAAGATCAACGCTGAATACGTCAAGCATTACACCAACGCCAACCTGTTGGTCCGGGATGACTTTACGTTTGAAGACGGGTTGTTCAGCGGTTATGACGAAAACAAACGTCAGTACGACAAAACCACCTGGAACTACCAGTTTGGTGAAGATGGCTATGCCTTGCGTGATGATACGCTCCAGCATCCGCGTTGCGTCTGGAACCTGCTGAAAGCACACGTTAGCCGCTACACGCCAGAAGTGGTGGAAAACATCTGCGGCACCCCGAAGGAAGATTTCCTGAAAGTGTGTGAAGTCCTGGCTTCCACCAGCGCAGCAGACCGAACCACCACCTTCCTGTACGCCCTGGGCTGGACCCAGCACACGGTCGGCGCGCAGAACATCCGCACCATGGCGATGATCCAGTTGTTGCTCGGCAACATGGGCATGGCGGGTGGTGGCATCAACGCCCTGCGCGGTCACTCCAACATTCAGGGATTGACCGACATTGGCCTGCTGTCCACCAGCCTGCCGGGTTACCTGACGCTACCTTCGGATAAACAGACCGATCTGGCTTCCTATATGGCCGCCAATACGCCAAAGGCCACCCTACCTGGCCAAGTTAACTATTGGAGCAATTACCCCAAATTCTTCGTCAGCCTGATGAAAAGCTTCTATGGCGACGCTGCTCAGAAAGAGAATAACTGGGGCTTTGATTGGTTGCCGAAGTGGGATCAGTCCTACGACGTCATGAAGTACTTCCAGATGATGGATCAGAATAAGGTCAACGGCTATATCTGCCAGGGCTTTAACCCGGTCGCCTCCTTCCCGGACAAGAATCAGGTGGTCGCCTCACTGGCCAAACTGAAGTATCTGGTGATCATTGACCCGCTGGTCACGGAAACTTCCAATTTCTGGCAAAACCACGGCGAGAAGAACGATGTCGATACCGCGTCGATCCAAACCGAAGTGTTCCGGCTGCCCTCCACCTGCTTTGCCGAAGAAGACGGCTCGATCGCCAACTCCGGCCGCTGGCTGCAATGGCACTGGAAAGGCGGCGATGCCCCAGGTGAAGCGATTACCGACGGCGAGATCCTGGCCGGTCTGTACCATCGCCTGCGCCAGATGTATGGCAGCGAGGGCGGTAAAGGTGTCGAACCGTTACTGAAGATGGGTTGGCACTATGAACGGCCAGATCACCCTGAATCCGAGGAAGTGGCCAAAGACAGCAACGGCTACGCGCTGGAAGATCTGTATGACGCCAACGGCAATCTGCTGGCGAAAAAAGGCCAGTTGCTGGATTCCTTCGCGATGCTGCGCGATGACGGTAGCACGGCTTCAGCCTGCTGGATCTATACCGGCAGTTGGACCAGCAAGGGCAACCAGATGGCCAACCGTGATAACAGCGATCCGTCCGGTTTGGGCAACACGCTGGGCTGGGCCTGGGCATGGCCGCTAAACCGCCGCATTATCTACAACCGCGCCTCCGCCGATCCAATGGGTAAACCTTGGGATCCGCAGCGCATGCTGATTGAATGGAACGGCAGCAAGTGGGTCGGGAATGATATTCCAGACTACAACACCGCCGCCCCGGGCAGCGGCGTTGGGCCGTTCATCATGCAACCGGAAGGGCTTGGCAGGCTGTTTGCGCTCGACAAAATGGCCGAAGGGCCATTCCCGGAACACTACGAGCCGTTTGAAACGCCGTTGGGCACCAACCCACTGCATCCAAACGTGATCTCCAACCCGGCGGCCCGTCTCTATCCGTCCGACGCCAAGCGCATGGGTGACAAATCCGAGTTCCCTTACGTCGGTACCACCTATCGTCTGACCGAGCATTTCCACACCTGGACCAAGCACGCGCGCCTTAACGCGATCATGCAGCCGGAACAGTTCGTGGAAATCAGTGAACGTCTGGCGAAGGAAAAAGGGATTGAGCAAGGCGATACCGTCAAGGTCAGCAGCAAACGCGGCTTTATCAAGGCAAAAGCCGTGGTGACCCGACGTCTGCAAACCCTGAAGGTTAACGGGCAGGATGTCGACACCATCGGTATTCCACTGCATTGGGGCTTTGAAGGGGCAGCCCGCAAAGGCTATCTGGCCAACACCCTGACGCCGTTTGTCGGCGATGCCAACTCGCAAACGCCGGAATACAAGGCGTTTCTGGTTAACGTGGAAAAGGTGTAAGGAGCCGAATTTATGTCCATGCAATCCCAAGACATTATCAAACGTTCGGCCACCAACACCCTGACACCGCCTCCGCAAGCGCGTGATTACAAGGTTGAGGTCGCCAAGCTGATTGACGTTTCCACCTGCATTGGTTGCAAGGCCTGTCAGGTGGCCTGTTCCGAATGGAACGACATTCGCGATGAAGTGGGCCACTGCGTCGGGGTTTATGACAATCCCGCCGATCTGAGTGCCAAATCCTGGACGCTGATGCGTTTCTCGGAAGTGGAGCAGAACGGCAAGCTGGAATGGCTGATCCGCAAGGATGGCTGCATGCACTGCGCAGATCCAGGTTGCCTGAAGGCCTGCCCGTCTGCTGGCGCGATTATCCAATATGCCAACGGCATCGTGGATTTTCAGTCCGAGCACTGCATCGGCTGTGGTTACTGCATCAGCGGCTGCCCGTTCAACATTCCACGACTGAACCCGCAAGACAACCGGGCGTACAAATGTACCCTGTGCGTTGACCGCGTCAGCGTGGGCCAGGAACCGGCCTGTGTGAAGACTTGCCCGACAGGTGCTATCCACTTTGGCACCAAGGCAGAAATGCTGGACGTGGCACAAGAGCGGGTCGAAAAGCTGAAGAAACGCGGCTTTGAGCATGCGGGCGTGTATAACCCGCAAGGTGTTGGCGGCACCCACGTGATGTACGTACTGCACCATGCCGATAACCCCGAGCTGTACCACAATCTGCCAAAAGACCCGCATATCGATCTGTCGATCGGGCTGTGGAAAAGCGTGCTCAAACCCTTATCCGTGGCAGGCTTTATCGCCACCTTTGCCGGTTTGATTTACCACTACATCGGCATTGGCCCGAACAAGGAAGTGGATGATGAAGACGAGGAGGACCATCATGAGCAAAAGTAAAATGATCGTTCGCACCAAGTTTATCGACCGGGCCTGTCACTGGACGGTAGTCATCTGCTTCTTCCTGGTGTCGCTGTCGGGCATTGCGCTGTTCTTCCCAACGCTACAATGGCTGACCGAGACCTTTGGTACGCCGCAGATGGGCCGTATCCTGCATCCTTTCTTTGGCGTGCTGATCTTTATCGCGCTGATGTTTATGTTCTTCCGCTTTGTGAAGCATAACATCCCCGAGAAAGAGGACTTGCCGTGGGTCAAAGGCATCGTGGAAGTGTTGAAGGGCAATGAGCATAAGGTTGCTGACGTCGGCAAATACAATGCCGGCCAGAAGATGATGTTCTGGAGCATCATGAGCATGATTTTCGTGCTGTTGATCACCGGTATTATCATTTGGCGCCCTTATTTCGCCCACAACTTCCCGATCCCGGTGATCCGCTATGCGCTGTTGATCCACGCCGCGTCGGCGATCGTCCTGATCCACGCCATTCTGATCCATATGTATATGGCATTCTGGGTGAAAGGCTCGATCAAAGGCATGATTGAAGGCAAGGTCAGCCGCCGCTGGGCGAAGAAGCATCACCCCCGCTGGTACCGTAAGGTCGAGGCTGAAGAGCAGAAAGACGAGCGGTAACCCGTTGAAATTCGCCCCTTCGAATGAGGGGGCGATTATCTCCTCAAGCTACCACTGAACCATCAAAGATCTGCTGCATGCTTTCGATCAGGCTCAGCAATTCACTATTGGCCCCAGGCTTCCACAGTGCCACCATGGGGTGCATCAACCCCTGTTTCCCCAATTCCGTATCGAGCCGCTCTACCTGCGGCAAGTGCTGCATGTTCAGATGCGTTGGCAGGAATGCCCATCCCAGCCCGGCGGTTAACAATGTTTGCAGCAAAGCCGGTTCATTGACGACCTGGATGCGATCGGCGATTTGCAGGCGTTTCGCCATCGGCTCAGGCAGGTCATTAAAGGGAATAAGTTGGGTACTTGATGCCAACGACAGCAAGGTGACAGGGCTGCCAGCGGGGAAAAAACCCTCACGAGCATAGACGGCCAACTCAATGGCCCCCAAGGCTCGCCACTTAAATTTTTCGCCAATCGAACGGTTGATCGCCTGATAAACGCCAATATCCGCCACATCGTCTGCCAACGCCTGCTCACCCTCGCCACGCTCCATCATCAGCAAATCAAGCTGAATGCCACGCTGGCCCAGAAACATCGCCAGTTCGGTTAAAAAAGCGCGCGGAGTAAATGGGTCATAGCACAGCGTCAGTTTCTGCCGCACCTGCTGTGGAATATGCTGAGCTAGCAGGCTAAGCGCCTCTGCCTCCTGCAAAAATAGCCGCGCTTGCCGGTAAAGGCGTTGGCCCGCCTCGGTCAGTTGCAGCGGACGGGTACGCCGATCGCACAGTGAATAGCCCAGATCCAATTCCAGATTTTCGATCAGTTCACTGACGGTGGTGCGATCCTTCCCCAATCGCTTGGCGGCCTGAGTCAGATTGCCAGTTTCACAAACGCTGGCAAAAGCTTCAATCTGCGCCAAGGAAAAGCCTATCTTCCCCATCTCTCCTCCACGAAGTTGCGGGGGATTTCCCCCCGTTCATCCACTCTACGATATGTGTTAGCAGGCTTACCATTATTTTGTTCACCTCATTCAGGTAAGGAAAATAACCATGAAGAAGCTCACACATAGCGTATCAGCCCTACTGGTGGGTGCTGCACTCAGCGCCAGCCTGGCAACCGGGGCGCAAGCCTGCACCCGCGCCTTTATGAATATGTACCCGGGTTATATGGTCAGCGCCCGTAATCTGGATTTCTTCGGGCCGGTAGATCCCTCACTGGTGATCACGCCACGCGGGATTGCGCATAACGGTGGGAATGCGAAGAACGCCGCCCAGTGGCAAACCCAATACGGCAGCGTCGTGGTTTACGCCGATGGCGTGTTCCCCATGGACGGTATGAATGAAAAGGGGCTAGCGGGCCATACGCTGTTTTATATGAACGGCAACCAGGTGCAGCAGGACAATCAGGACAAGCCGGTGATCGAAAGCCGCGCCTGGTTGAGCTATATCCTGGATAATTACGCCACCGTTGAGGAAGCGGTTAAAGCCATCCGTAGCGATGTGCGCCTGGCCGCCGCCCATATGCCTATCGATTACGCTTCGGATACCAAACACATCGCGATCGAAGACGTTAGTGGTGACTCGGCCATCATCGAGATCGATAACGGCAAAGTGAACATCTATCACGACAAAAATTATCGGGTGATGACCAATCCCCCTTCTTACGACCAACAACTCAAAAACCTGGCCAAGTACCAGAATGCCAAGCGCAGCGAGATCCCTGGTGGCTTGGAAGCGGATGAGCGCCTGGTGCGCGCCAGCTATGATTTGAAAAATCTGCCGCAGCCGGACAATAAAAACCAGGCACAGGGCTTCATCTTATCGGTGCTTAATAATGTGGCTTACCCGATCGGCTCACCAGCAGAGCCAAGCGAACAAAAGGTCACCGACATGTATGCCAAATACAGCAAGCGCCCGGACCAAAACAAAGGCATCGGGACTTACTGGACGGCGATTTCAGATCTGAGCCATGCGGAGTATCACTTCAAGTCGGCCTTTGCGGCCTCGCAGATCTGGGTTCCGCTGCATGACATCAACTTCAGCCAAGGGCAGCCGGTGCGTAAGATCGCCCATCTTAACGACTATGCCCAGCAGGGTTGGGAAGGTAACGTGTTAACCCAGGCGAAATAGCGCTCAATCCCACATTTTCAATATGGGTAATTTCACGATCAAACGCTGCTGGCCGCCGATGGCCAGCAATAATCTGAACGCATAACTCTCGCCCAAAGTATTTTGTTCTAATCGTCATGCGGGTAATGAAAGGCACCACAGCCTGTGGCTAAATAGCGCTTTCCTAGCCTGTATGTCGTTCGGATTGTTTATGTCGCAAATTTTGTAATTTATTTTTGTCTTAGTGCTTATTGCAACTCTCGATTTTTAGCCTCACGATATTTATGTTCTTTTGCAATAAAATGAAGGGACATATCCTGTGGAAAACAGGTAACCATTCCATCCCTGTCGATCAACAGCTATCTCCATTCTCATGTCTTTTTCTAAATAAAAGACAGGCAAAATATCCTTTAAATCAGGCATTAAGGCGTCATCGGCTGGTGTTTTGACAGTTAATGTTGATTTTACATGCAATAAATGCCCCGTTTTGTGCATAATAAAATAGGTTTTGCGGCTCACATTGTATTGACGTTTCTCTTTCTCTAGCTGGCCTTTGATTACCACAAAACCATTATCCCCGATTAAAAAATATGTCATTACCAGCGAAATTGCACTATCTTCTTTCTTGACAATGAGCGTTGTATCGCACGAAAAGTGCGCATCACGCCAATAACCAACACCTGTAAACAACCATTTTCCTAGCATTATGCATGTAATAGCAATGGCTGATGCATATATAAATAAAAAAAACGTTTTTTTAATCACGATTGATTCTCTATATAGTAATTGGAGATACAATCATTTCGGCTTAGATACGAAAATTCATCCCGACACTTTATAACGGAAACCCTGGGTATGAACTGAAAAGTTGAGAAATAGACTACTTCGTCACCTTGACAACTGACCGGATTTTTAGCATTAAACTTATAAAAGTCATCTTCTGTGCTTCTATTTTCATTAATATTAACCCGACAGCCATTTATATTTCCAATATTATGAAACATTGATGAATAGCTCTCCGAAAGAAATATCCCCCCTCCGGCGAACAACGATATGAATGCAAGTATGCCAAAGGCAAAATGCATTATTCGCTTACTTCTTAATGATTCTGGATGATGCGTTAAAACTTGGGTTTGTGCTGGTATCTCTTCAACTGGGGGAGCAGGTATTTGATCTTGTGATGAAATAGTTGAGATGTTGGCCTGAACGCCTTGAACGCCTTCTACGCCTTCTACGCCTTCTACGTCTTGTACGTCTTGTACGCCTTGGACCACTTGGGCTTCTTGGGCTTCTTGGGCTTCTTGGGCTTCTTGGGCTTCTTGAACAACCTGAACGCCACTAGATAACGGTATAATTTTAATAGAGCTCGGTATCAATAAACCTTTTCTGGGGACTGTTTTGATCACTTCGCAATCAATACCACATTGCCTGAGCCCTTTACGCAGAGTGAGGATATTCTGATAGTACGTATTGTCACTGACATGAAGCCCATATTGCTCCCACCCTATTTGCATGAGAGTGCCCTTAGTGATGAGGACTCCATGATTTTTTATCAGGTGGAGAAAACATTCAGAAGCTGAGACAAGGATAGGGAACTCAACTCCATTACTAATTGATTTAAAGATATTTTCCATGGGACAAAAGATAACAGCATCCGCGATCACAAAGCATGATGATGTCTCCTGGTCGCTGGTCTTAATGACGTTATCCATTACATTACCTCCATTAAATAATGTGAATATTATGACATTAAGCTACGGCTCTCGCTTTGATCTGTGTCTAAGAATTTTCTGTAAGACCAATAAATGAGCAGGCCACCGCCTTAAATTAACACTGTACTTAGTAAGGTAATTTCGCGATGAATTATTATTTACTTATTAGTATCAATTGGTTATGGTTTCTTTGGTGATCAGTGGTTTCAACTATGACGAAGATTGGCCATTTTCACAGAACTAATACCTCAGTCGCATTAATTACTTGATGCCATGGTGTTATTTTAACATTTTCATTATCAACATGGGGAGGAAAGTCATTTAAGTCGCATTAACCCCTTGATATTTTGTTATAATTTTAACATTGTGGCTATCGACATTAATATCAGAATTTTCGAGTCGGTAGCGTCTTCAAGGATGGTATTCTCAGTACGCCCATAAAGAAACAATTTAGCTTAACACAATCTTTATCCTTAAATATCATATTGTTAGAGTCGTAAATTAAGAACCTCTATGTTGGTACGCAGGGGTTGAATCATTAACATCATTACCCACCAGAACCCAAAAAAAGCTTATTAATTTTTATTGAGTTTACTTTATTCTTAGAATAGCTAACATTGAAGTCAGATAATTCTTACCAACAACGCAAAGAGACACAACTTCTCATTTGCTAGTTTATCTTAGCCTTATTTTCTATACATATAGAACTTAAGAATTATAAGAGAGATGAGATTAATATCATGAGTGAATTTAACTGCCTGCCTGAGGTAGATGGGCTACATGGAACCATTATGGATAATGGAGCAATCAAATTATCTTATGATTCCCCTGTCAAAAATATTAACTATTATATAGTCACAGACAATATGTACTTTAGTCTAGGTGTCGTAAAGTATATTGAAAACACCATCAGTAAGATAGCACCAGGAAAACTAAACGCGGGTATTTCCATCCAGTGCTATCTCTCTGGAAAAGTACTCTCTGTTTATGAAGATATTCATAGAAACGCTTACTTAAGAAAAACCTCACACGTCATTATTGCAGACAAAGACTTTTTACATATGCTAGGGCTTGGGGTAAATGAAGAGATTTCACGATCTGTCTCTTTCATATCAAGCGAGGATTGTAATTTAAGCTATTTTGACAAAATGCTAAACTCACATAACTCTGATCATTCTCAACAATTCCGGGTACGTGAACACTCCTCATTCTGGAGTCTAAACCAGAGAGAGAAGCGTATATGCTTTTATCTATATAATGGTTTTACTCCATCTTTTATAGGCTCATTGCTGGGGATTCACTCTAAAACTGTCAGCTACTATCGCATGAGAATAATGAAAAAAATAGGATGTGAACGAAAAGGAGATTTTAATAAAGCGTTGATTAATTATTATAGGTATAGATTATGCCGACTCTAGTTTATTATACTTAGGATTTATTTAACCAGAAAACATTGAGAATAATTTCAGATGTAACTAATTAGAGAACATATTTTATTACTCAACCGATACATTCCTAAAACTATAACTAACTCTCAGTTATATGCACGCCAGGTGTTTTTTAATTCTTGCTAAAAACCTGATGATTGCCAGTTAATCTTTTGAAGGAGGCCGTAACGGATAACGTAGCGGTCTCTTTTTTTACCTCTTCCGGATAATTCTTCCCTGACTATCCGCTAGCACGAAGTCTGAAGGCCCCTCCAGAATATCTTCCATTACCCGTCCAGGGTTATCCCAACAGTATCTGCTCAGCTGGCTTCTCAGATCAGTGCAGACAGTACGCCATTTGTACGGTTTTTCCTTTGTCCCTGTGAGATACAGAGTATTCCGCACAAAAGGTTCTCATCCTGCCTCACCTGTTTACAGTCTCTAAGACATAACTTTTTAAAACCACCCTGAAAAAGTATTAAATCAATTGAGTGACGCATTATCCTTAACAAAAAATAAAATCATAACCATATGTTTTAATTGGATAAATGTTATTTGAGCTTGTTTTGGGTGAACGCGATATTAATTCCCCCTATAGTCCTTCTGCCCAATCAGGTTAAGTGGATTTGTGGTGAAGTGAGTGTAGTCACCTATAAAGGCCAGGAACATTAGGGCAGGAAAATACTTTTTTATATGAAAGTATAAAATCACAAAGGAGAAATTAGGTGAAATTAAATATTTTAGCACTGGTCGTTGCTGCCGGTTTTATGTCTAGCTCATTTGCTGCTGCTCCTGAAGCAGGTAAAGGTCAGATTAAGTTCACAGGTTCAATCATTGAAGGGCCTTGTTCAATTACCCCAGGTACCTCTAACCAGACTATTCAGTTGGGTCAGGTTTCTGCAACTGCTTTGAAAGATGGTGGGAAATCAACACCTGTTACTTTCCAAATCGACCTTGAGAAATGTGATACAGCTACTCTTAAAAATGGCGTAACCGCAACCTTTACTGGTCCTGAATCATCAACTAGCGTAGATCTGCTGGGTATTACTGGTTCTGCGAAAGGTGCAAGTATCGTTCTGACCGATGGCGCGGGTACTCCAATTAAGTTTGGTACTGCTACTTCTCCTCAACTGATTATGGACGGAAGCAATACCTTAGTCTTCTCTGCTTATCTTCAGGGTGATGCAACTGAAGGTGCTGTTATTACCCCAGGTGAATTCACCTCTATCGCTAACTACGCGCTTGCTTACGAATAATAATTCAGATAAGTAACTTTAATACAGGCACGTTAAGTATTTACTTTTCGTGTCTGCTTAAAGCGAGAATAAATCGTGAAAAAAACAATATTCTTTCTACTTTTATGTCTCGACCTTATTTTTATTAATCCTGTTGTTGGCAAAGATGCTGGCCATGGAAGACTGAATATGCGTGGCAGCATTATCGAAAGCGCCTGCACTATTGATATGAACAGCTTAAATCAAACTGTAGATTTAGGTGTGATCACAGTCGGCGAATTAGAGAGAAATGGGCGTGGTACGAGCGTTCCATTTAGCATCAATTTGATTAACTGCACGTTGGAAAAGTTAAACCCAAACGCAAGCAATTGGCGGTATTTTGAAATTACATTTGATGGAGAAAATCACAATGGTCTCTTCATTAATAAAGGCTCAAGTCAGGGCGTAGGTGTCGCCCTTTCTGATGAAAAATTCAAACCTTCCTTACCCGGGATTCCATTATCTCAACACTTACTAAGCGAGGGTGGAATCAGTATCAAGTACTATTTAGCCTTGACGCACGATGCTGGAAAAATAAAAGCAGGCGATTTTAATACGTCTATAAAATACAAGATAGATTATTTTTAATTGATGGTGGCAAGGATGTCAAAAAAAATACTGAAATTATCAAAAAGTGGAATCGCATGCATAGTTGTGCTTGCCTTTTTGGGGCAGATTAACGTGTATGCGGCTGAAGAAACTCAGTTTAACACTGACATCCTTGATACGAATGATAAAAAAAATCTTGATCTTTCGGTATTCGCTGTCGCTGGTTATATCATGCCGGGCGTCTATCGCATGGCTGTTATTCTGAATCAGAAGAAAATCACAGACTTTGATACGCTTTATTATTCGACTCCTGAAGATGAAAAATCCAGCTTTCCTTGCTTAACGAAAGAGCTTGTCGCACAACTTGGTTTAAAGGAAGGATATCTTAGTAATCTCAAGTGGCAACCAGGGAGCAACAAAGATGAGGTTTGTCTTGTTATTCCTGCTGATGATGGCTGGAAAATAACCTCTGAACTGCCAACTTCAACATTAAACCTGAGCATCCCTCAGGCTTTCTTAGAATACACGGCACCGAACTGGGATCCACCTTCACGCTGGGATAATGGCGTATTTGGTGCATTGTTTGATTATAATACAAATTTCACTACTATACGTCCACGCCATAGTGGTCAGAATAACAGCATGAGTGGAAACGGGACTGCAGGTGTCAACTTTGGCCCTTGGCGCGCTCGGGCAGACTGGCAGGCTCAGCTAGATAATAAATCTGCTGGAAGTAGCCATAGCAACCGTTTTGACTGGACAAGATATTATATTTATCGCCCGATAAAAAGTTTGAAGGCACGTTTATCTCTTGGTGAAAACTTCGTGAACTCCGATATTTTTGATAGTTTTCGGTTTACCGGAGTCTCATTGCGCAGTGACGATAGTATGTTGCCACCTAATCTGCGCGGGTATGCGCCTGAAATTACCGGTGTTGCCAAGACAAACGCTAAGGTCACCGTCAGGCAACAAGGGGCGGTACTCTATCAGACTCAGGTCGCGCCTGGTCCATTTAAGATCCAAGATCTTAACGATGCCGTAAACGGTCAGCTTGACGTTGAAGTAGAAGAGCAAGATGGCTCAAACCAGAAGTTCAGCGTACAAACATCAGATATTCCTTATCTGACGCGGCCGGGAACATTGCGTTATATGGTATCGGCCGGGCGTCCTACTGATTTTCGTCATCGCAGCCAGGGGCCTTTATTCTCAATGGGAGAGTTTTCGTGGGGTGTGGCTAATGGCTGGTCACTTTACGGAGGAAACACGGTTAATAACGATTATCAGGCTTTAGCGGTCGGTATCGGTCGCGATCTGATGTTATTTGGTGCTTTATCTTTGGATGCAACGCATTCTCGTGCAAAGCTTCCGCAAACTGAGACTTTGCAGGGTAACTCCTATCGGTTGAGTTATTCAAAGCGTTTTGATGAGTTTAATAGTCAGGTAACTTTTGCCGGATATCGCTTCTCAGAGCGAGACTATTTAAGTATGGCCGATTATCTGGATGCAAGACAGTCCGATTATCGTCGTGCAGGCACAAAAGAAATGTATACTGTGAGCTTTAATCAGCAATTTACAGGTATTGGCGCCAGCCTATTTGTAGATTACAACCACCGTACCTATTGGAATAGCTCAGTGGATGATCGCTATAATATTGCATTGGCGAAATATCTTGATATTGCTAACGTGAAAAACATTAATATTTCCGTCAACGCATATCGCAGTAAATTTAATAATTCAAATGATGATGGTGTTTATTTATCCCTGTCAGTTCCCTGGGGAGATCATGGTTCAATCGGCTTAAACAGCTCCCGTTACAAAGGGGGGAGTAGCAATCAAGTGAGCTATTTCTCAACGCTTAATGATTTCGATAGCTACCAGATCAGCGTTGGTAAAAATGGCGCTCAAAACGCCGCCAGCGGTTTTTATAGTCATGCGGGCGATAATGTACAAGTGAATGCCAATGCCAGCTATCAGGAGTTAGGATTTACTTCTGCGGGGATCGGGTTACAAGGTGGACTGACGGCTACGATGAAAGGTGGTGCACTACACCGTATTAACACTCCTGGCTCTGCACGAGTCATGGTTGATACCGATGGGGTGAGTGATGTTCCGGTGCGCGGTTTTGGTGCCGTGGCGCGCTCAAATATATTTGGCAAAGCCGTCGTGTCGGATGTAAACAACTATTATAGAAATCAACTGAGTATCGACGTTAATAAGCTGAGTGATAATGCTGAAGCCATAAATACCGTAGAGCAGATAACGTTAACGGAAGGTGCTATAGGTTATCGTCATTTTAGTATTGTTCAGGGTGAAAAAGCGCTTATATACATTAGGTTGCCTGATGGGTCTTCCCCACCCTTTGGTGCAACAGTGCTGAATAAAGATAACAGAGAAGTAGGAATTGTGAATGATGATGGCAGCGTTTACTTAAGTGGCATCCAGGCTTCAGCCATTATGCAATTGCGTTGGAATGGTGCTGAACAATGTCAGATTTCATTCCCAACAAATCTCGTTAATGAGAAATTGCAAAACATTCTTTTACCCTGTATTTTTTTGAATGAAAAAAAATCAAATTAATTTATTACGGAGTTCTTTAATGAAATTTTTAAAAAACGGACTTTTTGCCACCGTGACTATTTTGGGCGTTTTCACCGCACATACGGTAAGTGCCGCGATCGCATTAGACCGCACAAGAGTCATATTTAATGGTGATGACAAATCGGTCAGCCTTAATGTCAGCAATGAGAATACAAAATTACCTTATTTAGTTCAGGCATGGATAGAAGATAGTAAGGGTAATAAAATTAATGGCCCTCTTACTATCGTGCCTCCTCTGCAACGCGTAGAACCAGGCTCTAAAAGTCAGATAAAATTACAGTCTTTGCCGGCTATTGATAGTCTGCCTAAAGATCGTGAATCATTATTTTATTTCAATATGAGAGAAATTCCGCCACGCAGCGACAAACCAAATACGTTGCAAATTGCATTGCAAACAAAAATTAAACTCTTTTACCGGCCAGCAGAAATTGTTCAGCCTGAAACATCAAGGTCTGCACCCTGGCAGGAAAGTGTCGTAATGGTTCGTGAAGGGCAACGCTATAAGTTAACTAACCCAACACCCTATTATGTGACGTTTGTCGATGCTGGAAGCACTGTTAGTAACAGTGAGAGTGAATTCCGCCCGTTAATGCTGGCACCTCTTTCATCAGATTACCTTAACGTCAGCGCTAGCAAGTTAGGGGCATCGCCAGTACTGACATATGTCAATGACTATGGCGGTCATCCCAAACTTGTTTTCCACTGCGAGGGCTCAAGCTGTAAAGCGACGCCTGTAAAAGAGTAAGCACCATCATTAGGTTGGAAGGTCACATGCTAAAAATCGCTGCTCGTGTAAGCTTACTTCTCATGGCAATAAATTTCGCTCATGCGCAAACGAACCTGCCTGGTCAATGGAACGGAGATGGCGTATCAGGAAAAATTCAAGTTCGGGGAGTACTGACCGAAGGCGCCTGTAGATTAGATCTACATTCGTCTTATCAGGAAATCGATCTTGGAACGCTGTCGGCTGCGCATTTCCAGCACGTTGGGGATCCTGGCATACCCGTACCCTTTAGTTTGATGCTCAGGGACTGCATAAGTGCTGGTACCCTGAATCGCGATGATTGGACGGGTAATAAAGTGATAGACCGTCATCAGCCCTCAGTGACCTTCTCGTTTTTAGCCCCTGCGGTTACATCAAATCCCGGGCTGGTCGCTGTGACTGGGGCTTCTGGAATAGGTCTGGCAATAAAAGATGAAAATAATAAACCTGTCAGGCTCGGTTTCAGGGGAGTACCACTGCTAGTTACACCAAAGCAGGACGCCCTTAATTTCACTATTACACCGGTGAGAACAGCGGCACCGCTTGGTGCCGGTGCATTTCGTGCCAGCCTCTTTTTCTATATGAGGTATGACTAAGAATATGAAATCTATGATTCGGCTCACCGTAATTTATCAGGTCTTCGCCCTGATCCTCGGATACAGCACTTTTTCGCGGGCTGTCCCTGCCCCGCAAAGTATTACCGTGAATATTCAGGGAAGAATTTTGGAACCTGCGCCCTGCGTCATTGCGGGTACTGGAGATAAAGGTGTTATCTCGGTTGATTTTGGCAACAATGTCATGATAAACCACATTGATGGCATTCAGTACCGAATGCCTGTGAGTTACGACATACATTGCTCAGCACAATATACCAATTCGATGATGATAAGAGTCGTAGGAACAGTCGCAGGGTTTGGAGACGGTAATCTGCAGACCACCGTTACCGATCTGGGGATAGCCTTAACCGATGGCACAACTGCTTTTCCGGTGAATTCGTTCCTTAACTTTAACTATCCCGTCTTACCTCAGCTTTACGCTACTTTGGTAAAACGACCAGGGGTAACACTCAAAGGACAAGTTTTTTCCGCGACAGCGATCATGCAGGTATATTATCAATGATTAATATATGGCGGCAGATACTTATAAGCGCATTAGTTGGTTTTACCGTGTCTAATGCCTATGCAGTTGACATGCAATTTAAAGGGACGCTGATTGAACCCCCTCCTTGTGTAGTTAACGGCGGGCAAGATATTAACGTTTCATTTGATAAGGTCGGCATTAATAAAATCGATGGTGACAGTTATCGTAAGGAAATTAATTTCATATTAGACTGTATAGATTCTCCGCCTTGGACCATGAGTATGACATTATCGTCTAGTTCGGTTGCTTCTTTTTCGTCTGGGACAATTCAGAGCACGATTAACGGACTTGGCATAAAGATTTATAGTGATGGAAAACCCATTGTATTTTCTCAGCCCATTTTAATTGATCCCGCGCGTAGGCCAAAGCTTGAAGCGGTTCCGCTGAGCGAAAGTGGTGTGACTCTCTCCGAGGGGAAGTTTACTGCATCTGCAACGTTAACCGTACAGTATCAGTAGAAATATTAGGAAGATGAATCAATGAATGTTGGACTATTCAGAAATTTGATACTGAGTTTCATATTTATTTCATCTGGCGGGTATGCGGCGGAAAATCTTAAATTCTCCGGGGAACTGGTTAGACAGCCTTGCGTACTTTCACCGGGTGATGAAAACATACCTTTGGACTTTGGTGAGATCATCGATAAATATCTTTATGCTCACGAAAGGGTAAAGAGCCAGACGATTACTATTCATTTACAGAATTGTGATACATCGCTGGCAAGAATGATTCGTGTTTCTTTTACTGGAGCAGGAAATGACGCTCTACCAGGTTATTTGTCGGTGAGTTCCGGTGATATAAATTCAGGATTGGCCATTGGCCTTGAAAATACGAACAACGGCGAGCCGATAAATATTAACAATGGCACAAACATGAACATTGAAATAAATCCCGGCACTATGGATATAAATTTCAACGCCTTCGTTCGTGGTGAGCCGAAAGCTATAGCCAATAAGACAATCAGCCGTGGTGTTTTTAATGCGATACTCAACTTTAGTTTGATTTATGAATAGTTTTCACTTTGTTAAATAATGCTTACGGCCACAGAATTTTCAGGAAGAACAATGGAAATGCCTATTCAGGAGTATTTTGGTCATGATAAATAAAATTATAAATATGGGACGTTTTTGTTTAATCCCATTCCTTCTTGTTTTATCTCCGGCAAGCTTGGCTGAAACGGTTTCCGTTGGTCGTCTTTTTGTGTCTACACCAGATAGTGCGGGTATGATGACTATTCGTGCGATCGAATGGACTGCTGCCGCACCACCTAGTGTTGTAGCTGCTTGTGACGCAAACAAAAACCCCTCTCTTGAAACATGCATGGTGGAAGCTTCCTGCACTGTAAAAACCGGTGTGAATTCTACAGGAACGATCTGGGGGCAAAAGTATAGAATGACCAAAGCTGAATTGAGGAATATTGCCTACGCGAATGTTGGTAGTAAAATGTTGTATGCTGGCTGCTTTAGAAAGAGCGGGTCACGTTATATATTTGTCCATAGCCCCTTTTTATATGTGGGTGGATTACCCTTAACGGGTGGCACAAATAACAGTAATGTTGATTTTTATCTATTTGATAAGGTTGATATGATACCTGACTCACCTAATCTGAGCTGTAAGGCCACGAGCACAAATGCGACAATAGATTTTGGAGAAATCCTCTATAACTCTGTCAATGGATCAACAAAGAGTGCCACGATAGATATTAGTTGTACTAATGGCGATGGCTTTGCGCACGTTTCTTCCGTTAGTTATGATAATAGCACAGGTGTTTTACTCAGGCCGGACGGTTCTCTTAGCGCTTTGATGGAATTTAATGATGTGCCAGCAGATGTGCCATCCAGCTATTATATTGAGAATAATACCTCACGCAGTCTGGTGATCAAGGCAACCTTACGCTCCACCAACGCTCTTAAAGGTGGACTTTTCAGCGGTTCGCTGGTTGTTAATATCACTTATGATTGATATCCGAAATATTAAAGCATGAAAGGCTGACAGATTGTCCAACGTCTATGCTTATCAATTTCGGAGGTTCCTGGAGTAAAGCCAAGAGTCCGGTCGGCTTCATTGTCCGCTAGCCTTTCCGAGCTTTATTAGTAAGGGGCTACAATGGTTTTTAACTCAGCCAGCTGAAATATTTCAGAAAAATTGAGCCACACTTTTACGTTGCTGCAGGCAGATTTTATTGTCTGCTCAGCAGCCATTTTGCTGGAACAATAAACCTGCTTGTTGCAGTTGCGGCAAGTCGGGTATTCATTAAAACGCGGCGCACACTGGCGCATCGACACGCATCACAGAGTCTTGGCGAAACTGTTGTTTATAGCGGGTGCGCAGCGCCTCAATGTTTTGCTCACTGGCCGTATCAGGGCTATGGATCAACATCAACGCCTTGCTGTTTTCCCGCGCCAGCTTGCCATCGTTCCCCAACCATTGCCCTTTGGCATCAAATACCGATAACCCATCTTTAAAACGCGGGGTTACCTGCTGATCGACAAAGGTCTGCCATTCAACCGCCGTAATTACCGGCCCTGCCGGGCGATTCAAGCCAAAATAGAGCGTGGTCTGGGTCATCGGCTCGCCGATGCTGCACGTTGCTTCCGGTTTAAACGGTGATGCCTTTTGCACTGGCGCTACACAGCCGCTCAACAGCAAGGTTATGGCGACGGTGGCCGCCAATATCGGGGTGTTTTTCATCTCGCTTTCATATTCCTTAAATAATCATCAACAGATACTAGCGATAAATTTCTAATGCGTTGTAAAAATCACAAGTAGCACTAGAGACTAGCAGTAAGCAAAAATAACCTATTTAACATTAGTTAAAGTAATTCGAAAGTAACACCAACAAAAAAACTCAGTGGTGCGTTGCCACCAGGCTCGTTACCCTCCGGCGTTGACACTTTTGCCCTCCGACCCTGTGAATCCACTATGTTACTGAGCATCCTTTATATTATCGGCATCACCGCAGAAGCCATGACCGGCGCGTTAGCCGCAGGCCGCCGCCAAATGGATTTGTTTGGCGTGATTTTTATCGCCTCCGCTACCGCCATTGGCGGGGGCTCGGTGCGAGATATGCTGCTTGGGCACTTCCCACTGAGCTGGGTAAAACACCCTGAGTATATTGTTATCATAGCCATAGCGGCAATTATCACCACCTGGATGGCTCCGCTGATGCGCCACCTGCGCCATCTGTTCCTGGTGTTGGACGCCATTGGGCTGATTGTTTTCTCGATCATCGGCGCGCAGGTGGCTCTGGATATGGGCCATGCTCCACTGATCGCAGCCATTGCCGCCGTGATCACCGGCGTTTTCGGCGGCGTACTGCGCGATATGTTCTGCAACCGTATCCCGCTGGTTTTCCAGAAGGAAATCTATGCAGGTATCGCCTTTGCCGCTGCCTGGCTGTATATCGGCCTGCAATACCTTAACTTGCCGCATAACATGGTAATTATTATTACCCTGGTTGCAGGCCTCAGTGCTCGCCTGATCGCACTGCGCTTTCGCCTTGGCTTGCCCGTGTTTAACTATCAGCATCCCGACCATTAATTCGCGAACGCATCGCCAAGCGGTTCGGTACGATCGGGAACCGTTTCAAAGCCGCTAATATGGTGCTGCTGCAAGGTTTGAACCAGTGCCAGAAAGGTAGGGTGTTGCAAAAATTCCTGCACTTTTCTGGCTTTTTGCGCACCCATACCAGCAAGCTCCTGCCACTGTGCCAACGTCATCTGCTGTAGCTGTGACCAATTTTGCATCGTGGCCGACTGCAATGGCGAAATGGGTACGCCGAGGGCGATCGGCCAACGCTCGAAAGGCTGCCGCCGCGCCAGACGAAATTGTTGGTAAAGGGCCTGTGCACGCTTTGCCCCCAAGCTGGGCACCGCGCTGAGCTGTTCGGGAGTTAACTCCAACCAATCCAGCAGGTTATTCACCAATCCCTGATCGACCAGCACCTGCCAACCAGCTTTATTCAACCCGCTAATGTTCAGCCCATTGGAACTGCTCAACCAAACCAGCCGCGCCAGAAACTGCTGGCGGCATCCGGGCTGCAAGGTAAAGCAACTCAGCGCATGATAATCCTCCGGTTTTGGCGCAATGGGTGTTGCTCTGGTAATCTCACGCCAGACCACCTGTTTCAAATGCGGAATGCCATGCCCCATCAGGCTAATCGCAATATGATCGCCAGGTACGATGTCCCATTTTTGCCACAGAGCTAGCGAGCCCACGTTAACTCGCCGGATCCATTTATCGTCCATTCGCACCGGATCCAGGCGGAGCAACACGGCAATTTTGCCGGTACGGCCTATGGCAAACTCAACATCCGTGACTCTGGCCACTTGCTGGACCGGGGGATATTTCCAGGCAGCCGCCCAGTCATTGGGTTTAGCCTGCCAGTAGCGCCCCTGAGGTTCTTGCCCTTGGTGGATCACCACGCCATCGGTGACAAACGGCAAAGGGCCGCTGTACCAAGCTGCCCGCCACTGCTCCACCTCCGCCAACGTGGTGACCGGCTGTGAATATTGCTGCGGCAGCGTAAACCCCATGGCGGCAAGCTGTTGCACGCGTTCGTCCATGGTTGGCGGGCCATCGGGCCACGCCCAGACGAACAGGCCAAGCTGCTCAAGTTGCGCAGTGCGCGGATTACGCATCATCATCCCGGCAACCTTGGAGCGGGCGTTGATGCCCCCTTGGGTTTGCTGGTGATGATCGTTCACCATCAGGAACAGCTCCCCTTGCAGTACCAAATTGGCCGTAACCTCCGGTAAAACGTTGGGGATAGCGGGGATCGCCTTGACCTTTTCCAGCCAGTTTTCACCCTTTTGCCCATCCCCTCGGCTAATAGCGTTCACCAATACGCCTTGCCGGTAAACCAAAGTGACCGCCACACCATCAACCTTGGGTTGCACCCACAGATCGTGACGGCCCTGCATCCATTGTTCTACGGCACGAGAGTTGCGCAGTTTACGCAATCCGGTATGCGCCACCGGATGCGGTACTTTGCCCACTGGCAGTGGCCGCGTATCCTCTTCCACCGCACCGACACAACGCCGCCAATCTTGCAGTTGCTGTAACAGGCTGTCGTAGAGTTCATCGTCAATCGGGCTGTTACCCAGGCGATAATAAGCCTCATCCCAGCGCCCCAGTTGATCATCCAGCGCCGTAATTTCCACCTGCATGCGCTCTGGCGACCACGCCGGACAGTTTGCCCATGCCGAGCTACACAGCACTCCAATCACCACCAACGCCCGGTAAATACCTCTCCACATTGAGCACCTCCTTGCTTCCCGGCAGTAAATACTCAATCGCCTTTGCTGGCTAACGCCAAAAACCGGAGGTGCGAAACGCTCCCCAAAAGGAATGTGCATTTGCTGAAAACGGCAAAAATTTCCAGATCCGCCGCGCAAATTGACTTTTTCACGCTGTTTTTAGCAGAAAGCGGCGGCCAAAATGCGAGCTAACGCTGCATACCGCCCGTTAGCCGTGTATACTGTGCGGAGAATTTACACATCCGCTGTAACTGACTTATCAACCGCTAGCAACGAACATCATCATGGCTCAAGGCACGCTTTATATTGTCTCTGCTCCAAGTGGCGCAGGGAAATCAAGTCTGATTCAGGCTTTGTTAAAGACGCAACCGCTGTACGATACGCAGGTTTCGGTTTCACACACCACGCGCGATAGCCGCCCGGGTGAAAATCACGGCGAACACTACTTTTTCGTCTCCAAAGACGAATTCCGCCGTATGATTGAGCAGGATGCGTTTCTTGAGCACGCAGAAGTGTTCGGCAACTATTACGGCACGTCCCGCGCGGCCATCGAGCAGGTACTGTCGACCGGCGTTGACGTCTTCCTGGATATCGACTGGCAGGGCGCACAGCAGATCCGTGCCAAAATGCCCCAGGCACGCAGCATCTTTATTCTGCCGCCGTCGAAGGAAGAGCTTGGCCGCCGCTTGCGTGGTCGCGGGCAAGATGCGGATGACGTGATCGCCAAGCGCATGGCGCAGGCCGTCGCGGAGATGACGCATTTCGCGGAGTATGATTATTTAATCGTGAATGACGATTTCGATTTGGCCTTGTCCGATCTGAAGACCATTATTCGCGCCGAACGCTTGCGTTTGGGCCGTCAAATGCTGCGGCATGATGCTTTAATCAGCAAACTATTGGCAGACTGAAGACAGTTTCAGTATTATGCCCAGTCTTTTCGTCACCTGTGGAGTAGCACAAATATGGCACGCGTAACTGTTCAAGACGCTGTAGAGAAAATTGGTAACCGTTTTGACCTGGTGTTGGTCGCTGCTCGTCGGGCACGTCAAATCCAGACCGGTGGTAAGGATGCACTGGTACCTGAAGAGAATGATAAGTACACCGTTATCGCTCTGCGCGAAATCGAAGAAGGCCTGATCAACAGCCAGATCCTCGATGTTCGTGAGCGCCAGGAGCAGCAAGAGCAGGAAGCCGCAGAGATCCAGGCGGTTACCGCGATTGCTGAAGGTCGTCGTTAATTAGACTGTGAGTCTGCCTTGTACCTGTTTGAAAGCCTGAATCTGCTGATTCAACGTTACTTGCCTGAGGAGCAGATTAAGCGCCTCAAACAGGCATACCTCGTCGCACGTGATGCTCACGAGGGACAGACACGCTCCAGTGGTGAGCCCTACATTACTCACCCGGTTGCCGTGGCCTGTATTCTGGCGGAAATGCGTCTCGATCATGAGACGCTGATGGCAGCCTTGCTGCACGACGTCATCGAAGACACCCCGGCCACCTATCAGGATATGGAACAACTGTTTGGCAAAAGCGTTGCCGAACTGGTTGAGGGCGTATCCAAGCTAGACAAATTAAAATTCCAGGATAAGAAAGAAGCGCAGGCGGAGAACTTCCGCAAGATGATCATGGCGATGGTGCAGGATATCCGCGTCGTGCTGATCAAGCTGGCGGACCGCACCCACAATATGCGAACGCTTGGCTCGCTGCGCCCGGACAAACGGCGGCGTATCGCCCGTGAAACCCTGGAAATCTATAGCCCACTGGCCCACCGCCTGGGTATTCATCATCTGAAAACCGAGCTGGAAGAGCTGGGTTTTGAAGCGCTTTACCCGAACCGCTACCGCGTCATCAAAGAAGTGGTGAAAGCCGCGCGCGGTAACCGTAAGGAGATGATCCAGAAAATCCTCTCCGAGATCGAAGGGCGTCTGACCGAAGCCGGCATCCCCTGCCGCGTCAGCGGGCGGGAAAAGCACCTCTATTCCATCTACTGCAAGATGCACCTGAAAGAACAGCGCTTCCATTCCATCATGGATATTTACGCGTTCCGGGTGATCGTCAAAGAAGTGGATACCTGCTACCGGGTACTAGGCCAGGCACACAGCCTGTATAAGCCGCGCCCGGGCCGGGTAAAAGACTATATCGCCATTCCCAAGGCTAACGGCTATCAATCGCTGCATACCTCACTGATCGGCCCGCACGGCGTGCCGGTTGAGGTACAGATCCGTACCGAAGATATGGATCAGATGGCCGAAATGGGGGTCGCCGCGCACTGGGCCTATAAAGAAAAGGAACAGGGCGAAACCGGCGGCACTACCGCACAGATCCGCGCCCAGCGCTGGATGCAGAGCCTGTTGGAGCTGCAACAAAGCGCCGGTAGCTCGTTTGAATTTATTGAAAGCGTAAAATCCGATCTGTTCCCCGATGAGATTTACGTTTTCACCCCGGAAGGGCGTATTGTCGAGCTGCCTGCCGGTGCTACACCGGTCGACTTTGCCTACGCCGTGCATACCGATATCGGCCACGCCTGCGTTGGCGCACGTGTCGATCGCCAGCCGCATCCGCTATCACAAGCTTTAGCCAGTGGCCAGACGGTAGAGATCATCACCGCTCCGGGTGCCCGGCCAAATGCCGCCTGGCTGAACTTTGTGGTGAGCTCCAAAGCCCGCGCCAAAATCCGCCAGATGTTGAAAAACCTCAAGCGCGATGATTCCGTCAGCCTGGGCCGCCGTTTGCTAAACCATGCACTCGGGGGCAGCCGCAAACTTTCAGAAGTGCCGCCAGAGAATATCCAGCATGAACTGGACCGCATGAAGCTGGCCACGCTGGACGATCTGCTGGCAGAAATCGGCCTCGGTAACGCCATGAGCGTGGTTGTCGCGAAGAACCTGCAGGGCGATCAGTCCAGCCTGGGCTCGTCGAACGGCGTGCGCAACCTGGCCATCAAAGGCGCCGATGGCGTCCTGATCACCTTTGCCAAGTGCTGCCGCCCTATCCCAGGCGACCCGATTATTGCCCATGTCAGCCCGGGCAAAGGCCTGGTGGTTCATCATGAATCCTGTCGTAATATCCGCGGCTACCAGAAAGAGCCAGAGAAATTCATGGCGGTCGAGTGGGATATGGAAACCGAGCAGGAGTTCATTGCGGAAATCAAAGTGGACATGTTCAACCATCAGGGTGCGTTGGCCAACCTCACGGCGGCGATCAACGCGGCCGAATCGAATATTCAGAGCCTGAATACCGAAGAGAAAGATGGCCGGGTCTACAGCGCCTTTATCCGCCTGACTACCCGCGATCGCATCCACCTGGCAAATATTATGCGTAAGATCCGTATCATGCCGGATGTGATTAAAGTTAACCGTAACCGAAACTAGCGCCTATGAGCCCCGAACGCTATGCGCGGATTTGTGAAATGCTGGCCACCCGGCAGCCCGATCTGACGGTCTGCCTGGAACAGGTTCACAAACCGCATAACGTCTCCGCAATTATCCGTACTGCCGATGCCGTCGGCGTACATCAGGTGCATGCCGTGTGGCCTACTCCACGGATGCGTACCCTGGTCTCCTCCGCTGCGGGCAGCAATAGCTGGGTGAGCGTCAAAACCCACCCCACCATCGCCGATGCGGTCACGCATCTGAAGGGCCAAGGGATGCAGATCCTGGCAACTCACCTTTCTGCCCGCGCCGTCGATTTTCGCGAAATAGACTACACCCGCCCCACCTGCATACTGCTGGGGCAGGAAAAAACCGGCATCACCGAAGAGGCGCTAGCCCTGGCCGATCAGGACATTATCATTCCGATGATCGGTATGGTGCAGTCGCTGAATGTCTCTGTCGCTGCGGCTCTGATCCTGTATGAGGCCCAACGTCAGCGGCAAAACGCCGGTATGTATCGCCGCGATCTCAGCGCGTTAGATGAGCAGGAACAGCAACGCCTGCTGTTTGAAGGCGGCTACCCGGTGTTAGCCAACGTGGCCAAGCGCAAAAAGCTGCCGCGCCCGCAGATTGACGATCAAGGCCAAGTGGTTGCCGACGCCGAATGGTGGGCAGCCATGCAGGCAACGACGGTACGCCGATGAAAGGCCGCCTGCTGGATGCCGTCCCACTCACTACACTTTCCGGGGTTGGAGCCAGCCAGGCGGGGAAACTGGCCAAAATCGGCCTGAATACCATCCAGGATCTGCTGCTGCACCTCCCGTTACGTTACGAAGACCGCACCCGCCTCTACCCAATCAACGATCTGCTGCCAGGCATTTTTGCCACGGTGGAAGGGGAAGTGCTACGCAGCGATATCAGCTTTGGCCGCCGCCGCATGCTCACCTGCCAGATCAGCGACGGCACCGGCATCCTGACTATGCGCTTCTTCAACTTCAACGCGGCGATGAAGAACAGCCTTGCTACTGGCCACCACGTAACGGCCTATGGCGAAGTCAAACGCGGGACCCACGGCGCAGAAATCATCCATCCGGAATACCGTGTCCAGGGGGAAAACAGCGAGGTCGAGCTGCAAGAAGCCCTGACGCCGGTGTATCCCACCACCGAAGGGATCCGCCAGGCCACGCTGCGCAAGTTGACCGATCAGGCGCTGGAGTTGCTGGATACCTGTGCGATTGCCGAGCTGCTACCACCGGAATTAAGCGGCGGTTTGATGAGCCTGCCACAGGCGCTGCATATGCTGCACCGTCCACCGCCGGATATCCAACTGGCTGATTTGGAACAGGGCAAACACCCGGCACAAAAACGCCTGACCCTTGAAGAACTGCTGGCGCATAACCTCAGCATGTTGGCCGTCCGCGCCGGAGCGCAAAGCTACCGGGCATTATCGCTAACGCCTGACGATCGGCTGAAAAACAGTTTCCTGGCCCAGCTCCCCTTCTCGCCTACCGGTGCACAAACGCGGGTTGTGGCAGATATTGAAGCGGATCTGCAAAAAGGTTTCCCGATGATGCGCCTGGTGCAAGGCGACGTCGGCTCAGGTAAAACCCTGGTTGCTGCCCTGGCCGCACTACGCGTCATTGCTCACGGCAAACAGGTAGCGCTGATGGCTCCCACCGAATTGCTCGCCGAACAACACGCCAATAACTTCCGCCAGTGGTTTGAACCCTTGGGGATTGAGGTGGGTTGGTTAGCCGGCAAGCAAAAAGGCAAGGCACGCCTCGCACAGCAGGAAGCTATTGCCAGTGGCCAGGTGTCGATGGTGGTAGGGACGCATGCCATCTTCCAGGAGCAGGTGCAGTTCAATGGCCTGGCCCTGGTGATTATCGATGAACAACACCGCTTTGGTGTGCATCAGCGGCTGGCGCTGTGGGAGAAAGGCGAAGAACAAGGGTTCCATGCTCATCAGTTGATCATGACCGCCACGCCAATCCCACGCACGCTGGCTATGACCGCCTACGCCGATCTGGACACCTCGGTAATCGATGAATTGCCGCCGGGCCGTACGCCGGTGACAACGGTGGCGATCCCCGATACGCGCCGGGCCGATATTATCCAGCGGGTGAAAAGCGCCTGTATCGAAGAAGGCCGTCAGGCGTATTGGGTCTGCACGCTGATCGAAGAGTCTGATTTGCTGGAAGCCCAGGCAGCAGAAGCAACCTGGGAAGAATTGAAGATTGCGCTGCCGGAACTGAAGGTGGCGTTGGTGCATGGCCGGATGAAATCAGCGGAGAAACAGGCGGTGATGCAGGCCTTCAAACAGGGCGAACTGCAGCTGCTGGTAGCCACCACGGTGATTGAGGTGGGGGTGGACGTGCCAAACGCCAGCCTGATGATCATCGAAAACCCGGAGCGGCTTGGCTTAGCCCAGTTGCATCAGCTACGTGGCCGCGTTGGCCGTGGTGCGGTAGCCTCTCACTGCGTGCTGCTGTATAAAACCCCGCTCAGCAAAACTGCCCAAAAACGCCTGCAGGTGCTGCGCGACAGTAACGACGGCTTTGTGATTGCCCAGCAAGATTTGGAAATCCGTGGGCCGGGTGAGCTATTGGGGACGCGCCAAACCGGCAGTGCAGAGTTTAAAGTGGCCGATTTGTTGCGCGATCAGGCCATGATCCCCGAAGTTCAGCGCGTTGCGCGCCATATTCACCAGCAGTATCCACAGCATGCGCATGCCTTAATTGAGCGCTGGCTGCCGGAAACAGCTCGCTACTCCAACGCCTAATCAATTAACCCCTCTTGTCGCCAAGAGGGGTTATCATCACTTAACCGAACACCGGCAGCATCAGATACAGCTTAATCACGATGGCGTTAGCGATATCGATAAAGAACGCACCCACCATCGGCACCACCAAAAATGCCAGATGCGAAGGGCCGAAACGATCGGTGATCGCCTGCATGTTGGCAATGGCCGTTGGCGTCGCCCCCATGCCAAAACCACAGTGCCCCGCAGCCAGCACGGCAGCATCGTAGTTTTTACCCATCACGCGGTAGGTCACGAAGATAGCATACAGTGCCATGACCAACGTCTGCACCGCCAGGATCGCCAGCATTGGCAGGGCCAGCGAAGCTAGTTCCCACAGGCGCAGGCTCATCAACGCCATCGCCAGGAACAGCGACAGGCTCACGTTACCCAGTACGGAGACCGCACGCTCAAACACCTGGTAGAAGCCCGTTGCCGACAGGGTGTTGCTGAGGATCACACCGACAAACAGCACGCAGACAAAGGTCGGCAGTTCAAAGGCGGTACCATTCAATAACCCGGCAATAAAGTTACCGAGGCTCAGGCAGATGGCAATCATGGCGATGGTTTCTACCATCACCAGCGAGGTGATCAGGCGGCCACTTTCCGGCTTTTCAAAGCCACTCGGCTGCACACTATCATCCGGTGTGCCTTCGGGCGTTGAGGAGTGTTTCACCAGATAGCGAGCCACTGGGCCACCAATCAGGCCGCCCAGCACCAGACCAAAGGTGGCGCAGGCCATGGCCACTTCGGTGGCATTCTCAAACCCATAGCGCTCGATGAACACCTTGCTCCAGGCCGCCCCGGTGCCATGCCCACCAGAAAGCGTAATCGAGCCCGCAATCAACCCCATCAATGGATCCAGGCCCAGCATTTTCGCCATGCCGATACCGATGGCATTCTGTACCAACAGCAGACCCAGCACCACGAACAGGAACACGACCAGTGCCTTGCCCCCCGCCCGCAGGCGCGCCAGGTTGGCATTCAGGCCGATAGTGGCAAAGAAGGCCAGCATCAGTGGGTCTTTCAGCGACATATCAAAGCCGACTTCCCAGTTCACCGTTTTCTTCAAAACCAAGAGCAGGACCGCCACCAGTAAACCACCGGCAACGGGAGCAGGAATAGTATATTTTCTCAGCAGAGGAATGGAGCGCACGCATTTGCCCCCAAGCAGCAGGACCAGCGTGGCGGCAACTAAAGTGCCGTAAGTATCGAGATGAAACATCTAGCTACTCCGTGTAGTAATTAAATCCAATAAATTAATAAGTTATAAAATTTACTCAGTTTTTTAACTTGATGAAGGGGGGATTAAAAGTAAAAACGGCTAATAACACAAGAAAAAATGAACGAAAATGCGACATTAATGGGTTCAGCATCGTGAAAAATATTAATGCGCAACCGTTTGCTTTTGTGAAGCAGATCATTAAAATGCGTTCTTTGCCGCCTTTGGGAAAGCCACACCATGTCCAGCCAAACCGCCGAGCTTGATGCCGCGCAAAAAGCATCAGCCCCCGTTTCACACAATAGTGAACTGATTTATCGCCTGGAAGATCGCCCGCCGCTGCCGCAAACGCTGTTTGCCGCCAGTCAGCATTTGCTGGCAATGTTTGTTGCCGTGATCACTCCGGCCCTGTTGATCTGCCAGGCGCTTGGCCTACCTGCGCAGGATACGCAGCACATCATCAGCATGTCGCTGTTCGCTTCCGGTTTGGCCTCCATCCTGCAAATCAAAACCTGGGGCCCGGTGGGCTCTGGCCTGCTGTCCATTCAAGGCACCAGCTTCAACTTTGTCTCACCGCTGATTATGGGCGGGCTGGCGCTGAAAAACGGCGGCGCAGACGTGCCCACCATGATGGCTGCGTTGTTTGGCACCTTGATGGTCGCCTCTTGTACCGAAATCCTGCTGTCACGCGTGCTGCATCTGGCACGCCGTATCATTACCCCGCTGGTCTCCGGCATTGTGGTGATGATTATCGGCCTGTCTCTGATCCAGGTCGGGCTGACCTCCATCGGTGGCGGCTATGCGGCGATGGGCGATCACACCTTCGGCGCGCCCAAGAATCTGCTGTTGGCAGGCGCAGTGCTGGTGGTGATTATTCTGCTTAACCGCCAGCGTAACCCTTACCTGCGCGTCGCTTCGTTGGTGATCGCCATGGCCATAGGTTATCTGCTGGCCTGGGCCATGGGCATGCTGCCGGAAACCGAACCGGCTACCCAAACGACCTTGATCACCGTCCCTACCCCGCTGTATTACGGCCTGGGCTTTGACTGGAACCTGCTGTTGCCGCTGATGTTGATCTTTATGGTCACTTCGCTGGAAACCATCGGTGATATCACCGCCACCTCCGACGTTTCTGAACAGCCGGTCAGTGGCCCACTATATATGAAGCGCCTGAAAGGCGGCGTGCTGGCCAACGGCCTGAACTCGATGTTGTCAGCGGTGTTCAACACTTTTCCGAACTCCTGCTTTGGTCAGAACAACGGAGTGATCCAGCTAACAGGCGTTGCCAGCCGTTATGTCGGTTTTGTGGTGGCACTGATGCTGATCCTGCTGGGGCTGTTCCCGGCCGTTGCCGGTTTTGTGCAACACATTCCTGAGCCGGTGCTGGGCGGCGCGACCATCGTGATGTTCGGGACCATTGCAGCCTCCGGCGTGCGTATCGTTTCCCGCGAGAAGTTAAACCGCCGCGCCATCATGATTATGGCGCTGTCGCTGGCCGTCGGTATGGGGGTTTCCCAACAGCCGCTGATCTTGCAGTTTGCACCGGATTGGCTGAAAACCCTGCTTTCTTCCGGTATCGCCGCCGGTGGTATCACCGCCATTGTGCTGAACCTGCTGTTCCCACCAGAAGAAAAATAAGCGCTTCCCGCAGCAAACCAACGGCCATTGGCAAACCGCTACTGGCCGTTTTTTTATTGTCTTTCAGGCCATTGCCCTTGAGCTGGAAGGCTAATTGCGGCATAAACAGGGTATCTTTTCTGTCCGCTACGGATCCACACGATGAAATTTATCGGAAAACTATTGATCACGTTGCTGCTGCTGATAGTGCTGGCCATTGTGCTGCTCTACGTGGTGGGGCAAACCCGCTGGGCCGCAGGCTGGTTGAGTCACTGGATCAGCGATCGTGGTGATTACCAGCTGTCGGTAGAAAAAATAACGCATTCGTGGAGCAAACCAGGGCAGCTAAGCCTGGAGGGCGTAACTCTCGCCCGCGCCAACCAACCGCAGCTCTTGGCGGCCAAGCAGGTCGATATGGCTTTCAGCCTGCGGCAAATTACCGAGCCACGCTATTTCGATAGCATCACGCTGCGCGACGGCACCTTAAACGTTCAGCCTTTGCAGGGCGCACCGCTGCCAATACAGGCCGATGTACTGCAACTGAGTAATATGGCGCTGCAATCCAAAGATGAGAGCTGGCAGCTTAACGCGCAGAAGGTCAACGCCGGGATCAACCCGTGGCAGCCAACGGCAGGCCATTTACTTGGGGATAACAATCAGTTCCAGTTCAGCGCCGGTTCGATGGTGGTCAACGGTATTCCGGCCTCGCAGGTGTTGATCCAGGGCGAAATCAAACAAAATCAGCTGATATTGAGCGACTTTGGTGCCGATCTGGCACAAGGCGATCTGACCGGGGTAGCCAGCCGAGCTGCCGATGGCAGTTGGTTGGTTGAACGGTTGCGGCTGAGTAACGTCCGCCTGCAAGTACCAATGACGCTAGAACAGTTCTGGGGCCGCTTCACGGCGTTGCCACCCATTACGTTAAAACGCTTTGATCTGATTAACGCCCGCCTGGAAGGTAACGCTTGGGCGGCGAACGATCTCGATCTGTCGATGCAAAATATCACCTTCCAACAGGGGGATTGGAGCAGTCAGGATGGCGCGATCAACTTCACCGCCGACGACCTGATCAATGGCAACTTCCATCTGATCGACCCGATTATGGATATGCAACTCTCGCCAGCCGGTATTGCCATTGGCCAGTTCAGCACCCGCTGGGAAGGTGGATTGCTGCGTACCACTGGCAACTGGCTGCGCGCCAATAAGCGCCTGCGACTCGACGAGGTGGCAGTTTCTGCGCTGGAGTACACCTTGCCCAGCAACTGGCGTGAACTCTGGTTACAGCCGCTGCCAAGCTGGCTAGCGGAGGTGTACGTTGCCAAGATGAGCACCAACCGTAACCTGATCATTGATATCAACCCGGATTTCCCCTTCCAGCTCACCTCGTTGGATGGTAACGGCAGCAATCTGCTGTTGGCCAGTGACCATCAGTGGGGGATTTGGTCCGGTTCGCTGAAACTCAACGCCGGTGGTGCCACCTTTAACAAGATCGACGTGCGCCGCCCTTCGCTGGCGTTGGATGCGGATGCACAGCAGATCAATGTTACCGAGCTGAGCGCCTTTATGCCCGATGGCCTGTTGGATGCCAAGGCCAACGTCAGCCAACTGCCTGGTAAGCCGTTTACGCTGTCCCTTAACGGGCATTCGGTGCCTGTGAATACCTTGCAGCAATGGGGTTGGCAGCATGTGCCGCTGGAGGGTGATGGTAATCTGCAGTTACAGCTGAAGGGATTACTCAACAGTGATGGGCCGTTTAAGGCGTCTTTGCGGGGCCAGTTGCAGGCTACCAGCAAGGATGGGCAGACTCTGGAGCAGCAGGTGCCGTGACCTAAACAGGGTTCGGCAGTGCCGAACCCTGTTTTCTTCTCTGACTAATGCAGTGAGACGCTATTTACTGTTTTAGTTCTTGATATTTCATATCCTTGAGGATCTTTGCATCATTAAATGTTAGCTCCAAAACTTGGTTTCTATCATTGATAACAGGAATTAAAAAAATTACTCTTCTATCAGTCTTTTTAGAATTATACAACCATACATTACGTCCATTATAATCTTCTGGAGAATTTGGTCTACCAAGGAGTTTAATGACATCTTTTTTTGTTGTTGAGCCAACAATCAAAGATTCTTTGATTGTTTTTTCTGTATATTGGTCAAGCACTGTAACCTTTGTTCTATCAACATTAGAAGCACAACCCACTAATAAAAAAAACATAAAAACAATTGGACACTTACTCATTTTCATTTTATTTTCTCTTCAATATAAGTTTCATTGATGCTGTCGTACTTGATTTCATTCCCATATAAAACACAATACCCAGATTTATCTGAGTAATTATATTTAAACTCATACAACCCTTTTTCATTAGGAGTAAAATCCAAACTTACGCTACACCCCCCTCCATCTGGATTACTAATTCTATGAGAAATTGTTGTTTTGATTCCTGGAGTTACCGCAACCTCAGTATAAGTATCACTGTAGTCACCTTGTGGTAACTTAGGCATGCCTATTGACTTGGTACTATCAGGAATAATATTTAGGAAACGCCTATGCTTTTGTACATATCCACCATTAGACTCACCATTTGATTTTTTCTGACTAATCGAATAGGTCAGCGGGTTTCCTAGGAGTCGAACTTTTGCAACCGAACCATCATTTGGCGGTGGAACGTACATAGGCGGGTCAGGAAACAGACTACAACTGGCTAATGACATGGTAGCCATCAATGAAAAAAATATAACACTTACTCTGGTTTTCTTATAAAGCATATCAACTCCTTGATAATATATAATTAACAAACCACACTACCCCGACCAGTTAGCAGAGATCCTTCACAGGAAGCGACCCAACTGAAGTTGTAGCTCAGAAACTAAAAATTTTACTGTAACATATTATATTTATTGACATATTCACTCAATTTACCGGTCGTGTCCCGTACACAATAAAGATCCCGGCCAACTGCCCGGGATTTATCACGAGGTCTAGATTAGGTCTTCACCATTTAAAAGCACGATGACATTGTCTGAACCTAACTCTTTTCTGATCATCTCTGCCATTTCGTCTGTCGATATTTTAAGAGATTTGTTATTCACACTGATAACAAAGTAAGAGCAGGGCACCAATCCAAAATCACTTGCAACCTCTCGCTGAATTGGATGAGGTATAACTCCATTTGATAAATAATATTGAGCAGGGAATACACAGGGGTATTTTTCTGCAAATGCATTCAATTTCCCCTGCAATTCAGCAAGGTTATATGTTGTATAGCATGAAATATGTATAGACATAATCCCCTCACTTAATCCTTATAGTATTGCCTGATTTATCAACAACAATAACCTTCTCAAGCCCCATTATTGGCCACTTAGTGAGTTGTTGCAATGCAGGAATTGACACTTTTGTATCACTCATATTAATAACAACATTTGTTGTTTGCCCCGAGTCAATTTTTTCTTTAACACCAAACCATATATTCCTAACACTGCTAGAACTAGGAGCATAGTTATCAAAGATCTCGCCATTAATCCGGTAATCCGGATTTTTCCTTCCAGCTATAGAAGGGTTCTGCTCCACATAAAACCCTGATTGTGAAAGAATTTGAGCACTCTCATTTTCCCGGTTCAGCGAGCGGATATTCTCCTTCGTCATCCCTGATTCCATCTTGGTGACAGGCCCCGTTAAAGCACCCTCAGATTTCGCAATCACATTACCGATAGTGCCGGTTTGCCATATGGTAGAGTTACCCGGTGGCGCTATTGCTCCATCTGCTTTGCCTATAACATTGTTTCCCGCAACTCCACCAAAGATTGCCGCTGTCCCTAAGCCGATATTTAGTGCACCTTCTCCGTAGTTGCCATCAACTACCTGGCCGATTCCAGTACCGGTTTGATAACCCCCGCCTGCTGCCAGAGTTGAACGAGCAATAATCCCCGGAGCACCGGGCAAAGCGAGTAAAGCATCGGTTCCTAATGCAGCCTGGCCGGATTGTACGCTGTACCCTTTCAGATAACTCAGTGCCTCGTTATACGCTTTGGTATCTCCTGTGGAGGCAACAAACGCTTTGCCTGCGACCAGTGACTGAATAGCGTCAGCCGCTTGCTGTGGGGTATACCCGTACATAGACTGAAGTTCATAACCATACTGGTTAAGTAATCCAGCTAGCTCTTGCTTCTGGCCTTCTGTCAGTGGTTGGCCTGATTGGAACTGTTGCAGCAACACATTGCTGGCTCGATCTTCATTCGTCAGCCTGACGATATTCTGTGAAGCTTCTAACAGGTTTTTACCGGCTTTCTGATCCTCGATGGATTTATTCAGTGTTTCGGCTTGTTGTGGGCTAAGGAAGTTATTCTCCACAACAACTTTATCCTGTGCGGAGTCAGCCATCTAACAGAATTTTTCCTAGCATACTCAGCAATTTACAACCGATTTTTCCCTGTGCATTTTGGCCCGGGCAATTTTTCCCCAGACGCGTTTTTTCAGCCCGTTACGCCATTTTCCCCCAACGCTGTTAAAGAGCAACCAACCACAACATCGTACCTGGTGTGTTCCGGTTGCAGCCGCGGAAGGTGATAATTTTCAATGTATAAGAACCCCTGCCAATTGAACGGGGTTCTTATCTCAGTTCAAAATATCCGCTGACACATTGCCAGTATCGAAAAACTCTTTAAACACCCTGACAACAAGTTCAAAGTCTTTTGTTAGTTGTCGTTCAGGCCAATAATCACCAAGTATCAATAACTTACAATTAGATAGGGATTGATCCCAGTAAAACCGTACCCTGTAATCATCATCTGTTTCTTCACCAAGAGTCAGCATATAATTACCATTCTCTGCTCTTACCTGAAGCATATCAGGCCCAACGTCTGCACCATCAAGGATATCAAGAGTCAGAGTTCCTGCTTTGCCTTCTAGTTTACTTAGGTATCCTTCAACCTCTTCCCATGTAGGTGATTTTTTTTCCCGCCCTGACTATTGAGGGTCCATTTTAGGGATAAGAACATCTCTAGTTTTTCTCCTTGATGGATTTCATACCAGGCTGCCAATATAGGATCGTGTTGGTTTTTTCTTCGACTATTGTCAAAGATTTCAAACCTGCTTTATCCGCCATTGCAGCAATATCACCTTTGCAAAAACCACACACAGGCTCTAGTGATACTGTTAATGTCATATCACGACCTTTAATGATACCTTGTTCGAAAGCTTGCTGAATAACACCAACTTCCGCATGAGCTGTCGCCATATTTCCATTTGGGAAGGTTCTACCTTCACTTTCAATTTTTGCAACAATCCTCTCGTTAATCAGTGTTGGTCGACTTGCATCACCCAGGAAAAAGTCAGGCCTACCGCCTTGGTTCGTATCGGTAAAGATTGTACCTGTTTGTGAGTCAGTTAACTCTGCTGTCACTTTAGGATTTGCAGATTCCGGCGCTATATCGACAAGGGGGCATCATGAACATTACCTTCACACACTAACCGATCCCGGAGCTGACGATCGACGGCGGCATTCTGGCCAAGCTGGGTTTTACCCCTGGCACACCATTACAGCTCACGCTGCGGCCCGATGGCCTGTGGATCACCCCCGTCACCGATGCGGCCACCTGGAACGCACTGTGCGAAGCCAGCCAACAGCAGCAAGATCTGGGGGCGGATTGGGTACGGCAGAACGGCGAGCTGATCATCGCCGGAGACTGGATCATTGAGTCCGGGATCACCGATGTGGCACAACTGGAGATCACCACCGCACCCGGTGTGATCCGGTTGCAGCGGCGGGAAGATGGAGGGTTCAGGGCTTAAAAGCCGGGATCTCTCATTCAGTTAATAGTGCTAGCAAGATGGTAATAACCTTTCGATTTTTTCTTTATCTTTCTCATGAAAAACAACCTCTAGTTGATGCCTTTCATCATCATTCCAATCTAAGACTGAATCTTTTAATACCTCTAAATATATACACAAGTCAGAATCAGGAATGCTCGGCAATGACTCATGCACGATCATTATTTTATTTTCACTAATCCAATCTAGATCGCGCAAACAATCATAGAGGGAGTTCCAGTTGAGACCAAAATACCCAGGAAGCCAAAGTAAGTAATAAAGAGATCTTAGCAACTCGTCAGTATCAGCTATGGTTGGATCCACCCTAGCCACAAACACCTCACCACCATCATAACATACTGATTTATTTGCAAATTTAAAAACACCCATCACATAATCACCTGATTTTTATGAACGTCTTATAATGATCATTCGTATAGTAAGCCTCGCCATTTTGCCCGACAATGACTCGTTGAGGTCCTGGCCCTGATATATTCGGAGTTGGATGAACATATTCCTTGTAATATCCAGTAGATTGTGTGGGCAAGCCAGATTTTCCTGTTGTTCGGTCAGGTAGATTTTTGAATACTGAACCATCGTTTCTATGTGGATTCGTTCCACCGCTAGCAATTCGGTCAAGTGTGGGTTTTAAATCCACAGTTCCAGAAAATGTTTGCCCTGTTTTTATATCTTTTACTGTAACACCTTCGATAAAACGAACAGGCTCTTTGGCTGCATTGGCTGTATTAGCTGGTTTCGTGGAACCTCCACCGCCTCTACCACCGCCGCCGATAATACCGCCGCCACCTTCTAACGGGTCAACTATCGCCTTACACGTCAGCGGGGTACATTTGCCCAGCGCATTATTCTCCACCGCATTCTTACCGGCCTGAGCACCCGCCAGAGCGTTAGCGGTGCTATCACCTGTCACGCCGCCAGCTAAACCTGCTGCCAGCGTCGATAGCGCACTGAGACTCTGCTTCTGCTCCTCACTCAGTTTAGCAATTTTTTCCGGCGTGTCTGCACCATATAACTTTTCTGCCAGATAACGCGCAGCCAATTCACCACCAGCGCCCCCCGCAGCACCCGCGGCTGCCGAGTTGCCACTCACTTGTGCCGCTATCGCCCCCCACACCGCATGGGCAAGCGCGTTGGCCGTTTCATTCGTACCGGTATACTTCTTGATTTGCTCGGCCGCGTACGGGCTCAAACCACCAGCAAGAGCCTGGGAGATATTTCCCCCTGCCAACCCCTGCAATGCAGCCGTTACCGCCTGCGCCGCTTTCTGCAAGTCACTGCCCGTACCATACTGCTTCATGGCCTCTTTATACGCTGCAGTGTCTTTCAGGATGCTGACGTACTGGTCAATCTCTTCCTGCTTGGCATTTTTTCCCGGTTCCGGCGGCAGTTTGCCATCTTTCGCCAGATCGGCTTTCGCCGCATTCAGCCCGTTTATCTCACCCTGCGTGCGGATGATATCCGCTGCCTGCCCGCCGATCTCGCCAATCAACTGCGCCTGTTTCAACCGGTTCTGCTCTTTCTCCTTGTCGAAGATCGGCGCAATGCTGCCGTTGGCATTCTCCGTATCCCGGCTCAGGTCGGCGACATTTTGTTGCTGGTTGTCTTTGTCACGAACAGTGATGTTACCTTCGCTCACCGCCGCCTGCGTGGTGCCGCTAGCATGGCCGCTGCCGTTCAGGCCCGATAGCATCCCGCCCGCCAGGTTGCCCTGGAACTCCTTACCACCAAAGTCACCACCACCGCTTATCCCGACCCCGACATGTTCGACGTTGTAGTCCGCCTTATTGTTCAGGTCACTGAAGCCCAGTGTCCCGGTATCCAGGCTGTTTTTGTCCGCCGTGCCCGTTGAACTGATTACCGCGCCATCCAGTTGGGTATGCTCGCCGACCTTAACGTCAAAGCCCCCCTTGCCCGCAAAGATCCCGGTCTGCTCCTGCACCGAGTCGTAGTTGCTGTGCATCTTGTCCTGGCTCAGGTTCAGGTAGCCAGAACCACTCATCGAGCCCCAGGTGAAGCTGCCACCCGCACTGGCGTTCTGCTGCTTCATGTCGTAGAGATCGCTGTCCTGCTGGCTGGAGAGCGTCAGGTTGCGTCCTACGTCAACATCCACCTTGTCACCGCTGACCTGTGCACCGGCCAGGGTAGTATCGCGCCCGCTATTCATGGCAAGCGTCTTACCGCTGTCGATGGTTGTCTCTGTCCACTGCGTACCGGTGCCTTTCTCACTGCCTTTGCCAGCGTTGACGTTGGCGAACACCTTAATACCCGTGTCTTTACCCAGGCTCAGGCCGATACCGATTTCACCGCCGCTGCTCTTGTTACTCCCCGTCTGCTGTTGGGAATTAGCCGCCCCGGCAAGCAAGATGTCGCGAGAGGCATCGATAGTGGTATCACCACCCGCTTTCAACTGGCTACCCGCAATCACCACATTGCCACTGTTGGCACCGCTGCCTTTGCCAGTTGCGGTCACCGACAGATTATTACCCGCCGTCAGCGTCGAACCGGTGACATTATCAGAGACCTGTTTTTGCGTGGATGAAGACTTTTGGGCCCCCAGAGAAAGGCTGATACCAATCGCATTACCTGCATTACCCTTGGTATTCTCCAACACAGCGGCCTGTCCTGCCTGCACCCCGGACAACGCGGCTTTGGTGCCCTGCAAGGCGGCCAAACGGCCATCGCTTTCACTTTTGGCACTCTGCGCTGCCGCTATCGCTGAGTTGGCCGCTGCACCTGCCGCACCGGACAACGCCACCGTCAGGCCACTCTGCTTCTGCTCAAACCGCTCTTCTACCGTACGTAGGTCATGCCCCGGTTCGATAACGACGCTGTCGCCAGTAACGTTGAGATTTTTACCGGCAATCAGATCCGCACCGCCGATATGTGCCTTGCCACCCGCAACGATATTCACATCGCCACCGGTTGAGCCGATGGTGCTCACACTCTGGCTCTGCGTCGTACCGTCTTCGTTCACCTGATGGCGAGAGCTGGAGCTACCAATCGTCACCCCGATACCACCGGTGCCCATCAGTCCGCTCTTTTTCTTCTCATCCAACCGGTAGCTGGACTGTTCTTCCGTCGCCGCTACGATCTCGACGTTGTTACCCGCTTGCAGGTTAACTTTGCCGTCACCCACAACCGAAGATCCCTTCACCGTCAGATCGTTACCCGCAGACAGCGACACATTGTCGCCGCTCAGCAGCGTGCCTTTTTCCTGCGTGGCGTAATCTTCCCGCACCGTGTGGGTGGTGGTCTTCGACAGGAACCCTTTCTTGGTCTTGGTTTCTTCGAAGAAGGAGTAGTCACTTTCGGTGGCGCTGTTGAGCGTCAGATCGCGTCCGGCGTTTACCGCCACATCACCGCTGGCCTGCACCTGTGCCGCATTCAAGGTGGCATCTCGATCGGCGCGAATCGTGGTGTTGCCCCGGCTGGCAATTTCAGTACCTTGCTGACGGATAGACTCATCCACCTGCTGGCGTTTACCTTCCTTGCTCTCGCGGTATTCGCTGGTTTGCTGGGTATAGAGGTTTACGTCACGCCCGGCGTTCAGGTTGACGTTGTTGTCCGCCACCATTGCTGCGGCCTGCGAGTTCACATCCCGGCCGGCATCCAGCGTTAAATCGCCGCCGCTGGTGAGGGTGGTGCGCGTGGCATCGTTACTGCGCTGTTCGGTGCCGTTATCTTTCTGCCGGGTGCTCGCTTCCTGCGTTTGCAGGTTGATATCGCGCCCAGCTATTAGGGTAGTATCACTCTGGCTGCCAACCTGGCTGGCCTTCACGTTGACATCACGGCCTGCATCAACCGTCAGCGGCCCACCAGCGCTAATTTCGCTACCCTGGCTGCTGTGAGTTTCGCTCTCTCTTACGTTCCGCCAGCCCTGATATTTATCGGCACTGTAGGTGGTGTTGGCCAAGACGTTGATATCGCCCCCCGCCAGCAGATCCATCGCACCACCGGAAGTCAATTTGGCCCCCAGAATATCGATGTTGTTGCCAGCGCTCAGGCTCAAGCTGTCCAAGGCCTGGATGGTGCCGATATCGCCGATTTCCGTGCGTGACAGCGACAGGCTTTGTGGCATCCAGCCCCCCAGGGAACCCTGGGTATTCCACTGGTTAGTCAGCGTCTGGTTGATGATGCTGCCATCAAGGCTTTCCAACTGCACCGATTTGCCGCTGATGATTGAGCCGATATTATTGATATCGCCAATCGCGCTCAGTTGCAGGTTGCCGCCCGCATTGAGCAGGCCTGCATTGAGGTTGCTGATGCTGTTCTGGCTATCGAGCGTCAGCGCGTTCTGTGCGGTCAGCGTGCTGCCACTGTTGGTGATATTACCGGCGGTGAGTGAGACATTTTTCCCGGCAATCACGCTGCCGTTATTGATCGTCACATCCTTTGGTGACAGGTAAAGCTTCGGCACCATCACCGTCTGGCCATTGATGCTGGTCGCTTCCCACCACAAGATGCTGTGATCCAACGAGGCGATCTGCTGCGCCGTCAACGAAACCCCAAACTTCAGCCCCAGCGATTGTTGCGCCTTAGCGGCGTTATCCATCAGGGTTTGCATCTGCTCCAGGTCTGAACCGATCCCGTTCAGATAGCGGCTCCCCGTCTGATTGAGCATTGCATTGCTGACGTAACGGGTGTCAAAGGCCGCATCCCCCAGGAAACGGTAATCGTAATCCGGGTGGAGGTTTAGGCGGTCCAGGAAATAGGAAGAGCCGATAAATTTGTCTTCTACCGTGAACTGTTCGTTGGTTTCACGCGGGCTCTGGCCTGGGTTGATCCCCAGCAGCGCGTAGAGATCGCCAAACAGGCTCGGATCGAGTTGCCCCAGGCCGTTAAGTTTCGGGTTGGTGGTGATCAGATACGGGCTGTCCGGATCGGTGGACGCTACAAAATAACCGTTCTCGCCCGTAGGCAGAGGATACGCACTGGTATCGACCGTTTTGCCTTGATACGGGTTTAAGGCCTTACCCTCCGTGCCGATCAGGTCCTTGCCATCGGTGGTGGTGTTTTGTAACTTGGCGCCATCCCCCAGATTGGCGCTGCCCTGGCCAGCGTCGCTGTATTTTCCTAACCCGGTGAGCTCAGGGGTAACGTTATCCAGGCCGCTTCCCCCGTTAATCTGTTGCAGGGCATTTTGCAGGCTGTCTTGCCATTCAGGCGAATTGACCGCTGCCTTATCACCGGCAGACAGCGCCTGTTTCTCTACGGCACCGCCGATAGTCTGTTGGCTCAGGGTACTGAGCGTAGGCGTAGCAAGGGTATTGCTTACTCCACCCGCGTTAGCCAAGGTGTTGGTATTACTGATGTCATTAGCAAAGTTTGCCGAGACGTTACCGCCAGCCTGAATAACGGCGCGGTAGATTTCACCTTCTCCACGTTCATAGCGTACTTCGCCCGTCGCCGTGTAGACGATGTAGTTGGATGTAATCTCCCCTTTAGAAACACTGGTTTCTGGCACCGGAACTGTGCTCAGGCCATAACCATACTGATACGTTTGATAGCGGGTTTCACTGCCCGAGAACCAGGATTGGTTATTCAGGTTACTCCCTGAAAGATAGGCATTGTTGTTGGCTAGAATATTGCTGGCCTGATTGTCCAGTTGGCCGGCATAAAGGCTGAGATCACGCCCGGCCGCGATACGGGCTGCGCCACCGTTTGCCGTGACGGTGACCGTCGAAACGCCAGAGGCAAACTCCTTAATCCGTTGGTTAAGATAAGGCGTTGGCGTTGAACTGTAATACCTTGTCGGAGACGCTCCGTGGCCAGGGCTGCCGCCGCCCGATTCCCAGGACTTGATGACATAGCCGTAGTCGCCTTTGTTGAAGAAGGTTAACGGTATTTTGGCCTCAAAATCTGTCACCCAGGAATACTGTGGTGCGCTGCTTTCAGAGCTAACCACACTCAGCCCATCGCGCTGATTCAGCAAATGGGCAGTGTTAATGGTGATATCACCATATTGCGTCTCGATGGTGCCGGAACTGTTCACTACCTCGGCGTTGGCATTATCCGCCATATCACGCTGCATCCACAGGCTGTTGCCCGCCAGGATGTCACCACGCAGGTTTTTGATGCTGTTGGCCAGCAGGTACAGGTTGTTACCGGCATACAGCAAGGCGGTGTTAATCAGGCTGCCAGCCGCATTCAGCGTCATCGAGCCCAGCGTGCCGGTAAACCCGTCAACGGTGATATCGCTCTGGCTGTTCAGGGTTACGTCGCCCCCTGATTGCAGCGTTCCGACCGCATTCATGGCAATGGAGCTGCCATTGAGGGTGCTAACCCCACTTCCGCCGGTGATTTGCCCGTTGTTGGTCAAGATGCCGTACGCCGTGAGGTTGATGCTCTGCCCCTGTAGAGTGCCTTGGTTGGTCAACGCCCCCTGGCTGTTAACGTTCAGGCTCTGGCCTGCGGCAATCACATTCTGGTTGGTAAAGGCGCTCACCAGTTGCAGCGTCAGATTACCCAATGCCACGACCTGGCCACGTTGATCAAAATCGCCACTGCTCAGCAGTAAATCGCCCCCGCTGAACATTTTCCCTGTCTCTTGTAGCGCCACCTGACCGGCATGGATGCCAAGCCCGGAGGTGCCAAGCAGCGTGCCACCGTTAGTCAGTTGCTGGGTATTCAACGCCAGGTTGCTTCCCTGGATCGTGCCCTGATTGTTCAGGCTGCCTGCGGTCAACGTTCCCTGCAGTTCTGCCAGTAAGGTACCGCTGTTGTCCAACGCATCCGCATTCAGTAACAGGGAGCCAGCCTGTAGCCAACCGGTGTTGGTAAATTGCGAGCCATGGAGTGACAGATCGGAGCCAGCAAGCAGGCTTCCGTCATTACGCCCTGATATCGTCCCCTCGAACCGGCTGTCAGCACCGCTTTGTATCAGGCCGCTGTTGACCCAGTACGGCGAGGTAATGGCGAGTGCGTTCTGGCTGAGAAGGGTACCCGTGGCGTTATTGGTCAACCCACCGGTAAGGTTCAGCGTTAAGCCTGTTTCACCTTGTACTCGCCCACTGTTGGTTAACGTACCGCCGTTAACCCACACGCCGTTCCCCTGGATACGCCCAAGGTTGGTGACCGAGGCCGCATCCAGTTTCAGGTCACCCGCCGTCAGCAGGGTTGTATCTTGCTGTTGGGTGAAATCCCCGCTCAGCGCGACCGTCAGGCCGTCAACGCCGCTGATTTCGCCCTGATTATTCAGGGTGTCAGCGTGTAGGGTGAGATTTTTTGCCAGCCACTGCCCGGCGTTGGTCAACGACTGTGCCTGTAATGCAGCTGCACCATTGGCGGTAATTTTGCTGCCAGCCGTCGAATTCAATGCCCCAGACAGAGCCATTTGCAACGCATCCGCACTCTGGATTGAGCCACTGTTATTCAACATCTGAGCATTCAGCAGGATCTGTTGCCCCTGCCAGCGGCCGTCATTGGTCACCGTACTGCCATTAACAGAAAGCGTTCCCTGCGTCAGGAGTGAGCCCTGGCTGCCGTTCACCAGCGTCAACAACGGGACGGAGAATGCCTGAATACCTAACGTCAGCGACTGCAGACCGATCAGCGTACCTGCGTTATTCACCAAGTTCTGCGTCAGACTGAGGATGTTACCCTGTACGGCACCTTGGTTATTCAACGTAGCGCCCGCCAAAGACAGACTTCCGTCACTCAGGACGGCACCGTTATTGGTCAGCGTCTGCGCCTGTATTTCGCTGTTACCCTGGCTAAGCAGTGACCCTTCATTCACCAGTTCATCAGTGACGTTGACGGCTAGAGAATCGCTCCCCAGCAGGCTGCCACGGTTCAACCAGCTAGTGGCAGTGACGTGGGTTTGTCCACCCTGAACCAACCCCTCTGAGCTCAGTTGCCCGGCATTCAGTGATAACGCGCCCCCGGCCAACGTACGGCTTGACGCACCCAGCGTCAGCGTATCACCGTGGGCATTCAGCCACTCGCTACCTTGCCATAATCCCGTGTTATTCAGCGTAGCGGCATCCAGCATCAACCGGCTGGCCACCAGCTTGCCGCTGTTGGTCAGATAGTCGCCGCTCAGGTTCAGCGTCCCCAGGCTTCCCATCTGTCCGCTGTTTTGCAGCGTATTGAACACCGTACCGGTCAGGTTTGAGCGCGCGCTCATCGATCCGCTGTTATCCAGGCTGTCGACACCGAAGGTCAGGCTATTCCCCTGCCAGGATCCGGCGTTGGTGACTGCGCCACCGTTGATTGCCAGCTCACCATCGCTCAGCAGTTGTGCACCGGCCAGCACGTTCAGCGCGGTGCTGTTCAGAGTCAGCCCGGCATTGCCCTGCATGATGCCGCTGTGAGTCACGGTGCCACTATCCACCGCCAGCGTATTGCCCGCCAATACCCCGGCATTGTTCACCGATTGGCTGCGGAAAGTGGCATTTTCACGGGCCACCAGTTGGCCGCCTTGCTGGTTTACCAAGCCACCCTGCACATCCAGATTCAGGTTGTTCGCCAGGATGCTGCCCTGGTTGGTGAATTGCAGGCCGGTGAGAGACAAATCATCATTCACCTGCAATAGGCCAGCGTTGTCCAGTTGATCGAGCGCCAGCTCCAGCGCACCGCCGCTGACCAGTTTCCCGCTGGCAAGGTTACTGATAGTGGGGATAGCCAGTTGCAGATGGCTGTTGCCCTGTAACAGGCCGCTGTTGGTCAGCTGTGGCGCGGTCAATACCACCTTGTCTGCCGCCAGGGTACCCTGGTTCAGAATATGGGCCGCCGTGAGGTCAATCCGATCCTGGCTCAGCAACAGGCCACTGTTGAGCATGTCACCGGTCAGGTCTGCCGTCAGGCGATCTTGCGCCTGGGCACTGCCACCGTTCTGCCAGGTCTGGGCTTTCACCGCCAGTTGTAGCCCTTGCAGAGCGCCCTGGTTAACCAACTGTTGGCCTTCAAGGCGTAACGCCCCGCTCGATAACATTTGGCCTGTGGCAGCATTATTGAGATGAGTACCGGAAAGTTGCAGGGATTGGCTACCCTGCACCAGCCCCTTGTTGATAACGTCGCCCACGACGGAGAGCACGGTGGCCGCCAGCCATCCTGCGTTGTCCACTGAGCCCGCAGAGACAGTCATCCCTTGCTGGCCGAGGATCTTCCCTTGGTTGGTCAACGTATTGGCGACTACCAGGTTTGCCGTTTGTTCACTCAGCGCATTGCCGTTGTTAAACCACTCCTGGGTGGACAGATCCAGTGTCTGGCCCTGAAGCAATCCGCTATTGGTCAGCGAATCTGCCCGTATTGTCAGTGCTCCGCCACTGAGTAAAACACTACCGAGCTGGTTGTCTAACGTGGAGGTGCCGATATTGAGCTGATGGCTGCCTTGTAGTGTCCCCGTATTGAACAGGGCCGTGGTATCCAGGGTCAGCGTCGTTGCGGCCAGCAGGCCATCATTACTGAACTGAGGTGTGGCCAGCGCTAAGGAGCCGCTCGCGTTGACGGTGCCGTTTTGCTGGTTGCTGAACTGTTTGGCCAGTGACAAGACCATCAGGACCGCCTGCATCGTCCCGGCGTTGGTCAAGGTGTCTGCAATCAGGTTTAGCGAACCGCCGGTGAGTACACGCCCACGATTGGTGGCTTCCACAGCCTTGATAGCAAGGGCGCTGTCACCCTGCAACGTGCCGCTATTGGCGATGCTGTTGGTGTTCAGGATCAGTTGATCGGCAGCCAGTTGCCCGGCATTGGACAACGCCATACCGTTCAGTGACAGCTTATCTTTCGCCAACAGCAAACCGCTCTGCTGGTTATCAACTTGCAGGGTTTTGGCCGTCAGGTTCACGGCATTGATTTCACCGCTGTTGAGCAGTTGATCGCCACTGAGCACCAAATCCCGATCGGTGGTGATCAGCCCGGCGTTTTTCAGCGTCGGGATAGCCAGCGAAAGGGCATTGGCCGTATACACGGTGCCGCCCTTCTGGTTGTCCATCAGGCGGGCGATAAGCTCCAGGGTCTGGCTGCCTTGTAGCAAGCCGCTGTTGGTCAGCGTTTGGCTGTTAATCTTCAAGACAGGAGCGACCAGCGTGCCCTGGTTTGTCAGGGTGTCCGCCTTCAGGGCCAGGGTTGCGGCATGGCTTTTACCACTGTGCAGCAGTGAATCCGCCTCTACCGTTAATGCCCCTTTCGCCGTTTGGGTACCCGCCAGCGTGGCTTGTTGTGCCTGGAGGGTGAGATTGCCCCCACTTTGTATCTGAGCGCCCGGCTGCGTGTTCAACGTCGTACCATGCCAGGCCAGATCGCCCCCCGCATTCCATTCCCCGCCTAACGTGGCGTTACCCGCGTTAACCGTGATCTTGCCTTGGCTGGTGGTGAGAGCATCTGCCGCCGTGGTCAGCGTATCGCTGTTGAGGGTTAACCCCGTCGCGCCGGAGAGCAGGCCGTTCTGTTGCAGCGTTCCAGCCCACAGCGTCAGGCTGTCGTCACTCAACAACTCGCCGTAACTGCCATTTCGCAACGTATCGCTGACGTTAAGATCGGCTTTGCCTTTAGCACTCAAGGTGCCATCTTGATCCAACGTCTGGCTGGTGACGGCCAGCGATCCCCCACTCAGTATCTTGCCGCTGTTGGTGAGAGACTGACCGTTCAGCGACAGGTTTCCCTGGCTCTGAACGGTTCCACTATTCCCCAGATGGGAGAGAGTGCTTTGTATCGCCCCATTGGCCGCCAGCGTGCCGCTGTTGACCAAGCTGGCACCGCTGAGGGTGAGGTTTTGCCCGGCAGTCACTTGCCCCTGCGTCATGCCGCTATTGAACAACGTCATGTCGACATGGCGGGCAGCATCAATCTGGCTCGAACTGTCCACCCGCGCGTCACGAGCCCGCAGGCTGACATCGTTGCCAGCGGTCAGTTTGCCGCTGCTCATCTGCAACGCACCGCCGCTGGTGAGAGCGATATTCTGGTCACTGACCAGCGTGCCGCCCTGCTTGGAGAGATCCCCCTGGCTGTTTAACGTAATGGACTGGGTGGCCTTGTGGTCGCCCAACATGCTGATACTTTGCCCTGTCGCCGTTAATGCACCACCTTGTGCCAGCGAATTATTGAGCGTCAATTTGCCGTTGGCATCCAGGGTGATATCCCCGGCACGGGCATTGAGGTTACCTAGGTTGACGCCAACGCCCTTGTCGCTGGAAACCAGATGGATTCGGTTGGCATACATGCCCCCCAACGCACCGGTATCGACCGCCACTTTAGGCGCTTCGCCCTGGCCCACAATCGGGGTTGCATTACCCTGTGCATCCACACGGTTAGCACCCAGCGTAATGGTGGCATCCTGGGCATACAGTTGGGCGTTGATCTCGGTGGCACGGGCAATCAGGGCAAATTTCCCGCTCTGGCTGGCATCCAGACCTTTGCCCTGAATGCTGATCGCCCCTTGCGTGACTTCCAACGCCTGCAGTTTGCCGTCCGGCCCTAACACCGGTTTACCGGTGGTCAGCGTCGCGTTCGGGGTGTTGATGAAGCCACAGCCATCGCAGGTGATACCGTAAGGATTGGCAACCATCACGTTGGCCTGCTTGCCCGCCACTTCCAGATAGCCTTGCAACTGGGAGCGGTTCGGGGCGACAACCTCGTTGATGATGCCTTGGGCTTCCTGCCCGGCCTTCAAATTGGGGTTGTTCTGGATCAGGCCGCCAAGCTGGGTCTGATTGAGCTGCCCGGTGGCGTTATTGAGGATCAGCCCCTCTTTGCCCACGTTGAATTCATTGTATTTATTATGGGAAATGCCCGCCTGATTAGGCGTAGCGATATTGACCACCGGCACGCCATTGCCAGCCTGATCGAGCCGGGTATTCCCTTCGGCGACGTTAACACCGTTCGCCAAGGCGGGCAGCAACGGCTGCCAGGCTAGCAAGCTGCACAGGGTATAGCTCAACCAACGCTGGCTGGCATGAATGGGCCGATCGTCTTTTTGCGTCATCCTTGAAACCTTTCCCTGTAAATTAAAGAACGATGTTAATACGGTAGTAAATCGACACCCGATCCGGCTCTAACCAACTCGGATGCGCCAGCGGCCAGCCCACGGTAAATTGGCTGCTGAAATAGCGGTTACGGCTGCCTAGCCCCACCGCGCCGCCCCACAACGTGCCGGAAGCGTAGGCGTCCACGGAGTCGTGGCGCAGATAACCGCCATCTACGGCAGCCAATACGGAAATATCGCCCAGATACGGCAGGCTGAACGGCGACCAGTTGACCTCGTTACGCCAGTAGCCGCCTTTGTCGCCAGAGAGATACTGTTCCTTGAAGCCACGCACCGAACTTTCGCCGCCGAGGGTCAGGCGCTCGCTGCCGTAAAGGCGATCGGGCGTCCACTGGCCGTACAGGCTGGTGAGGTAGTTCCAGTTCTGCGCCAACGGCAAGTAATAGCTGCCGGAGAGCGTGTATTTATTAAACTCCGCCTTAGGGGCTTCACTGGCCTTGCCGCGGTCATCTTCCGCGCCTAACCAGGGAACGCCACGGCTGTAGGAGGGGTTAAGCGTGGCAAAACCGCCCCACAGTTTTTGGCTATGGCTCACGCCCAGAGATACGCTGGTCAGTTTACGGCTGCTGCTGTCCAGCCGGGTGTCATTCAGATAGTTGCGGTTGATACGGTGGGTCAGGCCCAGCGCCAGGCCGGTTTTCATATCACTGTTACGGAACAATACGCGCGAAACGTTGAAGCGATGGGTCTGGCTGTCGCCGGTGGATCGCCAGTCAAAGCCCTGATTGTCGATCGTCGAGAGATAGTCGCTGTAGGAGTAGTTGTAATCCATCAGCCAGTAGCCATAAGGCAAGCTGACACCGGCCTGGACGCTGCGTGCATCGTGATCGTTGGCGAAATCGCTGCTGCGCGCGCCGGTCACAAACCACTGATCCGCCAGCCCCAGCAGGTTATTGCCGGTCAATGAGCCGTTGATCTGTCCGGTGCCGGTACTTTTCTGCCCGCTGTTGTCAAAACCCAGCCCCAGCATCACCGGGAACTCGGGCTTGGCGGTCAGGTTGACCACCGAATAGCCCGGTTGGCTACCGGGCAGGATTTCAATCTGCACCGGTTGCTGGCGCAGGCGGTTGATCTGCTCCATGCCCTGCTCGATATCGCGCAGGTTAAGGATGTTGCCCACCAGGCCGGGGAACGCCATCTTCAGCATTCGGTCATCCCGTTGGTCCAGCAAGATCTTCTCCAACTGCCCTTCCAGCACCAGCAGCTTTAACTCCCCATGGGACAGGTCTTGCTCGGTCAGAAAAGCGCGGCTGGTGATATAGCCCCTTTCGATATACCAATCGGAAACCTGCTGTACCAAGGTGTTGATCTGGGCCAGATTCAGGCAGCGTTGCAGATAGGGTTGCGTCAAGGCTTGCCGCGCACGGGCGGGCAGATGGCTGGCACCTTCAAGGCGAATGGTCGTAATGGTGAAGCACGGCCCGCCGGGGGCTGTGGCTGCTGGCGTTTTTGGCAGCACCGGCGTCAGGCTGCGTTGCAATTCCTGACGTTGTTGTTGGTTTTGCTGCAACAATTCACGTTGTTGCTGTTGGATTGTATCTCGATCCGCCGGGCTGAGCATATTGGCGCCAACCGCCGAACTGAGAGAAAGAAACAACAATGATACTGCCAACCGCTGAGCTACTGAGTCCATTCAGATAAACCGCCTTAATGATTTTGCGGCATTCTAACGACATAATTCGGCATCAGACAAGCAAGAGATCGTGACTGTACGGGACTTAGAGGCATCGTAATTGGCATAAATCTCAGAGTGAGGCGGGGTAAATATTCTGAAACTGTTTTAATGCCTGCACTTTATTTGCTGTATGTAAACTAAACAGTCAATTATGCTAAATAGAGGCGGATTTTTCTTATTAAAAAAAGAATCGGCAGCCGTGCCCAATTTATACGACAGATTAAGTCATCAATTAAGCCAAACCCGTTAAGTGGGCGCAGCATGCAGCGCCCACCTGGATAGGTTTGGTCACAGAATTTATTCTGAGCTTGATGCTCAGCTCGCTATCGCCTCTGAACCGCCCTTGTCCAACGGCTCTTCCGGTTCGGCAGGCAGCACCATATAGGTGCCCTCAAATACTGCCCCTTTGTCGTCATCACCGAATAAATGCACTTCTGCCTGCACGCGCGCCCGGCGGCCACGCGCCAAACGGGCGAGATCGCCACTCAGTGAGCTAAGATCGGCTACTGCCCTCGGCCTGCCGGTGATCGGTTTGCTGTAGCGAATGTGGGCGTCTGCCAGAATAATCGTGCCCCCCAGGTGACGCTCACGCAGCAGCAGCCAGATCAGCCCCCAGGCGGTCAACGTTGCCAGGGAGAACAGGCTACCGGCAAACAGCGTATGGTGAGGATTCTGATTACCCACTTCCGGCATGGTGGTAACAAAGCGTTGGCCGGTATATTGGCTGATGCGCACCCCCATCTTTTCACTAAGCGGGATATGTTCATACCAGGCTTGCTGCAACTGCCCGCACCAGTCGGGGCGATGCAGAATATCGTCCAGCGTGGCGACGGGTTTGATCATCAGGTAATGGCGGATCGGCGTAGTTTGCGGCGCAGTGATTTCGCCCTGGTTAATAAAGCCCAGCTTGGCAAAGAAGTCTACCGCATCCTCACGGGCGCTACACACCACCCGTTTTACCCCTTCCTGGCGCGCTACAGACTCCAGGGTCATCGCCACCAGCGTGCCAAGGCCTTTGTCCTGCACCGTGGGATCAACCGCCAGGAAGCGGATAGCGGCTTCGTTATCGGCATTGATATACAGACGGCCAATCGCCACAATCCGGCCGTTCTCATCCACCACCATCTGATGGTGCGCCATGGCGTCGTAGGCATCCTTTTCCGAACCCACCGGCTGGTGTAATGGCTTGCGCAGCATCTCCCAGCGAAACTGGTAATAGTCTTTCAGTTCTTGTTCTGTAACGGGTACTCGTAGGTGATACATAGACGCCTTCTCTTGTGATCTTTAAACCTGCAGCCAGAACGTCACCGGGCCATCGTTCACCAATGCCACCTGCATATCGGCGGCAAACTCACCGGTCTGGGTTTCAATACCACGTTCCTGGCACTGCCCAACAAAATAGCGGTATAGCCGATCGGCCTCCTGCGGCACCGCACCGCGCGAAAAACTCGGCCGCATGCCTTTCTGGGTATCGGCAACCAGGGTGAACTGCGACACCACCAACAGGCTACCACCAGCCTGCTGAACGTTGAGATTCATTTTGTCATCCTCGTCGCCGAAGATGCGATACCCCAGCACCCGCTCACACAGGCGTTGGGCTTTTTGCTCGTTATCGTCCTGCTCGACGCCCAATAACACTAACAAACCGGGGCCAATCTTGCCTACCGTCTTACCTTCTACCGTAACGCTGGCGTTTAATACCCGTTGAATTAACGCAATCATAACGATCCTTCCTGCTCCTGTTTTTGCTGTTGTTCTGCTTTCTGCTGCCGGTAAAGACGGTACTCGCCCATCGTAACGGTAATTTCGGCACCCAATAACACGATACACCAGCTCCAGTAGACCCATAAAAATAAAATCGGGATCACCGCCAGCACGCCGTAGATCAACTGGTAGGAAGGGAACATGGTGACATACATCGCAAAGCCTTTCTTACCCAGCTCGAACAGCACCCCTGCCACCAGCGCCCCAACCAGCGCATCTTTCGCAGGCACGCGTACCGTGGGCACCACGCTGTATAACAACCAGAAAGAGACCCAGGACAGGATCAGCGGGAAGATGCGCAGCACCTCATCCACCAGGCTGTTAACGCCGGTTTGCGCTAACCAGTTTAGCGACAACAGATAAGAGCTGATCGCCATACTGGCCCCCACCAACAGCGGGCCGAGGGTCAGCACCATCCAGTAAACGGCAAAGGAAACCACGATCGGCCGTTGGTTCTTACTGCGCCAGATGGTGTTCAACACGCTATCCACCGAATAAATCAGCAGCAGCGCGGTGACAATCAGGCCGCAGATCCCCACGGCGGTCATCTTGCTGGAGTTGGCAACAAACTGCTCCAGGTAACGTTGCAGCACGTTACCGGCGGCAGGCATAAAGTTGGAGAAAATAAAGCTTTTTAGCTGCACGCTGATATCCGCAAACATCGGGAAAACGGCAAACAGCGCAAATACCACGGTGATCAGCGGCACCAGGGAAAGTAGCGAGACATAGGCCAGATGGCCCGCCAACATGGTCAGGCCATCCTCATCAATACGTTTAATCAGCAACCGCCCGAAGGTTATTCCGGGTTTGATCGACGATGGCAGCTTTTTGCGGCGGAAAAACGACATAGCTTCATCCTAAATGTCAGTCTGGACGCCTTAAGCTTAACGTACGGTGATTATTGAGCAAAATAAGCCGGTACAACCTGGCGATCGATGACGTGCACCGCCTTGATCCCCAGCGCTGCGGCCGCTTCTACGTTCGCCGCCACATCGTCAAAGAATACCGCTTGATCCGCCGGGGTGTTTTCCGCCTTCAGTACGTGCTGATAGATGTTGGCATCGGGTTTGCGCATGCCTAGATCCTGCGACAGATACATGTGATCGGCTGCTTCAGCGACCTGAGGGTAGTGCTGAGGCCAATAATTACAGTGCAGGCGGTTGGTATTCGATAACACCACCACGCGATGCCCCTCGTTGCGCAGACGGTGCATAATCTCGATCACTTCAGGGCGCAGGGCAACAAACACCGCCTGCCAGCCGGTGGCAAACTGCTCGAAGCTGAGCGCTATCCCCATTTCTTCACAGAGTTTTGCCGCAAAGTCTTCGTCGCTAATCTCGCCGCGCTCATGCTGTTGGAATACCTCACCCATGCTAAAACGTTCGGACAACGTCGCCAGCGGTGTGCCGCTCAGGTTGCTCCACACGCCCAGTACACGTTTGAAATCGATATCGACAATCACATTACCTAAATCAAAGATATACAGCATAGTCCTCTCCCATGCGCCAGTGAGATTTCACTGTAACGGGAAAAGTTAAGGCTGAACAGGGAGCAGTGTGAAAAGCGCATGGCGCGCCGCAGAAAGGGAGAAAGACAGAGGAAAAAACTCAGGGCGCTGTGACACGCCCTAAGTATTGCGGATTAAATCGGCGAATTAAGCTTCTTTAGGACCGCGGTTGGCACGCTTACGATCGTTTTCCGTCAGGTGACGCTTACGGATACGGATCGAGATTGGCGTGACTTCTACCAGTTCGTCATCATCGATGAATTCCAGAGCTTGCTCCAGAGACATTTTGATGGCCGGAACCAGGGTAGTCGCTTCATCGGTACCCGATGCACGCATGTTGGTCAGTTTCTTACCGGTCAGGCAGTTCACGGTCAGGTCGTTAGAACGTGAGTGAATACCGATGATCTGGCCTTCATACACTTCAGCACCGTGGCCCAGGAACAGCTTACCGCGATCTTGCAGACCGTACAGAGCGAACGCTACCGCTTTGCCCTGGCCGTTAGAGATCAGCACGCCGTTCTGACGCTGGCCCACTTCGCCCGGACGCACATCGTCGTAGTGGCTGAAGGTGGAGTACAGCAGACCGGTACCAGAAGTCATGGTCATGAATTCGTTACGGAAACCGATCAGACCACGGCTTGGGATCACGTAGTCAAGACGCACACGGCCCTTGCCATCTGGATCCATGTTTTTCAGGTCAGCTTTACGCTCACCCATCGCCTGCATCACAGAACCCTGGTGCTGTTCTTCGATGTCCAGCGTCACGTTCTCGAACGGCTCTTGCTTGCGGCCATCGATTTCACGGAAGATAACTTTCGGACGGGAAACCGCCAGTTCAAAACCTTCACGACGCATGTTTTCGATCAGAACCGACAGGTGAAGTTCACCACGGCCTGAAACACGGAATGCATCAGCATCTTCGGTTTCTTCAACGCGCAACGCCACGTTGTGTACCAGTTCCTTGTTCAGACGCTCAAGGATTTGGCGTGAAGTCACGAACTTGCCTTCTTTACCACAGAACGGTGAGGTATTGACGTTAAAGAACATGCTTACGGTAGGTTCATCAACCGACAGTGCTGGCAACGCTTCAACCGCGTTCACATCACAAATGGTGTCAGAGATGTTCAGCTCGCCCAGGCCGGTGATGGCAACGATGTCGCCCGCTTCGGCAACGGTGGCTTCGATACGTTCCAGACCCATATGGGTCAGCACTTTACCGATTTTACCGTTACGGGTTTTGCCTTCGCTGTCGATCAGGGTGATCTGCTGGTTAGGCTTGACTTTACCACGCTTGATACGGCCGATGCCGATAACGCCCACGTAGTTGTTGTAGTCCAGCTGCGAGATCTGCATCTGGAAAGGTGCTTCCAGCTCAACCTGCGGCGCAGAGACGTGATCGACAATCGCCTGGTACAGCGGAGTCATGTCTTCGGCCATATCGTTATGGTCGAGACCCGCGATACCCATCAATGCGGATGCATAGATGATTGGGAAGTCGAGCTGTTCGTCGGTAGCGTCCAGGTTAACGAACAGGTCGAAGACCTGATCCACAACCCAGTCAGGACGCGCGCCAGGGCGGTCAACCTTGTTGATTACCACGATCGGTTTCAGACCATTAGCAAACGCTTTCTTGGTCACGAAACGGGTTTGCGGCATTGGGCCATCCATTGCATCCACAACCAGCAGCACCGAGTCGACCATTGACATCACGCGCTCTACCTCGCCGCCGAAATCGGCGTGTCCTGGGGTGTCTACGATGTTGATGCGGTAGTCTTTCCAATTAATGGCGGTGTTTTTTGCGAGGATGGTAATCCCACGCTCTTTCTCCAAATCGTTGGAGTCCATTACGCGTTCTGTCGCTTCTGAACGCTCTCCGAAAGTACCGGATTGTTGCAGCAACTTGTCAACCAAGGTGGTCTTACCATGGTCAACGTGGGCAATAATGGCGATGTTACGCAAATTTTCGATCACAGCTTTGCCTCAGGCATTAGAAATAGCGCGCTATTGTACACGTATTAAGCGAGGTACTAAACAAGATCACAACACTCTCTTATAAACAACTGTGTACAGGCTAGTTTGTGATCCCTTTCACGGTGCAAAAAGCAGCAATGGGTGATGTTTTGCACCATTCTAGTGCCCTACCCCAGGTTATTTGCACCACCATAGTGCATTGCATCGCTAATGGTGCATACTGGCAATGAGCAAAACCCGCACAAACCGGCGATTTTTTCGCTTTTTAAAAGTTGGCACAGTTTTCGCTTTAGTCTACACAAGGCAAAACAGGCCAGTTACACAGATTCGTTCCACGACGATGACAACGATAAATCCGGGAGAGTTAAGTATGTCCGCTGAACACGTTTTGACGATGCTGAATGAGCATGAAGTGAAATTCGTAGACCTGCGTTTCACTGACACCAAGGGTAAAGAACAACACGTCACCATCCCTGCTCATCAGGTAAATGCCGACTTCTTCGAAGAAGGTAAAATGTTTGACGGCTCCTCAATCGGTGGTTGGAAGGGCATCAACGAATCTGACATGGTACTGATGCCAGACGCCAGCACGGCGGTTCTGGATCCGTTCTTCGAAGAATCTACCCTGATCATTCGTTGTGACATCCTCGAGCCAGGCACCATGCAGGGCTACGATCGTGACCCACGTTCGATCTCCAAGCGTGCTGAAGACTTCCTGCGCTCTTCCGGCATCGCCGATACCGTGCTGTTTGGGCCAGAACCGGAGTTCTTCCTGTTTGACGACGTGCGCTTTGGCAGCAGCATCCGTGGTTCCCATGTCAGCATTGATGACATCGAAGGCGCCTGGAACACCAGCACCAAATACGAAGGCGGCAACAAAGGCCACCGTCCAGCAGTAAAAGGCGGTTACTTCCCAGTGCCACCGGTCGACTCTTCACAGGACATCCGTTCTACCATGTGTCTGACCATGGAAGAAATGGGCCTGGTGGTTGAAGCTCACCACCACGAAGTGGCAACCGCCGGTCAGAACGAAGTGGCCACCCGCTTCAACACCATGACCAAGAAAGCCGACGAAATCCAAATCTACAAATACGTGGTTCACAACGTGGCTCACGCATTTGGCAAAACCGCGACCTTCATGCCAAAACCGATGTTCGGCGATAACGGCTCAGGTATGCACTGCCATATGTCACTGTCCAAGAACGGCACCAACCTGTTCGCTGGCGACAAGTACGGCGGCCTGTCTGAAATGGCGCTGTTCTACATTGGCGGCATCATCAAGCACGCTAAAGCAATCAACGCCCTGGCCAACCCGACCACCAACTCCTACAAGCGTCTGGTCCCAGGTTACGAAGCGCCGGTTATGCTGGCTTACTCTGCCCGTAACCGCTCTGCATCTATCCGTATCCCAGTGGTTGCCAGCCCGAAAGCGCGCCGTATAGAAGCTCGCTTCCCGGACCCAGCGGCTAACCCATACCTGTGCTTCGCCGCACTGCTGATGGCTGGCCTGGACGGCGTGATCAACAAGATCCACCCTGGCGATGCCATGGATAAAAACCTGTATGACCTGCCGCCGGAAGAAGAAGCTGAAATTCCAAAAGTGGCTGGCTCACTGGATGAAGCAATGGCCGCACTGAACGAAGACCGTGAGTTCCTGACCCGCGGTGGCGTATTCACCGACGACGCGATCGATGCCTACATCGAACTGCGTAAAGAAGAGATGGATCGCGTGCGCATGACGCCACACCCAGTTGAGTTCGAACTGTACTACAGCGTTTAAGTCATAGCGTTTAAGCCTTACCCGCGCTGTCTACGGATGGCGCATCGCTCGCTATTTATCTAAGCCGTTTTTTTGTTGCCGTGGAAACTTTTAGCCCATCTTCGGATGGGCTTTTTTCTCCACCGTATGTTCTGCAAAACTATTTCATACCGTGATGGTTGCGGATGGAGTAGGATGGATGCACTAAAAAGGTGCAGGAGACTGCTGTATGGCAACCGGCAAGCTGCCCGATGCTGGGCAGATCCTCAATTCTCTCATCAATAGCATTTTGCTGTTGGATGACACACTGGCGATCCACTACGCCAACCCGGCGGCACAACAGCTGCTGGCACAGAGTTCTCGTAAACTTTTCGGTACACCGCTGCCCGATTTACTCGGTTATTTTTCGCTGAATATCGATTTGATGCGCGAGAGCCTGCATGCTGGTCAGGGTTTTACCGATAACGAAGTGACCCTGGTGGTCGACAGCCGCGCCCATATCCTCTCCCTGACCGCTCAAGCGCTGCCAGATGGTTTTATTTTGCTTGAGCTGGCCCCAATGGACAATCAGCGTCGCCTCAGCCAGGAGCAGTTACAGCACGCTCAACAGGTTGCGGCTCGCGATCTGGTGCGCGGCCTGGCCCACGAAATCAAAAATCCGCTCGGCGGTTTGCGGGGTGCTGCGCAGTTACTGGCGAAAGCTTTGCCAGACCCCTCGCTGACGGAATACACCAAGGTGATCATCGAACAGGCCGATCGGCTGCGTAATCTGGTAGATCGCCTGCTAGGGCCACAGCGCCCCGGCCAACATATTACCCAGAGTATCCATCAGGTAGCGGAACGAGTCTTCCAATTGGTGTCGTTGGAAAAACCCGATAACGTCACGCTGGTGCGTGATTACGACCCTAGCCTGCCTGAGCTGGCGCACGATCCCGATCAAATCGAGCAGGTGTTGCTCAATATCACCCGCAACGCATTGCAGGCGCTGAGCGAAACCGGTGGCACCATCACGCTGCGCACTCGTACCGCGTTTCAGATCACCCTGCACGGCACCCGTTACCGGCTGGCGGCACGGATCGATGTTGAGGATGACGGCCCGGGCGTACCGGCCCAGTTGCAAGACACTCTGTTCTACCCGATGGTCAGCGGCCGCGAAGGCGGTACCGGCCTGGGGTTATCCATCGCCCGTAATCTAATCGATCAGCATTGCGGAAAAATTGAATTTAACAGTTGGCCAGGTCACACCGAATTCTCGGTTTTCCTGCCTATTCGCCAGTGAGGTTTGTGCTATGCAACGAGGGATAGTCTGGATCGTCGATGACGATAGCTCCATCCGCTGGGTGCTCGAACGTGCGCTCACCGGAGCCGGGGTGAACAGCGTCACCTTCGACAACGGCAATGCCGTGTTGGAAGCATTGGCCACGCAAACTCCCGACGTGCTGCTATCAGATATCCGCATGCCGGGTATGGATGGCCTGGCGCTGCTCAAGCAGATCAAACAGCGTCACCCGATGCTCCCGGTCATCATAATGACGGCGCATTCGGATCTGGACGCGGCGGTTAGCGCCTATCAACAGGGGGCATTCGATTACCTGCCAAAACCCTTTGATATTGATGAAGCCGTCGCGCTGGTAGAGCGTGCCATCAGCCACTATCAAGAGCAGCAGCAACCCGCTCGCAGCCAGCCTGCCAACGATCCCGTCGCCGATATTATTGGTGAAGCCCCGGCAATGCAGGATGTGTTCCGCATTATTGGCCGCCTGTCGCGTTCCTCCATCAGCGTGCTGATCAACGGGGAGTCGGGAACCGGGAAAGAGCTGGTTGCCCATGCGCTGCATCGCCACAGCCCACGCGTCAAATCGCCGTTTATCGCCCTGAACATGGCCGCGATCCCCAAAGACCTGATCGAATCTGAACTGTTCGGCCATGAGAAAGGGGCGTTTACCGGCGCCAATCAGATCCGTCAGGGCCGTTTTGAACAAGCCGACGGTGGCACGCTGTTCCTGGATGAAATCGGGGATATGCCGCTGGATGTACAAACCCGCTTGCTGCGCGTGTTGGCGGACGGCCAGTTCTATCGCGTGGGTGGCTATGCACCGGTGAAGGTAGACGTGCGTATCATTGCCGCCACCCACCAGAACCTGGAGTTGCGCGTCCAAGAGGGCAAATTCCGTGAGGATCTGTTCCACCGCCTGAACGTGATCCGCGTACATCTGCCGCCGCTGCGTGAGCGCCGTGAGGATATTCCACGCTTGGCACGCTATTTCCTACAGGTGGCCGCGAAAGAGTTGGGGGTGGAGGCGAAGAACCTGCATCCGGAAACCGAAACCGCCCTCACTCGCCTGCCGTGGCCGGGCAACGTACGCCAGTTGGAAAACACCTGCCGCTGGCTGACCGTGATGGCCGCCGGGCAAGAAGTACTGATCCAGGATCTGCCCTCGGAACTGTTTGAAACCGCCGCGCCGCAAGCCAGCAGCCACGGCCTGCCGGACAGTTGGGCCACGTTGTTGGCACAGTGGGCCGACCGCGCGTTACGTTCCGGTCATCAAAACCTGTTGTCCGAAGCTCAGCCGGAAATGGAGCGCACCTTGCTCACCACCGCGCTACGACATACCCAGGGGCACAAACAGGAAGCCGCTCGCTTGTTGGGATGGGGCCGGAATACCTTAACGCGCAAGCTGAAAGAATTAGGCATGGAGTAAATAATATCCCTAACCCTCTCCCAAAAGGAGGGGGACCGAACGTGCCACTGATTTGCCCCTGCGCTCAGTTGCTACATTGTTCTTGGGAAGAGCCACAGAATAACGCCCTACCTGATATCAACTCCGTACCAGCTCCCTCTCCCTGTGCGAGAGGGTTGAGGTGAGGGGTAATTGATGATTAAAAATACAATCCAGCGCACAAAAAACCAGCGATTTAAGGCTTTTACCGGATATGCGTCAGCAGTATGATCGAAACGCAAACTCAGGAGGCTTTTTGATGCTGGATACACTCATCGTCTTTCTTACCCAAGGCGCAGACGTCGGCTCTGCCGTCAGCCATTCACCGCAGGCGGCAGTGGCCACGGTGTTGTGCGCCGCACTGATAAATTTCTTCAGTTAACAGGGCGCAGCACGCTGCGCCCCTACACATCCCGCGTCAGATAACCCGGGAGAACTGTTGGGCGCGGGCCTGTTTACGCAGGTAGATATCGAAGCACATGCAAATATTACGGATCAGCAAGCGCCCACGAGGCGTGACGCGAATGCCGTGGTCATCGCGCTCCACCAGCCCGTCACGTTCGAACGGCGCCAGCAATTCCAGATCTGCGGCAAAGTAATCCGCAAACGCAATGCCGTATTGCTGCTCAATCGGTTGATAAGCCAGCTGGAAATTACAGATCAGCGTCTTGATCACGTCACGGCGCAGGCAGTCATCTTCCGTCATCGCCAGGCCACGCCACAGGGCATTCCCCTGCTCTTCCACGTTAGAGTAATACACCTTCAGCTCTTTCTGGTTCTGCGCGTAGCTGTCACCCAGCATGCTGATAGCGGAAACCCCCAGACCCAGCAGATCGCTGTCACCTTGGGTGGTGTAACCCTGGAAATTGCGGTGCAGCTTGCCTTCACGCTGGGCAATGGCCAGCTCATCGTTCGGCCGGGCAAAATGGTCCATACCGATAAACTGATAGCCCGATTCCGTCAGCGAAGCGATGGTTTGCTGCAGAATATCGAGTTTCTGCTGGGCACTCGGTAGATCGGCGTCCTTGATTTTACGTTGGGCAGCAAACAGATTCGGCATATGGGCGTAGTTAAATACGCTCAGGCGATCCGGATTCAGCTCCGCTACCCGTTGCAGGGTGAAGGCAAAACTCTCTGGCGTCTGCTTCGGCAGGCCGTAAATCAGATCGATATTGGTCGAGTTGAAGCCTAGCGCTTTAGCCCGGGCGATCAGGGCAAAAATGAACTCTTCATCCTGCTCGCGGTTAACCAGACGCTGCACTTCTTTATTGAAGTCCTGCACCCCCATGCTGAGGCGGTTGAAACCTTCGGCACGCAGGTGATCCAGCACGTCCAGCTCGATTTCCCGTGGGTCAACTTCGATCGACATCTCCATTTCTGGCTGGAAATCAAAGTGCTGGCGTAGCATGGCGACCAGGCGGCTGATTTGCTGCTTATCCAGATAGGTTGGCGTACCGCCGCCCCAATGCAGTTGGCTGACCTTGCGGCCGGCAAACAGAGGAGCACGGGCGATGATTTCCCGCTCCAGCACGGCCAGGTATTCATCGGCCTTGTGAGTCTGGCGTGTGACCAACTTATTGCAGCCGCAGAAATAGCAGAGCTTATGACAGAAGGGAATATGGACATATAACGACAGCGGGCGCTCAGGGTAGCGCGTAGCCGCGCGTTGGAACGCAGCTTCGTCGTAGCCCTGGTTAAACTCCAGCGCCGTGGGGTATGAAGTATAACGCGGGCCTGAATAGTTATATTTTTGGATCAGGGCCAAATCCCAGACAATGGTCTGTTCTGACATGCTTGCTCACTCCTTCCGATATTTTTTCCTACCGGGCCGGGAAATGGGCAGTTGTCTACGCTGTCTGGCCGCGGAAGCGCTGCGAAAACGCGTTTTGCGCTTCGACAGCCGCCACAGTTTACCGAATAACCACAGTAGATAACACGTCAACAGTAGGGCTATTGCCGGGATCAGCCACATAACCGCTTAAAATACGTCTTTCGGGTTACCGCCTTTCAGCAGTTTCAGAATATCTTCCTGCTTCTCTTCCTGCTCTTCGTCGTCTTCATCACCCAGTTCGATGCCCAGCTGTTCCATCAGCGCATCAATACGATCCAGGGTTTGATCGACGTAAGCCTGATCTTCCGCACTCAGCGTGGCGCCTTCATCCAGGCGATCCAGCAAGGCATCCAGACGTTCATCGTTTTCCAGCTTGGTCAGTTCTTCTTCTGGCGTGAGGCGCGGTTTTTCTGCCTTCGGTTTTGGCTGCGGCTTGGTCGCCTTCACTTTAGCGTCAACCACCAGCGCAACCGGCACTTTACTACCGAGACGAGGATCTTTGGGTTGCGCGCCAGTTTTATTTTTCTGGTTGGCAGACTCAACCTGGGTACGCGAACCGGAAGCCAGGCCACGGCGCTTTTTCAGACGCTTGCGCTCGCGCGCTTCCTGATCGAGCTCCACACGACTTTTCTTTTTACTTTTTGACGTCGCCGCGCTGCTGCGTGGGCCGCGAGGTGCTTTTGATGGCTGGTTCATGGCTTTTACTCTTAGGTATGTAGATCCAGTATAGAATTGCTATACGGTTGCGGCGGAATCTAGCAGAAAGCAGACAAAGAAAAAAGGCGGCAGGTTAAAACCTGCCGCCTATTTCGCACCTTCACTCGAAGGATATTCCTGCTCCGCGCTCCATGCGCACACTCAACATCCCGGTTTTTCCATCTGCGATAACCGCGCTCCCTGCTACTACGTCTTTCATCCTGAAAGAAAAAATCATCCGTGCTGCGATCCGTTCGCTTCCACTCTTCCTGAGTGCGCTTCCCGCGGGCGTCCTGATTGCAGTCACTTCGTCATCCGTGTACTATTCGTGCGCTCCGGCACCAATAGTTTCAATTCCATCTGCCATCATCCTGGTACTCATTACACTGCCTGTGCATTCCCTGAGATTTTTCACCCTTCCTGGATGTTCCTGTTTCCTTGGCCTCCTGCCTTGCAACCTACTTTACGCTTTTATGGGATGTGCTCAAGATACCTACAGGCGGATTACGGCAATCTTTTACTTAACGAAATTACAATACACTGTTTTATAACAAATAAAATATTTACCGCTTTCGAATAAAGCGACATTACCCCCAATTCGAATGGTCAATGTCTCACACGGCAGGCGACCTTTTGCCACAAGGACTCTGTGGTTAAAACGCTTAAAAACCGAGAAACACACCCTTTTAGCGCTGATGCAGTTATAATCGCCCACCAGATAGCCATCCTCACGGAGACGAAAAATTTTGACCAGCAAGAACTACAATTACCATGTGACCCATTTCGTCACCAGTGCGCCCGATATTCGCCACCTGCCGGGGGATGAAGGTATTGAAGTTGCGTTCGCCGGCCGCTCCAACGCCGGTAAGTCCAGCGCACTGAATACCCTGACCAATCAGAAAGGCCTGGCACGTACAAGTAAAACGCCGGGGCGTACCCAGCTGATTAACCTGTTCGAGGTCGAAGAAGGCATTCGCCTGGTCGACCTGCCAGGCTACGGCTATGCCGAAGTGCCCGAAGAGATGAAGAAGAAATGGCAGCGGGCGCTGGGTGAATACCTGCAAATGCGTAACTGCCTGAAAGGCCTGGTGGTGCTGATGGATATCCGTCATCCGCTCAAAGACCTGGACCAACAGATGATCCAGTGGGCCGTAGACGTAGGCACGCCAGTGCTGGTCCTGCTGACCAAGGCCGATAAGCTGGCCTCTGGTGCTCGCAAAGCGCAACTCAATATGGTGCGCGAGGCCGTGCTGCCATTTATGGGTGACATTCAGGTGGAAGCCTTCTCGTCACCGAAAAAGATCGGTGTCGATAAACTGAGCCAGAAGTTGAATACCTGGTTTAACGAGATCCCATCGGAAGTGCTGCCGGAAGACGATATCGGCGGGGAATGATAACCGCTGCGGGTATTTCGTAGGGGCGCCGCATGCCGCGCCCAATGAGCCGATGCTGAGACATCGGTTTTTTTACGCCCGTTATCACCCCGTACGAGGCCGCATTTCGTTATCTAATTACAACTTTGACTAAAAACCATCACAAAAACTTATGGCAGATGTGGCTCTGTCAGGAGATAAATACAGATAAATCAGCCAAGGGAACGGTGGGAGAAGATCTGGCGGGGATAACTAAAATCGATGGTTTGACGTTGTTTTTACAATAAAAAACGCCCCAGTCAATACTGACTGGGGCGGCTAAATATTCAGCCAAATCCGATTACGTGAAGTAAAAGGTCTGAAAGATAGAACATCTTACCTCTGTACCCTACGCCTGTAACTCTACATCATTTTTTCACGCTGCAAAAGAATTTTTTGTAGTTTACTTACACGATCCGGGCACTAACAACGCCAATTTAGTCGAAACAATCGCCGAAGGATGTTGCTCAGTTACCAAAAATGCTTAGGTTTTCGCCAGTTAGCGAAAACTGGCCATAACACATCACCCAGGGTAATCAATGAGCCTCATCCCAGTTTTTACCTACGCCGATGTCCACCCGCAGCGGAACAGCCAACTGCATGCTGTTTTCCATTAACTCATGAATGCGCAGGCTGGCTTCTTCAATGGCGGACTCGTGGATTTCAAACACCAGTTCATCGTGTACCTGCATGATCATGCGCACCAGCGGCTTCTCAGGCCCTTGCAGCCAGGCATCCACCTCAATCATCGCACGTTTGATGATATCCGCAGCAGTGCCCTGCATAGGGGCGTTAATCGCCGCTCTCTCGGCCGCCTTGCGACGCATACCGTTGCTGGAACGAACGTCCGGCAGATACAACCGGCGGCCATCCAGCGTGCTGACGTAGCCCTGCTCGGCAGCCTGCTGACGGGTGCGTTCCATATACTCCAGCACGCCAGGATAGCGTTCGAAGTACAGATCCATATAGCGCTGCGCTTCGCCGCGCGGGATCCCCAGCTGGCGAGCCAAACCAAATGCGCTCATGCCGTAGATCAGGCCAAAGTTAATCGCCTTGGCACTGCGACGCTGTTCGTTGGTGACCTTATCCAACGCCAGACCAAAGACTTCGGCCGCCGTTGCCCGGTGTATGTCCTTACCTTCAGCAAACGCCTTAAGCAAGCCTTCGTCCTGCGATAAATGGGCCATGATGCGCAGTTCAATCTGCGAATAGTCCGCCGCGACAATACGGTAGCCCTCAGGCGCAATAAATGCCTGACGGATACGGCGCCCTTCATCGTTACGTACCGGGATGTTTTGCAGGTTTGGATCGCTGGATGACAGGCGACCGGTGGCGGTGACGGCCTGGTGATAAGAAGTATGCACTCGCCCGCTAACCGGGTTGATCATCAACGGTAGTTTATCGGTATAGGTGCTTTTCAGCTTCGCCAGGCCACGGTATTCCAGGATCACTTTCGGCAGTGGATAATCCAGCGCCAACTCGGCCAGCACTTCCTCATTGGTAGATGGAGCCCCGCCAGGGGTCTTTTTCAGCACCGGCAACTTTTGCTTTTCATACAAAATGGCCTGCAACTGCTTGGTCGACGCCAGATTGAACGGCTCTTCTGCCAATTCATGGGCCTGCACTTCAAGCTCGCCAAGGCGCTTGGTCAGCTCAATGGAGTGAGCCGCGAGGATGTTAGGATCGATCAGCACCCCGGTGCGTTCGATATGGGAAAGCACCGGTAACAGCGGCATTTCAATCTCATTGAATACCGTCAGCAGGCCTTCACTCTCTTTCAACTGCGGCCACATCGCCAAATGCAGCTGTAGCGTAACGTCGGCATCTTCTGCCGCATAAGGGCCCGCCTCTTCAAGGGCAATCTGGTTGAAGGTTAGCTGTTTTTTGCCTTTGCCCGCGATCTCTTCGAAGGTAATGGTTTTATGGCCCAGGTAGCGATCCGCCAGGCTATCCATGTCGTGACGGCCACTGACGCTGTCGAGTACATAGGACTCCAGCATGGTGTCGTAGGCGATACCGCGTAGATCGATGTCATAGCGCGCCAGCAGGCTCTTATCAAACTTCAGGTTCTGCCCCACCTTCAACGCCTTCTCGTCTTCCAGCAGCGGCTTCAGGGTGGCCAGCACGTGGTTACGATCCAGCTGTGGGGGAGCATCCAGATAATCGTGTGCAACCGGCAGATACGCCGCTACGCCTGGCTCAATGGCGAAGGACAGGCCGATCAGGTTGGCCGTCAGGGTATCCAGGCCGTCTGTTTCGGTATCGAAGGCGAAAACCTCGGCCTGTTTCAGGCGCTGCATCCAATCGGCGAAGGTTTCCTCATCCAGAATGGTGACATAGCCTTCCTGCGACAGGGTAGGCTCTGCAGCAGCTCTTGGTAGTTCTGCCGTTGCGGCTGGCTTGGCCGCCGAGCTGGCCTTACGGCCTGACCCTTTGTTTTCTAACCAGGTCCCCGCTTCAACATCGGCCATCCAGCGCTTGAACTCGTAGCGCTTAAACAGTGCCTGCAGTTGATCGACATCCGGTGGGCTCACTTCCAGCTCACTGCATTTCAGATCCAGTTCAACATCGGTTTTGATCGTCGCCAGTTTGTAAGAGAGGTAGGCCACCTCTTTGTTCTGCTCCAGCTTGGCCGCCATAGTCTTGGCCCCGCGGAAACTCAGCGTGGCAATGCTATCCAGATTGGCATAGAGCTGATCCAGGCCCCCTAACCCTTGTAGCAGCGCCTGGGCCGTTTTCTCACCGACCCCAGGTACGCCAGGGATGTTATCTGACGAATCCCCCATCAGCGCCAGGAAATCGATGATCAGTTCAGGAGGAATACCGTATTTATCACAGACTTCCTGCGGGCCGAGGATGGTGTTGTTCATGGTATTGATCAGGGTGACATTCGGCGTCACCAACTGAGCCATGTCTTTGTCGCCGGTGCTGATCAACACGGCATGACCCGCTTTCTCAGCCTCTAGCGCCAGGGTGCCGATCACGTCATCAGCCTCTACACCAGGTGTGACCAGCAGCGGTAACCCCATGGCTTTAACCATCTGATGCAGCGGTTCGATCTGCGCTCGCAAATCGTCCGGCATCGGTGGCCGATGTGATTTATATTCAGCAAACAGCTCGTCACGGAAGGTCTTCCCTTTGGCATCAAACACCACCGCCACATGGCTGGGGGTATACTGCAACAGCAGGCTGCGCAGCATGTTCAGCACACCGTACATCGCTCCCGTCGGCTCACCGACCGAGTTTGTCAGCGGTGGGAAGGCGTGGTAGGCGCGGTAAAGGTAAGAGGAACCATCCACCAGGATTAATGGGTTTTCTGCAATCTGGGCCATAACGTTTCTTTTTCGTGAAAAGGACTGGGGTAAGCATGCCATAGCTAGCCGCTGGTGACGAACCTTAGCGTGCAATATGGCCAAATTAGATGAGATCCTGTGAAGCGATCCGCAAGATCCTGCCTGTGGATAACTTTGTGCATAGTTTAGCAACTGAATTATAACGAAGATAATATCGTTATAATGGAAAATAAAATTCCTAGATAAATCACACTGTTGAAAGAGGGGGTTGGCGGTTTTGCTATTTATCGTGTTTTAGTTAATTTGTGGATATAACTGGGGCCGGAGTTTAATCGCACGTTTAATCAATTTAGGCACCTCAATGACCATAGCACAAGATTGAAAACCTGCACGCCAACGGCAAACAACTGGCAAATTCTACCAGGTTAAAATCGCTTACTTTTAGCCGCGTTTTCTTGGACAGAATTCTGTTAAAATATTTTTTTGTTGGTACGAACTGACGTATCTAACGAGGTTTCCTTCAACCGTCAGCACTAAACCCATGCCAAAATTGCTAGCCCCTGTTATTTTTATCTTTTCTGCGCTGCTTGCCATTGGCGTAACGATGCTGTGCTCCATCCCCATTGTTTTGGCCGGTCTCATTAAGCTTTTGATCCCCATGCCCGCCGTTTGGCGATACATTTCAGCCTTTGCAGACCTGATGATGTGGTGCTGGTGCCAATGCCTGGCGGTATTGTTACGAATTAACCCCCGCTTGCAGTGGGATATTGAAGGGCTGCACGGGCTGGAGAAAAAGAATTGGTATTTGCTGGTCAGCAACCATGAAAGTTGGTCGGACATTGTGGTGCTGTGTGTATTATTCCGTCACCATATACCTATGAATAAGTACTTCCTGAAACAGCAACTAGCCTGGATCCCCTTCGTCGGCCTGGCCTGCTGGGCGCTGGATATGCCTTTTATGAAGCGCTACTCGCGGGCCTATCTGCACAAACATCCGGAGAAAAGCGGGCAGGATATCGAAACCACTCGGCGTTCCTGCGACAAGTTTCGCCTGCGCCCGACCACCATCGTCAATTTCGTTGAGGGCTCTCGTTTCACCGAGGCCAAGAAAATTAAAACCCGCTCACCCTACCGCAATTTGCTCTCCCCCAAAGCTGCCGGGATCGCCTTTACGCTTAGCGCGCTTGGTCAGCAATTTGATAAGATCCTGAATGTCACTTTGTGCTATCCGGATAATCGTGAACATCCCTTTAGGGATATGTTGTGTGGCCGTTTGCAAAGGATTGTCGTCAGGATTGAATGCCTGCCGATTGATGAGTCACTGCACGGGGATTACTTCAATGACAAACTGTTTAAACGTAAATTCCAGATTTGGCTAAATACGTTGTGGCAGGAAAAAGATGGTTTGCTAGACAGGCTCAAGCGTTAATAAGTTAAAAAAAACGCCGGGTTAACCGGCGTTGATTTCTTGCTGCGGGTTACTTTTGTTCGGTCAGGAACTTAACGACATCAGCAAATTGCTTGACGTAAACGTCCATGCTGCTGGTATCCAGGCCATCGTTTTTGACCATGTATTTGCCATTAACAAATACCGCTGGCACACCACGCAGTTGCAAATCTTCTGCCGCTTTCTCTTGCTGAGCCACCAGAGATTTCACCACGAAGCTGTTTAAAGCCGCGTCATACTCTTCACCTGCTACGCCTGCATTGACGAATACCTTGCGGATATCATCAGGCGTTTGCACGGTTTGAGTTTTCTGAATAGCTTCAAACATTGGCTGAGTAATTTTGTCTTCTACACCCAGAGCCATGGCAACTGCCCAGGCTTGGGTTAATTGCTTACCCAAAGGACCCAGGAATTCCACATGGTATTTGGTCATCTTGGTGCCTTCAGGCAGCACTTTTTTGACCGCATCAGAGATATGGTAAGTCTCTTCAAACTGGTAGCAGTGCGGGCAGTAGAAAGAGAAGAACTCCAGCACCTGTGGCTCGCCAGTTACCGGCTTATCCAAAGTGATGTATTGCGTACCGTCACTGAATTGCGCAGCGGAGGCACTGAATGCCATCACCATACCAACGAGTGCCAACCAAATTTTTTTCATAACACTAAACTCTCCATTATGTTAATGCTTCAATACATTGGCATGAGCTGCAGAGGAGGTTCCTGCAACAGCTTAACCTGTTCAGTAAATGCCGCAGTCTGAGATAACCAGAAATCAGACTCCGCCATCCACGGGAAACTTTTTGGAAACGCGGGGTCCTGCCAACGGCGCGCTACCCATGCCAGGTAATACACCATGCGCATAGCCCGCAAGGGTTCGATCAACGCCAACTCGCGCTGATCAAATTCGGCAAATTCGCCATAGGCCTCCAGCAGGATATCCAGCTGCATCAGCCGATCGCGACGTTCACCGTGTAACAACATCCACAAATCCTGTATTGCCGGCCCGTTGCGTGCATCGTCAAGATCGACGAACAGCGGACCATCACGCCACAAGATATTGCCTGGGTGGCAATCGCCATGCAAACGCAGCGGTTGCCAATCCAGTTGCCAGTGCGGTTTGATAGCATCAATCAGCGTATCCGTAGCCCGCAGGAAAGTCTCGCGCTGGGCCTTGGGGACTAAATCACAGCAGGCCAGAACCTGCCGTGGCTCCGTGAGATACTCTTCAATGCCAATGGTCGGCCGCTCGGTAAACAGGCTTTCGCTACCCACCTGGTGGATACGGCCAAGAAAACGCCCGACCCACTCCAGCTGTTCCAGATTATCGATCTCATACTGTCGGCCACCCACGCTCGGGAATACGGTAAAGAAAAAGCCTGCATGGGTGTGCAGCGTATTTCCCTGTAATACCAGCGGCGCGACCGCCGGAATTTCGTTGTGCGACAAATCCAGCGCGAACCGGTGTTCTTCACCGATTTGCTCTGCACTCCAGCGTTCTGGGCGATAAAATTTCACCACGTAACGCCGACGATCTTCATCCATAAACTGGTAAACGCGGTTTTCATAGCTGTTGAGCGCCGTCAGCCCTGAATCAACACGCAAACCTATCCCTTCCAGCGCATCCATAATCAGATCGGGAGAAAGGGTTTCAAAATTAAATGCAGAGTTGTTCATAACAACCGTTCAGTTCGCCAGATGACAACAGCGTGCCAAGAATAAGAAAGAGTAGCACTAATCACCGCCACTGATGACCGCACCGCATGAATGCTAATCTTTTATCACGCCACGGGCACGCAGCAATGCCGTTTTAAAGTCGTCTTCGTAGTCTTTCTTCAAGCCAGGGATCTGTTCTGTGCCCGTACTGCCGCGCATTTTCAGGTGATAGATCAAGATGTCATCGCTCAAATCGCCCAATTCACCCTGAAAACCCGCTTCCTGCGCCAGCTTTTGCAAAAACTGAATCAGGTTGAGATCGGGATCCTGCTGCCAGGCCGGGTGCAAAAGCTCAATCAGTTCGTTTACGCGATGCGTTTTCATATCAAAATATCATCCAGTGAAGTGATAAACCCACAAAGTAGCAGGCTTGACTACGTAGTGAAAGAACCAGCGTGTCAATAAAGGTAAATCATGATGTCTGAACAGGTTTAGCGCTACAATCAGGGCATTGGAGAGGGGCAGGATGATGACTATGCATGCAAATATAACCGGCGTTATTCTGGCCGGTGGGCGCTCTACCCGTATGGGAGGGAAAGATAAAGGATTGGTTCAAGTGGGGGATAAAACCCTGTACCAGCACGTACTGGGCCGATTAACACCGCAAGTGAGTCAGGTGATCATCAGTGCCAATCGCAATCAGCAATGTTATCAGCAAAGCGGCTTAGAGGTCGTCGGCGATCTGACGGCAGATTACCCTGGCCCTTTAGCCGGCATATTGGCGGGCCTCACTTATGCCCGCACACCATGGATTGTCTGCGCACCCTGCGACGTCCCCGACTTCCCTCTCAACCTGGTAGAACAGCTTTGGTTGCATAAGGGCAATGCCTTGGCCTCCTATGCCAGCGACGGTGAGCGTGAACATCCTACCTTCGCTTTACTGCATACCAGTCTGGCTGATGAACTCACCCGTTATCTAGCCCGAGGGGAACGCAAATTGATGCTGTTCATGGCGGCTATTGGTGCACAACAGGTGATGTTCAGTGGGCAGCAAGACGCCTTCCGTAATTTGAATACCCCGGAAGATTGCCAACAGTGGCAGCAGGAAAAGGGGAGTGAACAATGACGGGTTTAATGCCCCCCTTGCTGGCTATCGCCGCCTATAGCGGTACAGGTAAAACCACGCTGCTTAAACAATTGATCCCGCTATTAAAACAGCAGCAGGTGCGCGTTGGTCTGATCAAACATACCCATCATGATATGGATGTAGATACGCCTGGCAAGGACAGCTATGAACTGCGCAAGGCCGGAGCAGACCAGACGCTGGTTGCCAGCGATCGGCGCTGGGCATTAATGAGCGAAACACCGGAGCAACAGCCTTTGGATCTCCAATATCTGGCCAGCAGATTCGATCACAGCAAGGTGGATTTGATCCTGGTGGAAGGATTCAAGCATGAGCAGGTCAGCAAAATTGTTCTCTATCGTGAGGAGATTGGCAAACCGCTTGCAGATATGTTGGATCAGCACGTCATTGCCGTGGCCAGCGACAAGAAGATTGAAGGCATTATGCCTTTGTTAGATATCAATCAGCCTGAAACGATCGCTGGGTTTATCGTTCAGTGGCTGAAGCAGGCAAAGGCATAGTCCCCTCACCCTAACCCTCTCCCCCAGGAGAGGGAACCGATCAAGCCCGCTGTTTTCTCTGCGTCATACCCCATCCTTAGGCTTACTCATCACTGCCGAAGTGGTATGGCTAATCAAAGGTTCCCTCTTTCCGAAGCCGCACGGGCTTATCCACGATGCCGGACGGCCCCCTCTCCCCTACACAAGTATTCAGGGTGTTCCCGGTCGTTGCATTGGGAGAGGGCTGGGGTGAGGGGCTTTCACTGTCATTTTCTGTTTTTGACCCATAGCAAAAAGCCCCATGCTTTCGCATGAGGCTTTCTACTTAATTGATGCCTGGCAGTGTCCTACTCTCGCATGGGGAGACCCCACACTACCATCGGCGCTACGGCGTTTCACTTCTGAGTTCGGCATGGGGTCAGGTGGGA
>NZ_LXKR01000007.1:0-821 GCF_001692375.1 Serratia sp. 14-2641 | reverse complement strand
GGTAATGCCGGCAGGACGGCTAACGCCATTGATGCCAATGTATGTCGGCCGCCTTTTCGGCGCGTTTTGTCCGTGAGGGTGACGGTGCCCAGCAGGGTGCCTTGTGCCTGGCCGTCGCCGGTAGGTAATACCGCCCAATGCGTGGCATGAGCTTCTTTCGCGCGTAAGCGCATGCTACGGCGCCCACGTAGCGGCAGATATTGCCAGTGCAATCCGGCAACCAGCCAGGCACGCCCATTCTGCAGCGTATAGGTAGTCTGTTGTTTCATGGCTTATCCCAAAATGACCGGAGTGATAAGAATGACCAGCATGGTTTTGTTGTTTTCACCGTTGGCACCGCCACCGAGTCCGAAGAAGCGGAAACTGCCGACGCCCTGGCGGTTGGCGGTGTTATTGAGAGACTGATAACCACTGAGCACCAACGTCTGTCCAGACTGCATGATGACGCGCTGGGTAAACGTCTTGAGGCGAGTCTTCATGAGTTCGACCGAGGTGTTGTCGCTGGTGAACGTGCGCATGGTCGGGTCATCCGACATATTGATCGCAAACTGCAGCTGCATTTTTGGCGACTGGGGCATCAGGAACGGCAGTACCGTCATATTGAAGCCTGTGGTGATGGTCGACTTGGTGATACTGCTCGATGAACCGACGTTCGCCGTGTTCTCTGTCGTGACGTTCGAGGCATAGTCCTGTTGCAGCGCAACCTGGATGGGCACCGCTGACAGGTTGGTCGTCATGCTCGAGGCTTCTGTCATCACGCTGACGTTCGCCTGCTCGGACAGGGCTTTGATAAAGGCCTTGGTGCCCGCCCCTTTGCCGTC
>NZ_LXKR01000006.1:702-853 GCF_001692375.1 Serratia sp. 14-2641 | reverse complement strand
TTGGTTGTGTTGTTAGGTGATTGATGATAGAGTTAGTAGCGTAATGTTGTGATATGCGATGGGGGGTAGTGTGTTCAGAATTGTAGATCATCTGATGCAACCTATAAGCTGGATGATGGTTAGCTTATTTGGTGATTATTTTTTTTTTTTC
>NZ_LXKR01000006.1:0-656 GCF_001692375.1 Serratia sp. 14-2641 | reverse complement strand
ACACGAATGGCGGATGCAGGTGCCGTGGTTGTCCAAGAAGGTATTGGTATGGAAGCGGCCTATTGGTCCCAATTGCCGGGGAATTTTAAGTGGCGCACACGCCCTGGCGCAATCACTTCACGCAATTTCGCAGGGTTTGTCTCTTTCGAAAACTTTCCAGAGGGCGCCAGCTCAGGCCACTGGGGCAACGCGATTGCCCGATTTCGTACCAATGGCGGAACGCCTTTCGACTATATCCCGCATGAGCACGATGTTGGCATGACGGCAATATTCGGGCCTATCGGGAGGGGTAAGACGACGCTCATGATGTTTGTTCTAGCCATGCTCGAACAGAGCATGGTCGACCGTGCAGGTACGGTCGTGTTCTTTGACAAGGACCGGGGTGGCGAATTGCTGGTTCGCGCCACAGGAGGAACATATTTGGCACTTCACAGAGGCACACCCAGCGGGTTGGCGCCGTTGCGTGGCCTAGAAAACACAGCAGCCTCACACGATTTTCTGCGCGAATGGATCGTGGCTCTCATCGAGAGTGATGGTCGGGGTGGGATTTCTCCGGAAGAGAACCGCCGTCTGGTCCGTGGTATCCATCGTCAGCTCTCGTTTGATCCACAAATGCGTTCAATCGCGGGGTTACGTGAATTTTTGTTGCATGGGCC
>NZ_LXKR01000005.1:0-225787 GCF_001692375.1 Serratia sp. 14-2641 | reverse complement strand
TACGTAATGACATGGCAGATCTCTCATTCCACGGCATAAGCAGCTCCACTCAGAAGTACTCATACCTATGTTGTAAGTGTCTACCATGTCCCCGAACAAGTGTTCATGATGTCCTCGGTCTGTACAGGGAGAGGGTTGGGGTGAGGGGAAAACACAACACCGCAGGCGATAATCGAACATCACCGCTAATAGCATCAACCACAGGGAGTCATGATGAAAATACTGGTCGTTGAAGATGATACGAACATTCGCCAGGGATTGGTAGAAGCGCTCTCCCGCGAGGGTTACAGCCTGATCGCTGCAGAGAATGGCAAAGTGGCGCTGGAGATGTATCAGCAGGAAAAACCGGATTTTATCATCCTTGATATCATGATGCCGGAGCTGGATGGTTACGCGGTATGCCGAGAGATCCGTAAACAGGATGAGCAGATCCCGATTATCTTTTTGTCCGCCAAGGATGAAGAGATCGACCGGGTGGTCGGGTTGGAACTGGGGGCAGATGACTACATCAGCAAGCCGTTTGGCATTCACGAGATCCGTGCCAGGATAAAGACCATCGCCCGGCGTTGCCTGCGCAGCAAAACCGCGCAGCCAGATGCCAGTTTTTGCTTTGGTGATTTAACCGTTTACCCGAATGAGCTGTGCGCTCTGCGACAAGCGGGGCGGCTGGAGCTTTCACTGCGCGAGGTGAAAATCCTGGAGTGCCTCTATCAGCACAAGAACAAGGTCGTCACGCGTGAGATGCTGTTCGATGCCGCCTGGGGCTATGACTTCCTGCCCAATAGCCGCACGCTGGACCAGCATATCTCCAAGCTGCGCAAGACCATTGAGCTTGATGCGAATAGTCCGGTGCTGATCCGCACCGTGCATGGGATGGGGTATCGGTATTTGGGGTGAGGTTGTGGTGGACAAGCTACCTGTCCAGACTTGATGGTTTTTTATACTAACTATAGAAGTACCGCTTAAGAATAAGTGATCTCAGCCAAAAATATCAAACCCTAGGATCTTTAGCGCGCAGCTTGCCTTGATTGATCGCGTAGCATGATCAACCATTGCCAAAAGGAAGCCAAATAGGGAAGGCAGTGTTATGAGTTCAACCGGTACAGGGCAGTGGTTGCGTTATTGGCGTAATTCTTTAGCTGATGCTGAAAGTTGCAAAGGGGCAATAACGCTGAAAGAATTCCATCGCCATCTGTCTGTCTCAGCTGACACGTTAAGAAATGGCCGTTTAGAGGAAGATAGCAGGGAATTGGCGGCCCTTTTTAAGAATGAGCCGAAGAATGTGCAGTTGGTTCAAGTTGTATACCGGCCCACGGCCTATGAGCTTAAACACGAGCACGGTAAGAAATACACTGGTTCTTCCCCCGAAGTTCTTACCCCCGTTGTCTGTACCCTTTGGGTGAACCGTAAAGGTTTGTTTCTCCCTAGTTCTTGCCCTCTTATTCCAAGAGATCTCTTGTCGCCGCAAAGTGACGACAAATTCACGATCACATCAGTCAAAGCGATGGATGGCTTTTTAGATGAGTTCACTCCTTTTTACTACTCCGAGCAAGAGGCACACTCGTTGTTCGAAACGGGTCAGACCAGTGAGCAATGGCACATTTATTGCGATATTACCCGTGAATTGTTTAAGACGCTCTGTAATGGCAATCAATTACTAAAGGAGCGCTATAAGAACGAAAAGAAAGGGTATCTGCTCAAGTGTGATGTTGTTAGTAACAGTATACGTAATGTTTTGAAGCTTTATGACTGGCTCAATGACCGTGAGGTTTCGCTCCCTTTGGCTAAAAGCTATGCATTAGCCAATCAAAGTACCTACCAGCCTTGCATTGACTCGTTATCTGCTATGGCGGCTCGCTGTGGCCACTCCAACTCGAAGTTCCCTCTTGCGGGAGCACAACGCGATGCTTTAGCCCAGGTATTAGCGATGGATGAGGGTGAAATTCTAGCGATCAATGGCCCTCCTGGAACCGGGAAAACAACGTTCGTGCTCTCCGTTGTTGCTTCAATGTGGGTCAATGCCGCACTTAAAGAGCAGGAGCCTCCGCTGATTATTGCTGCCTCTACTAATAATCAGGCGGTGACGAATATCATCGAAGCGTTTGGTAAGGATTTTGAAGAAAACGATGAGCCTCTCAGTGGACATTGGTTGCCAGAGATAAAGAGCTATGGCGGCTATTTTCCTGCCTCTAGCCTGGAAAGTGAGGCAGCGAAAAATTACCAAACGGCTTCTTTTTATCGAACCTTGGAGGATCCTGAATATTTCGAGCAGGCCGAGATGGTGTTTTTGCTTAAAGCTAAAGAGATCTTTGATGATATTTCGTTAGACTCGGTGCTGAAAGTAAAACAGCGGCTGCATGCTGAACTCAAGACCTGCCATCGGCAATTTGAGCTTCTGCAAAATGCTTGGCATGAACTGGAGCGTACCAAAAATCGTTGTAATGAGGAGATTGGTTTTACTCCTGAAATGGCGAAAGAGAACAAGTTGGTTGAGATGGGTGATCTGTCTCACGAACTAGAACTGGTTAACCAGAGTCTTGCGCAGTGGAAACAGTATTGCGGTGATGAGTCGATATGGCTGACGCTATTGAGTTCAGTTCCATTAATAGCTAGAAAGCGCAGATTGCTACGTGAGCTGTTTATCGAGAGCCATTTTAGCTCGGCGGCACGGAACATTATTAATGCGAATGACGCTATCGATCCCGAAGTGGCGTTATCTCAATGGATGGATGGACAAAGAAAAAAAATTAAACAAGTCGAATTAGTGTTGGAAAGTTGGAATGTGCTGCTCGCAGAGAAAACATTGGCGGAAGAACTGTGGCGGAAGGAGGTATCGCCATTGGTACCCGCCACTGGAGATATTAAAAATCTCGATGATCTCGACAAGGTTTTGGATATCTCGCTACGGTTTAAGTTATTCCAGCTTGCAGTCCATTATTGGGAGGCCCGCTGGTTGCTAGATTGCCGTGAGCAGGAAAATGACTTGAGCACTCAGGTGCAATCTGGCAAAGAAAAAATGGGATTGAAAGTAGTGCGTCCCCGTTGGCTACGTCGGATGAAGCTCACCCCTTGTATTGTCTCTACGCTTCACTCTTTACCAGGTCATATGACTTTTAAAGCGTTCGAAGGTGAAGGCAAGTTCCGTGATGACTACCTGATTAATGAAATAGACCTATTGATCGTTGATGAAGCCGGCCAGGTAGCCCCTGACGTTGCAGCAGCTTCTTTCGCTTTAGCCAAGCGTGCCTTGGTGATAGGCGATGTGCATCAGATCAAGCCGGTAACCAGCCAGACTCGGCGCGTAGATGTTGGCAACATGCTGCAGCATAAGCTGTTGTCTAATTTGGATGAATATAACGAGATTTGCTCTCAAGGACGCTCCGTCGTGGATGGCAGTGTCATGCGTATTGCGCAATCGGCGAGTCAGTATCGGTATTTACCGGATGCAGAACCTGGCATGTTTTTAAGGGAGCATCGCCGCTGTTTTGATGAGATTATTTCTTTCTGCAATGACCTTTGTTATCAGGGATTACTCCAACCAAAACGCGGAAAACGTAGTGAGTTAGAAGACAAGAAGCCCCCGTTACCAGCCCTTGGCTATTTGCATATTGATGGCATGGCGGAATTGCCAGCCGGTGGCAGCTGCATTAACCGGTTGGAGGCAGAGACTATCGCCCGCTGGTTAGCAGAAAAGCGTAATGGGTTAGAAAACGCTTATGGGGCCAAGTTGGAAGATCTTGTGGGAGTAATCACCCCTTTCAAAGCTCAGGAGCGATTGTTGGCAGAGGCTTGCAGGAGCCATGAGATCAAGGTGGGAAGAGGTGAAGGTGAGATGACCATCGGTACTGTGCATGCTTTGCAGGGGGCCGAAAGAAAAGTGGTGTTATTTTCTGCTGTTTACTCTCGCCATCACAATGGGGGCTTTATTGATAACGACCCATCAATGCTCAACGTTGCCGTATCCCGCGCGAAAGATAGTTTCTTGGTGTTTGGCGATATGGATGTTATCTCTTCGGCAACCAAAGGCACCCCAAGGCATCTGCTTGGGCAATATCTGTTTGCTCGCGAAGACAGCGAACTCAGTTTTGCGATTGGGGCTCGGCCTGATTTATTGGCGTTTTGCACTGAGCCAAAAATCATTAATGGCTCCGAAGAGCACGACCAATTTTTCCTTGAGTTGCTGGATGCAGTGCAAAGCCGGGTTGATATGGTTTCACCTTGGATCCTGCTTCCTCAACTTACTACAACAGGCTACTTAAAGCATATGAAAGCTGCTGTAGAACGCGGCATTGAGGTTTATGTTCATACTGATTACCGTTTTAATACTTACCAGAATAATCAATACAGTATTGAAAAGAATCAGCGGTTTAAGCAGTGCTATGAGGCGTTATGTGGTTGTGGGATTCAGGTGTACGTGGTTGATCAGGTTCATAGCAAGCTGGTGATGGCCGATGAGCAGGTTATGTGCATAGGTTCCTATAACTGGGGTAGTGCTGCGCGTGAAGGTAAATACAAGAATCTGGAAACCTCCATGCTCTATAGCGGTACTCTTACTCAGGAAACCCAGGTGCAGCTCGATGCTTTGCAAACTCGTGTCAGAGTGCATCACAAAAACCAAATATTAAACAATGCCACAGCAGAGGAAACATCGTGATGGATATCGTTGCTAGTGTTGAAGCAGGTAAGTTACCTCTCAGTGAATTGATTAACGCTCTGGCAGAGTACAAAAATTATACCGATTCTACGTGGAATCAACGATATCGTGAATTTACGCTGTTGCTCAAACAAACCCCAACATTTACCGAGCCTGAAACCGATGAGCTGGTTAAACGCCTTTGGTATGAGCGTAATAACGGCATCGCAAGTATCCGCCAGGGGGTACCGTCTCTGGCGGAATTCCAACAAAGTCTGCCACTGCTAAGAGAACTAACTGAGCGAATTTATCGCCAACCTGATGAGCAAACTTACCAAGATGTAGGTACGGCTTTACAGCAAGCAAAGGAAAGCGGGCAACTCAAACGCATGTATTGGAGTTTGAGAAACCGTGTCTTTGCGGCATTTTCGCCAGCTACCTGCACCAGCACCGTGGATGAGAATGCCTTTACACGGGCTGCCACGTTTCTGAATGAACAGTTCAGCCTTGGCCTATCACTTTACGGAAGCTGGCTGCAAAAAAACCATGAATTGAAACGGGCCATCGACGCGAAGCTGCCAGATGTGGACCCTTATTACGTGAACATGGCGATTTGGCATCTCTATGAGCTGCTTCGCGAACGCGATAACGAGCAAAAACAAGAGAAGGCCGTTAGCGGTACCGCCGCCGTGGATAATACATCGGTGAGCGTTCAGCTCACTCAGCACTCCCCTGTGAATATGATCTACTTTGGTCCGCCGGGCACCGGAAAAACCTTCACTTTGCAGCAGAAAATGAAGGAGTACACCGCTCAGGCTGCGCCAGCCGATCTTGATGCCTGGCTAGATTCTCGCCTTGAGTCTCTGAACTGGATGCAGGTAACCGCGCTGGTATTGCTGGATCTCAATAAGCGCGCCAAAGTTCGTCAACTGACGGAACATCAGTGGTTCCAACGTAAAGCGCTATTGAATGGCCGCAGCAGTAATTTATCGCAAACTGCTTGGGCGACGCTGCAATCCTTTACCGTGCCGGAGTCTACTACTGTTGCCTACAAGGGCCGACGAGAACCCGCTATATTCGACAAAACTGCTGATAGTGAGTGGGTCTTGGTGGATTCACAGTTAGAGCAAGTGGATGAATTGCTTTCTCTTTATACCGAGTTAAAACACGGTCCTAAAACGGCTGAGTCTATTCAGAGATTTGCTGTGGTCACTTTCCATCAGTCTTATGGCTATGAAGAGTTTATTGAAGGTATGCGGGCACGTGCCGATGAAAGCGGGAATATCTCTTACCCAATTGAGCCTGGTATCTTCATGCGCCTGTGTCAGCGTGCGAATGCCGATCCGGCGCATCGTTATGCCATATTTATTGATGAGATCAACCGTGGCAACATCTCCAAGATCCTTGGTGAGCTTATCTCGCTTATCGAAGTAGATAAGCGTGCGGGCATGGAAAATGCGATGAGCCTGCAACTGTCGTATAGCGGTGAGGCATTTAGCGTTCCCAGCAATGTCGATATTATCGGTGCAATGAATACTGCAGATCGCTCGCTTGCGTTGATGGACACGGCGTTGCGCCGCCGTTTTGACTTTGTCGAGATGATGCCAGATCTCTCTTTGTTGAGCGGTACTAAGGTCAAGGGTGTTGAGCTTGAGCCATTATTGGAAAAACTCAATAGCCGTATTGAAGCGCTATACGATCGTGAACATACGTTGGGACACGCGTTCTTTATGCCGGTAAAAAAGGCACTCGATGCTGGTGATGAAGAGGCCGCGTTTAAACAGCTTAAGGCTGCCTTCCAAAAAAAGATCGTTCCACTGTTACAGGAGTATTTCTTTGATGACTGGAACAAGATCAGATTGGTGTTGGCAGACAACCAAAAGCAAGATGATGACCTACAGTTTGTAATTGAGAAAACTGACGATCTGGATACGCTTTTTGGCAACAATCATGCCTTACGGCGTCACGACCAGCAGTCGACGGTGTATGAGCTAACCTCTTTTGAGCAAGAAGTCTGGAATAAGCCGCAGGCTTACCGTGCGATTTACCAACCGCAACAAGCCACCCTTAATGTGCAGGCTGTACCGCATGGGTGAGGTGATTTCGGTATTTGAATATGATCTGCTGGGGGTTGGCAAGGCCGTTTCGGCTGGTGCAACCCCTATCTCACAGGAAGCATTTGATTATCTGGAATCCCTTAGCCTGACCAGCGAACAGGGGAACCAATTTATCAAACTCACCTCTCGTGCCGGTTACAAGCTGCTTCAGGTGCAGAATTACGCGGGGATGCTGTATACGCCCCACGGTCTACAGATTGAAATTCTGCCCAAGGTTGGCAAAAACCTCACGCGTGAGCGTGCACGGGAAACGCTGCTGATCATGCTGAGCCATCTATCTGGCTTTCGGCATATTCAAACCCAGCAGGCTACAGTCCAGGCACAGCGAATGCCGTTGCTTGAGATATTTATCAACCAGTTTTTGTACAGTGTCAGCCAATTACTAAAACAAGGTTTGCGCTCTGACTATGTGAATGAGCACGGCAATTTGCCCTTTATGAAAGGCAAGCTGATGCTCTCGGCCCAGTTACGCCATAACGTAGTGAACCGACATAAATTTTGCGTCAATTATGATGATTACTTAGCCGATTGCTCGGCCAACAGGCTGCTGCACTCGGCGTTACATAAGCTATCTAGTTTGAAGTTATCATCTGATAATCAACGTTGGTTGCAGGAGCTACGTTTTGCTTTTGATGGTATCCCGCTTAGCCGAGATGTCGAAAGTGATATAACGAGTTTGCGCTTGGATCGTGGCATGGCGCATTACCATGAACCACAGGCATGGGCGCAATTGATACTGAGAGGGATGAACCCGAGCGCCCTACAAGGGGAAACCAAAGCGTTGTCGCTGTTGTTCCCGATGGAGGCGGTGTTTGAGTCTTTTGTTGCACAAACCCTTGCCGATGAGCTGCCGCAAAATCTCAAAGTGAAATCGCAGGCAGCAACCTATTCTTTGGTGAAACATGGGGAACAGGATTGCTTTAAGCTGCGTCCGGATCTATTGATCCAATCCCGTTACCCAATTAAAACCATGATGGTATTGGATACTAAATGGAAGCTGATTAATAGCCGTTCACAACCGCAATCAATGTATGGATTGTCGCAGGCCGACTTCTATCAAATGTTCGCCTACGGCCAAAAATATCTCGCAGGAGTTGGCGAGATGTACCTGATCTATCCGGAACATGACGATTTTAACCTGCCAATAGCTCAGCATTTTGCCTTCTCGGATACGTTGAAATTATGGGTTGTGCCTTATCGGATAACGGCAAAGCGCGGTCAGAGAATGATGTGGGCACATGATATCTCTGTTGCACCTCACCCCTTAAATACCTGCCCCCGGTGCCACTCCACAAACCTATCCAAAGGATAATGTTCGGCACTCTTGGGAAGCCAAATCGCCTTGCCGGCAAAATCCCAGAACAGCCGCTTGACCATCTGGCTGCCGTTTACGCCTTCTGAAACCAGCAGTTTCATGCTGTCATCAAGCCCGATCGCCCCCATATCAAATGCGGAGTGGTGCAACGAGCACAGTGCTAATCCGTTGGTCACGGTGCAGGGGCCGCCGTGCATCTTCCATTTGATATGGGCTGCTTCTAAACCAACGGACATACTGTCGTGCCGCAGGTTGTAGCCACACACCGCGCATTGATAGTTATAGGCGCGTAAGATTGTTTGCCGGAATGCTGGGTCACGTGCTTTACGTATTCCATCAAGCTGAAAATCCAGGCGGTTGGCTATCAACTCTTGAACGCTGTCGGGGAAATGCTCACACAGAATTTGCTGTGCAAGCTTGTCTATCAGAGCGGGTTGGCTTCGTAGCAACTGATAGCTTTCTTCGTCGAAGCCACCGCTGACGCCATGTTCAATAATCTCCCGCTTCGGCGGTTCTTTGCTGCCTTTCTGCGGGCTACAAAGCTCTGTATTCTGCAATTCCCAGAACCCGTCGCCGCGTAAACGCCAAAACGGCATGGTGGGGTAATGGTCGCGCCGCTGCGGGCCAAAGCTATTGAGTAATTCCAATAGAGGTGCGTGGATCTCTTCGCCGTAATTGAACAGCCGCTCATGCCCTTGCTGATATTGGGATAGTACATACAGCAGTAGTAACGGCTTATGTGGTGCACGTTGATCGCCTTTGCGCCACATAGTCAGATGAGAGATGGCGGTTTGCAGTTCCTGGCTGGTTTTCATCGGTGCATCCTGCGGACAAAGGTAAAGGTTGCGATCATGCTCGCAAAACGAATGGGATTCAACAGCTGCTAGGCAAGCATCAGCCGTTGAGCCTCCACCTTACTGACTTTCTGACAGGGGCAGCGGGAGTCTTTATTTCAACGCGTGATCGGTTTGACAAGCTGCCATTCGGCCCTCAGCCTGATGGCATGTCTGGCATTGGTCACACCCATCTTTTTCACAATATTGCCGATATGGAATTTTATCGTACGGATCTTCACGTTTAAAATAATGGCAATTTCCTGGTAGGTTTTACCCATGCTGGCCCAATAGAGCACTTCGTTCTCCCGCGTTGTCAGGGGATCTTTTTCTACGCTGGAGTTATCGCGATTATTTCGTGCGGTTTCCCGGTGCCGGGTGGTGATCCTTTCGTGGACGTTAGCCAGCAGCATCTGCAAACGGGCTTTGTTAGGGTGTATTTGGTCCTCTATATCGATGGATTTGTTATCATTAATCGTTAGCGTCAGCATCGCCAAATTATGATCGTGGTCATGCAATACAAAGGTATAGCCAGTGGTAATATTATAGTTCTTTGCATGGCTGAATATATCTGAGGGCTTTAGACTTGGATTTATTGGCGTGCTTTCATCCCAGGGAAATGGCGAGACTCTTTGCAGGGCGCAGAGCACCACGGGATCGATGCATTGGTAGTTCCTTTCTTTATAGATATCAACCCATTGGCTTGGGTAGCTGGAGGTTATCACTGTCTCCATAAGGTCTTTCTTGTTAAGTATCATATAGGCGTATTTGAAATCGCCAAATTCCGCTATTTCTTTATCCAGATGGTTTTTAAATGCTTTTTTTTCATCGTGGCTAGCAGAAAACAATGTAGACATCAAATTACCTCAGCCTGAAATAATAACGCTACTAACATAACTTGTGGGACAATAGTCTAGCCTAACCGTTATTGAACACCAGATAATATACTGGCTTGCCGGCGATTTTCGACAAAATAGTAAAAAAAAACCTGACCTCGTTGGGTCAGGTTGCCACATTGGCCAACACCAGGGAAATTTTTACTGCCATTATCTTAAAGCCATTTTCTTGGTTGAGGCAAGCGCTCTATGCTGGATTTTGGCTATCTATCACCATTATCCGGTCTAGGATTAGTATTGCCTTACGTTGATCATTGCAGCGGCATGGTATCTGCATTGATATTCTTGCTGCTAACTCTTGGCATTATCTGAGGGGGTTACTCAGAGTTGCGTTGGTAACTTACCACTATTTGATCATTATTTGATCAGTCTTGGGCCTGCTGTTATAACGAAAAACGCTTGTAAGACCTCAATATAACCATATTGAGTCCGCATTATTGCCGTTTACAGCCTGCTATAAGACGCTAATCGAGCTGTTGATATCATTGGGTGGAACAGGTTCGTCATGCAGGACTTCTCTGGATACATTCTGTATCTACAAAAGCAGGTGGGGCTGGCTCGTGCCGAAGGGGAGCTGTGCTATGCGGCTAGCCGTTGATTTTTCCTTGTTCCCGAGTGGAGGAGGCGTCTGGCACCTCTTGTCGGGTGAGATCATTGTGTTGCTCAATAGATTGTTGTCACGGTAATCCGAAGCTTGATCTTCACCGATAGCTAAAAATTGAGGTCTCAGCAGTGGGCTGGAGGCCTTGAAACCGCTCTCAGACGGGTTCTCATGAGATAAAACGGATTTTTTTCAAAGAAAAAGTGATGATAATCACAAATAAACACCCTTAAATCGCTCATTAAATGGTCATTCTGTTGCCATTATGTTGCATTGTCGTGTCTGGTAAACGGGAGAGGGTGAGACTATTCTGGTTCATGAGCTAAGCAACACGTTATAGCGCTCCTTTTATGGAAATGTTCTTGATCATCCTTGCGTATTATTTGTCCGTTAATACCCTTTATCTACTGCTGTGTCAGCATTTTTTAAGATAAAGCTTATTTGTGATGCATGGATTATTGAAGAATATTCTTAGTCCGTTGCGAGCTTCCTAATTAACGTTTTAAACTAAAATATATACTGTTAATCCTAGGAATCTTCAGAATGAATAATAACAAGTTGATAGGTATTGTCGATGAATATGGTCATTCGCGATCGTTTTAACCGATTTTGAATAATTGTTTTTAGCCATTAATATTGTTTTGGAAATTAAGAAATAACTTAGTTTCAGTAAATGGTATTCTGCTCATCCAACGGCGTAATGGAGTTGGTAAATGATGAAGAAAGGAAGGGAGTCTTATGCTAAAGATATTAGATTGTGGGTATCCACCACAGGGCGGTGCTCGCTCAAAAAGACCTTTAACCTGGCCAGATACCAATAAGTATTTCCGTGAAGGTATCGTAGGCTACTGTGACTCAGTTAATACTTCCCCAGAGCAGCTAAAAGTCGTATTTATTGACTTTCAATTGGCTAACCTGCGCCTTTTTCTGGAGCAGGACTGGCTAATGTATTCTGCTTGTAATCGCATTGTGCTGGTCACCGATAGTTACCTATTACCCTTGGCAAATTACTATAAGAGCATGTTTCGGCAGGTTGATTCTGTGATCCAGAGAACGGGGGCATCCAGTGACATTTTTGCTAAAATCGATCATGTTATTGCCGGGGAGCGGGTTTCTTCAACATCGCAAGTCAGGCTGTCTTCGCGTGAGATATGTTTATTACGCACTCTGATCCATGGTGTCACCGTGGGCGATCTCGCCAACAGGTTGCGTCTTAGTCCTAAAACAGTTTATGCCCTGCGCCATAATATTTTGGGCAAGATGGGGTTGACTAAAATGAATGATATCTTCACTCGTGCCTATCACTCTGTTAGATAAACTATAAATACCTATTGTCATAGGGTTATCTAAAGGAAATAAAATATGCGGTGATTTTATATCGCAGGATTTTCATTATTTAATTGCCGTAGGACCTTTTCGAAAATGTTAGTTTTCGAATGCGCCCTTGTGTCGCATTTATTGTGCCACGCCAGTAAATATTGGCGGGAAATTAATTGATATAAATAAAGGAAGAAATTTTATGAAGAAGTTAGCTCTGGCTTTGATTGCAGCTTCAGCGTTGGGAACAATTAATCTGGCTAATGCGGACACTCGTACTGCGAACGCGACAGCGTCTTGGGATGCAAAAGCTATTAAAGATACCAGCAGTATGCTGGTTGTTACCCCGATAAAGTCACTGACCTTTAATTACGCAGAAGGTCTGGAGCGTTTTAACTCTCAAGACGGCGCGTTCGATATCACCATCGCTGGCCAGTCTGGCGCGAGTGATTTCAAACTGACCTCTAAAATCATCTCCAACACCCTGAGCCGCGCAAGCGATGACTCTGCACTGACCGTTGGCGTTAAGTGGAACGGCAAAGCACTGTCTGAAAGCAGCGAGATGGTGATGATCGATACTTCTGCAGGTATCAGCGCAGGTCTGTCTGCACTGGCCGTACCAGGCGCTTATGCTGGTGCTAACCGTACCAGCACTCAGGGCGTGTTCGCCTTTGAGATCGCTAAAGCAACAGTTGCCGGCACTGACACTGCATTCAAAGACCTGACCGACGGTTACTGGGATGGCAACGTAAACGTTGAATTCACAGCGACCTGGGACGGTACTTTCTCCACCCTGTAAGCGATTTTGTTGTCTTAACGTAGTCAGGATCGGGGTGAATAGCCCCGGTCCTTATGGAACGCATGATGAACAGATGGTTTCCTACGCTGATGTGCTCAGCACTATTTTATTGTACTCACGCCGGTGCAATTAACGTTGGCGAGATTACATCAATCATTTCCCCTGGCCAGAGCGTTATCGCCAAGGAGGTGATTAATACTGTGGATGATGCCCGTCTGGTCAGCCTGAGGGTCGAGCGTATTTCCTCCCCGATGGAAGGTGGCAAAGTGATCCCAATGGAGAGCAAGCAGGAAATAATGGCCACGCCATCCAACCTGATTTTGCCAGGCAAAGGTAAAGATGTTTTCCGCGTTTTCTATTCCGGGCCGAAGGACGATAAGGAGCGTTATTACCGTTTAATCTGGAATGATAATCCGGTTACCGAAGAGGGGCTGTCAAAGACCAAAAAAGCCGCTTCGGCAACCACCTCGGCAACCATAAGTACCATTATGGTCGTCACACCACGGAGGGACAAGTTCGATTATCAGTACCGAGATGGTGTTGCGTATAACACCGGTAACAGCTCTTTCCGCGTGGTGGCATTTGGCCCCTGTAAGCAGGCACAGACCAGTGAAGAGAAAACGAAAGGATGCCGTGAGCGTTATTACGTCATGCCAGGACTCGGCGTGCATTTGAAATTTGTTGATATCAATAATCAAAAACTCAGCGTTGGCATTTGGCACAACGAAGATTATATCAACGTGAAATAGCCTCTTTACCCATTGCCTGCATCGTACGTGTTTTCCAGGTGTGGAGTAGGGAAGCTATTTGGGGAAGCAAATGGGTAATAATTTCATCTTAAGGACAAGAACCAAGGCCGTAGCGCTATGTATCGCTGCGGCTCTGATGTCTATGCAGGCTAACGCCAGAAACCTACAGGATGTTCGTTTAGGAAATTATCTTATCCCGGGGGTATTTGGTCAGGCGCTGACCGAAGGTATGACCATTCCTGTACTGCTACGTTACAAAGGCGGCGATCAACAAGAAAAACAAAAGGTAGCGGATGCGCTGGTGGTGCTGGAAAAAGGTCGCCTGATGATAAGAGATATTACGCTGGCGGAAGAGTCTGAAGGGGCAACCTTGGCGGAGACGACCCAGACATTGATCCGCGGTCTGAAAGATCGTTTCTTTGATCAAAATACCCATATTGCCGTTTCGTCCGATGCCGATCTGAACCTGAATATCCGTTCATTTGTACTGACGCTGGACGTGAGTGAAAAAAGCTTGGGGACTTCCATTATCCCACGAACGAGTTTGCTGGGGATCTCTTCGGTGCCGCATTTCAGTTCGGTGCTGAATTACGATCTCGGTGTTTACCGCTCGCAGTTAAAAAAGGGTGAGAACACCTCGAATAACTATTTGACCCTGGATAATACCTTTGGCTTCGCGGAGCATCATTTCAATGTGAACGGCTCGTTTTACGGTATTGGGGAGTCTCAACAGGATTCTCAGCTTTACCGTGCCATGTATGAACGGGATATGAGCGGGCGCCGTCTGGCATTTGGCTTGGTTGACACCTGGAACCTGCAATCGTTGGGGAGCCTGTCGGCACTTAACTCCAGCAAGGTGTATGGCGTCACCTATGGCAATAAGTCCGCTACCAAGATCCAGAATACCCAATATTCGCTGACGCCAATTACCGTATTCTTACCTAGCGCGGGTGAAGTCCATATCTACCGGCAGGGGCGTCTGTTGAACATTCAGAACTTCCCGATGGGCAGCTTTGAGGTCGATACCAGCCGCCTGCCGTATGGGATTTATGACGTTGATGTCGAAGTGGTGATCGACGGCAAAACCCAGTCGCGTATGCGCCAGACAATCAACAAAGCCTTTTCTGGCAATAATGGCGTGGCGCAAGAACTGAACTGGCAGCTATATGGCGGATATGTTAATTACGACAACCGCAATAACCGCACCAACGACAGCACCACCAACGAAACCTATCTGGCTGGGGCGTCGGCGGCGATGTCGATCCCGGAAATTCTCAAGATCGCCTCGGTTCCGGCGATATTTGGCCTGGCAGTGCAAACCTCGACCTATACCTTCGACAAGAAGGTGGTGAATGAAACCTCGGTCAACCTCAACGTGAACCAGTTCGCGAGCTTGGGCTGGCAGGGGTTGCTGTCACAGGGCGGGCGTTACCGCAATATTTTAAGCGCCAGCCTGATGCTACCGAAAGGCTTCGGCAGCGTGTGGGCCAACCGGGAAAAGAGCCATATCGGTAAGGGGTTGCCGGTCTATGAGTCGGACAGCTATTCCTATGGCGGCACCCTTAGCCTGAGCCGGTTCTTTGAACGTGGTGGTCAGCTTACGCTGAGCCGCACGGTAGATAAGCGCGATCGCAGCACCTCTAACAACCTGGAATACTCCACGGCGCTGTTCTCCGGGCGTTATGGCACGGTCAACCTACGCGCCGGTATCCAGCGTTATCGCTATGATTACCAGTCCAACAGCACCAACCAGCGCTATATCTCGCTGGACTTCTCGTTGCCGCTGGCCGCCTGGTTAAGCACCGGTGTGTCTTCCAACAATGGCAACGTGCGGGCCAATCTGGCCGCCAACAAGAGCTTCGATGACTCGGCGTTTACCTCTGCCGGTTTCAACCTGGCCAAGCTGGTCAAGGATAAGCACAACGGTGACAGTGCTTATTCGGCCTCTGGCTATGCCGCCTTCGATACCAAATACAGTGTGGGCACGTTGTCGCTCTCACGGCCGGACAACAATCGCCTCAATGGCAACCTGACTGCGCGCGGTGCGGTGGCCTACAGCGATAAGAACTTCGCCGCCAGCGGTATTCAGGAGAAGTCCGGGGTGTTGGTAAAAACCGGCTTCATCGACGATGCGGTGCTGTCGGCTCAGATCGATGGCCGCAGCTATCCGCTGAGCGGTGCGAATAACTTTATCCCGTTGCCGCCGTACTCAAGCTACAAGGTTGAACTGATGAACGACAAAAACTCGATGGATAGCTTTGACATCGTCAAGGGGCGCACCCGCAACGTCACGCTGTATCCGGGCAACGTCGCCGTTTATGAGCCGGAAGTGAAACAGTTAGTGACGGTGTTCGGCCGGATGACCATGGAGAATGGCCGGGCGATCGCCAATGCCGCTGTGCGTAACCACATCGGTAAAACCATTACGGATGCGACGGGCGCCTTCCAGATGGACGTTGATAAACGCTACCCGAGCGTGTCATTGACCATGCCAGATCATGGCATTTGCGAGGTTGATCTGGATTTGGCCAAGGCCAAGGGCGTGAAGTGGGTCGGCGATGTGGTGTGCAACGTGCAGACCATTCTGGCACAACGATGAGGAAAGGGTTTGACATGAAACGGCGTAATATTTGCCAGTTGGCTGGGGTGCTGATGTTGGTTTCCTTCTCTAGCCAGGCGGCCAACGTGAGCAACAGTTATTTCTTTATCGAAAATCAGGTGGATGGAGAGTATTTCATCACGCCTCAGAGCACCGATCCCCGTTTCAGCGGTGCCAACGCGTTTACCAAATATGCGTCAGGCGATCAACGCAGTTTGGGCTATATGGGCTATACCGGGCTGATCCAGACCAATTCGTTTGCCGATATCTGGTTGGAAGATTCTCCCATCGCTCGGCCATTTATCGGTAACCGCTGTATGAATAATGGTAGTGCTTGCCCCTCGAACGGTTATCTGCCGGGCTATATTGGCGATAATGGCGTTTATCACGTGGCGGTTAACACCAGCAACGGCGAAGCGCGTTATGGACGTGGTATTTTCTCTGATTCGGCTTATGAGTATTTTAAAAATGTGTCGGTCGGCTCGACGGAAGTTTATAAATACCGTTTCTGCTCTACCCGCACGGACTACAACCCTGCCGCAGGGCAAAGCTGCGTCAGCGTTGGTGGTTCGCAGACCAGCCATGAGTTCACCATCACCAAAGCGGGTAATTTGCGGTTGGAATCTACCAACGCACTGCAGGAAATTTTTATCGACAGCAATGGCAATCCGGTGATGGGAACGGGTTCTCAGTTCTGCTCTGTGGGCTACATTGGCTCACTGAGCGGCGCGATCTGTAAGCTGGTGTCTTATCAGATGCAGGGGAGTACCCTTTCGCCGATGCGCATGAACATGAAGCTCAACACTGCTGCGCTTGGGTTTACGCCTGCGGCAAATACCATTCGCCTGAGTGCCGATGGTGCCAGTGGTTGGGTAAACTACAGCGCCACGACCAACGCGGCGAATTTGATCAAAGCCGGTAACGGCGGTATTTATGTCTTTTTATCGCAGACCTTCCTGAAGAACCTGATCGATCGGGGAGTGGATCTGAGCCACAGCAAGGACTTCTTCACTTTCCTGTTCACCAGTACGGTGGCGCCGCAGTCCGGATATTACGAATTTTCACCTTCGAACACTATCTTGCTGGTTCCGCGCGATTATGGGATTAGCATTATCTCCAAGGACTTGGTACTTAATCCCAAGCGTGAAGGCAAAGTCGGCAGCACAGAACCGCCGATCGTGTTCGACTATATTTTGACTACCTCTGGCCCAAGGCAGGCCGATAGCATTACCGCGCAGGTTTACGGTCCGGCAGGGCAGGTCAATGGGCGCCCGTACTGCGTCTTTTCCTCCACCGACGGTAAGCTTAGGGTGCCGTTCTCGGCCTATCTGGCTTATACCGATAACGTCGGGCAAGTTGTCCGCACGCGTGCCAGCTGTGATGATGTTCCTATCAGCCTGAATGCGGCGCGTTGGGTAAGAACCGCCTGGCCGGTTCCCTCACAAAACGACGGCAGCTTTTATCGCACCGAGTTGTCTCTCAGCTTCCCGATGAATGAGGGCAATTCGATGTGGACCCTGGATGGGCGGGATTGGATGGGGATTGTCAGCGCCACCGGTGAGGTAAGGGTCAGGGCGGTCTGGACCGGCCCTGATATCCATTAGGATTGAAAATGACGATAAGACTAGGGTGGTGGCTAGCGGGGCTGATGCTGGCGTTCCCGGCGCAGGCGGTTTATCTCTCTTCCGGCGTATTTACTCTGGAGAGCGATCGCACCTTCTTCTCGCGCCAGTTTGTTAACAACACCAAAGAGACCAATCTGTATGTGATCGGTGCCTATCGGATTGCCAAACCGGGGGTTGACGAACAGCCTCAGCCGTTAGAACAGGGCGAACTGCTCTATACCCCACTGCGCAAAATACTGGAGGCGGGGGCGTGGGAATATTTCAAGATTTTCTATCGCGGCCCGGCGGACGAGCGCGAGCGCTATTATCGCATAGTGATCCAAGAGATCCCGGCCAACTTGATGGAGATGCAGGGGGAAGACAAGACGCCGCTGGTATCCCCGACCATGGCGCTAGATACCATCATGGTAGTTCGCCCGCGCAAGATGCGTTTCACTTATCACTATGATCCGCTGGCCGGGGTGTTGAAAAACACCGGCAATACCTATTTCCGAGTGATGATCCATCAGGGCTGCGACGGGCAGGATGACACCGCCAAGGTGTTCAATTTGTTGCCGGGGGAAAGCTACAGAGGTGCCGATCTGCGTGGGCAGAATCGCAAGTTTATTGTTGGCTTTAACAAGTACCTACGGCTGGGGGAGCAGTGCTTCGAACAGGGGCAGGGATAGTACCCCCACCCCAGTTCACCACCAAAGCTAGACTTCCTTGCGGCCCAAATAGCGCTCTTTCATCAAAGAAACGCCAATCGCAATATCCAGCACCGGGGAAGGCGGCAGGTAATTTGCCTTACCGAGTTCCTGCATCGCGCCAATCAGCGGATGGTCGATCCCCAGTGCATAGTCCGCCAATAACGTCCCGGCAATGGTTTGCTTGGACACGCCTGCGCCGTTACAACCTCCGGCGGTATAAATACCTTTCTTCAACTCGCCCCAAACCGGCGCGCCATTGCGGGTGACGCTGATGGTGCCAGACCAGGTACTTGTCAGCGGCACATCCCTCAGTTGCGGGTAAATCTTGTTGAAAATCTGCTGATGTAACAGGGTTGCCTGATAGGTCTGCGCAGCGGTGATCCTGCCGTTCAAGGCTGGCGTCACATGTTGGCGGATCAGGAAACGGTGATCCTGGGTATAGCGCACCGTTGCCCCGGCGATTGCGTTGACCGGCGTTAGCCCCCAACTGCTCATGGTTGGCAGCTTTTGGCGTTGCTCTGCGGTTAATGGCGCGGTGATGCTGGCGAAGGTAGCCATGGCCGCCTGCTGACTGGTGACCGGAGCCAGCTCCCTGGAGAGGGCGTTGGTGGCTAACATCACGTTGGCCGTTCTAATCGTGCCAAAGGGGGTGACCACCTGCGTCACGCTACCGTGCCGGATAGCCATCACCGGAGTATGGTTATACATCGTTACGTTGTCCGGCAGATTATTTGCCAGGCCAACGATCAGGCTGGCAGGATTAACCAGGATCGAGCTTGGGGTATAGATGCCCTTATTATAAAAACGAGTGCCCAATTTTCGATACAGCGCTTCCTTATCCATTATTTGATAAGGCTCGTTCATGGCATCGAGATTATCGGTGTACTCTTTGAGCACCCGCTGATTAGCGGCATCAACCTGGCAGTGATATTTTCCGGCATTCTCCCATTCGCATTCGATCCCCTGTTGCTCAATTTGCTGGGTTAATTGATTGATCCCTTCTTGTAATAAAGAACGATACGACTGGGCTTTTTTCAACTCCGCCGTCGAGCTGCCAATATTATGAGGTAAGCCGATAATAAACCCTGAATTTCTGGCCGAAGAACTTTCCGCCGCACAGGCCGCATCAACGATGATGATTTTCAGTTTGGGATCGTGGTTAGCCAGCCTTCTGGCGAAGGAAATCCCGGCGAAACCGCAGCCTACCACGACCCAGTCGGCCTCGGTATCGCCGATCAGCGTTGGGTAAACGGTGGGGCGCAGATCGGGTTTTAACCAACCATTTTGGTTTTGATTTAACGGTACCGATGCATATTTCAAACTCAAGGTCCTTTTCAAAATGTTTGCCACTCAAGGTCACTAAATAGGGTTATAAAACATTTCGCTAGCCTGAACCAGCAGATTCAGCCGTTGGTCATTTACCCCCATTTATTGACGGTAAGTTATTTATAAGCAACCGTTAAGCATTGAGGCGCCTCATTGGATTGCCGCAGTTTGCCAATTGGCCGGGGAGTACAATCTGGGCGAGCCTCTATGACAGAAATTAAGGTCACTCAGCAGATTTATTTCTGATTTTTTCCTTTATTCCCCTGCCATAGCTGTTTAGTATCGGAATTGGTGAGAATGACCTATTTTCTGAGGTTTTGTTCTGAAAATCGGCTATCCCTTCCCAAAATGGCAGAGTTGTTAACTACATTATCATTGTAACTTAGTGGATTTAACTATCCTAAACGGATTTCTAAAAAATATAAGAACGGAAATATTCTATGTCACAGATGTTAGCGCTTTTGATTGTAATGGTGATTTTATACCTGGGAGATGCAGTATCCGTGCGTACTAAAGCCTGGATCCCTTCTGTATTTGTCTGTGCGGTGTTGTTCCTGTTCGGCTACTGGACGTTTTTCCCGAAGGATATCGTCAGCCTGGCCGGTATCACACCGGCGGTAGCGGTGATGCTGATGTATCTGCTGATCACCAACATGGGGACGCTGCTCTCGGTACCTGAGCTGATGCGGCAATGGAAAACCATTGTGATCTCGCTATCGGGGATCGCTGGCATTATCGCCGCTGTGTTTGCGGCCTGTATGCTGATGTTTGATATGAATACTGCCATCGTGACCATTCCACCATTGGTTGGCGGCATCGTTTCGGCGTTGATCATGTCGAAGGGGGCAGCCAGTGCGGGCCTGGTCGATCTCTCGGTATTCGCTATCCTGATCTACGTAATGCAAGGGTTTGCCGGTTATCCGTTAACTGCCATCATGCTGCAACGGGAAGGTAAACGCGTGCTGCAAAAATATCGCAATGGCGAATGGCACGAGTCTGCCACGCAATTGCCTGCCGATAAAATGCCAACCACGGTCAGCGCGGAAGAAAAAATGCCGCGTATGTTTGGCCTGATCCCGGCCCATTACAACACCAGCTACTTCAAGTTTCTGCGCCTGGCGCTGGTAGGCTATCTGGCTTATCTGGTATCGGACCTGCTGGCCCCGGTGGTCACCATCAGCCCGTTTGTGCTGTGTTTGCTGTTTGGCGTAGTGGCCGCCACGATCGGCTTCCTGGAAAAACAGCCGCTGCAGAAGGCCAACGGCTTCGGATTTGCGGTGATGGGGCTGATGCTGTTTATCTTTGACACCCTGAACAGAGCAACCCCGGAAATGCTGCTGCGGCTGGTATTCCCGATGCTGGTGCTGATCGGCGTGGCGGTAGTGGGCATGTTTATCGTCTCGTGGATTGTGGGGAAATTCCTTGGCGTCAGCATGGAGATGGCCTTCGCGATCTCCCTGACGGCGATGTATGGCTTCCCGGCGGATTACATCATCACTAACGAAGCGATAACGGCGCTGACCAAAGACGAAAAAGAGCGTGAGATCCTGACGCACCATATGTTGGCACCGATGCTGGTCGGCGGATTTATTTCCGTGACCATGGTTTCCGTGGTGCTGGCGGGCGTTATGGTCGGTTACATCACCCCAATCGCAGGATAAGTCATGAGCTATGCAAATCAGCTGCGTATTCAGCAGCACCTGGAACAACTGGCCGAGTTCACCGCTACGCCGGGCGAAGGCACGACGCGTATGAGTTACAGCCCACAAGGCCAACAGGCGCGGGCTTATATCAAGGCGCAGATGGAGGCGGCGGGCCTCAACGTACGTGAGGACGCCATCGGCAATATCTTCGGCAAGAGTCAGGCGCAGGACCCGGCATTGCCGAGCGTGATGATCGGCTCCCACTTTGACTCGGTGCCTAACGGTGGTGCTTTCGATGGCCCTGCCGGAGTGGTGATGGGGTTGGAAGTGGCCAAGCTGTTCCAAGAACATCGATTATTGCCGCGTTACCCGCTAGAAGTGGTGGCGCTGGTGGAAGAGGAAGGGGCCAGCTTTGGTCGGGGTCTGCTGGCTTCCTGTGCGATTGCAGGTAAGGTGGATGCTGCAGAGTTGCACCGCCTGCGGGATAGCCAGGGGCAATCGGCAGCACAGTGCATGGCCCTGGTGGGGTTTGATGCCGATCGGGTGGCCAGCGTGGTGCGGGAGCCGCAAACCCTCAAGGCGTTTATCGAGCTGCATATTGAGCAAGGGCCGGTGCTGGAACAGGAAGGGGTAGACGTTGGCCTGGTAGACGTGATCGTCGGTATCACTCAGTTGGTTGTCACCATCACAGGTAAGGCCGGGCATGCGGGCACCACGCCGATGGATCGCCGCCACGATGCGCTGGTGGCCGCCAGCCAGGTGATCGCCCGCGTTGGCGATTTTGCCCGTGAGGCCGGTGATGAAACGGTCGCCACTACGGGGAAAATTCAGGTGTTTCCTAATGGAGCGAACGTGATACCGAGCAAGGTGATTTTCACCGTCGACATCCGTTCCAAGCGGCTGGATAAGCTGCAACAGGTGGTCGAGCAGACCAAAGCCTGTATCCAGCAGCAGGCCGGGGCGGGGATCGCCTGCCAGATTGAACAACCGTTGCTGGTAGAGCCAACGCGTCTGCACAGCGGTATCCACAGCCAGCTACAAAAACACAGCGAAGCGCTGGGCCTGAGCCACCGGACCATGGTCAGCGGAGCCGGGCATGATGCAATGATTTTTGCCGGGATCACCGACGTGGGGCTGGTGTTCGTGCCCAGCAAGGACGGCCTGAGCCATCACCCCGATGAGTGGACCGACTATGAGCAAATTCAGAAAGGCATCGACGTTATTTTTCAGACAGTAAAAGAGATCACAGAGGCCAGCAGTTATGACTAATCAAGCTATCGCGCAATCTATAAAAGCCCACGTGGAGGCGATGATTGCGTTCCGTCGCGATCTGCATGCTCACCCTGAACTGCCTTGGGAGGAGGTGCGCACCACTCAGAAGGTGGCGCAAGCGCTGGAGGAGATCGGTATTCCTTATCGCCTGACGACGCCAACGGGCGTGATCGCCGAGATTACGGGTGGGCAGCCAGGCAAGACTGTGGCCTTACGCGCCGATATGGATGCGTTGCCGGTGCAGGAACTCAACGACTCATTAAGTTATAAATCGCAGACCGACGGCAAGATGCACGCCTGTGGCCACGATGCCCACACCGCCATGCTGCTGACGGCGGCGAAAGCCCTGTATGAAAACCGTGAGAGCCTGCGTGGCAACGTACGGTTGATTTTCCAACCTGCCGAAGAGATTGCTCAAGGCGCGCGTGAAATGGTGAAGCAGGGTGCAATCGAGGGCGTAGATAACGCGTTTGGCATGCATATCTGGACCACCAGCCCATCGGGCAAGGTGTCATGTAATGTCGGCTCCACTTTTGCTTCTGCGGATTTACTGAAGGTGAAGTTCAAAGGGCGCGGCGGCCACGGCTCAATGCCAGAGGCCTGTGTAGATGCTGCGGTTGTCGCTTCTGCCTTCGTGATGAACGTGCAGGCGATCGTTTCCCGTGAAACCTCTCCGCTAGAGTCAGCGGTAGTGACCATTGGCAAAATGGAAGTCGGCACCCGGTTTAACGTGATTGCTGAAAATGCGGTGCTGGACGGCACGGTGCGCTGCTTTAACGTCGAGGCACGTGAGCGTATCAAGGCGGCGATTGAGCGTTACGCCGAGCATACCGCGGCCATTTATGGCGCGACCGCACAGGTGGAATACACCTACGGCACTTTGCCGGTGATCAACGAGGAGCGCAGCGCGTTGCTGGCACAATCGGTGGTGCGTTCGGCCTTCGGCGACGAGGTGCTGTTTGCCGAAAAACCGACGACCGGCGGTGAGGACTTCAGCTTCTTTATCGAAAATATCCCCGGCTGCTTTGCCCTGTTGGGCTGTGGCAACCCGGAGAAAGGCACCGATTGGGCGCACCATCACGGCTGCTTCAATATCGATGAAGACGTGATGGTGACCGGCGCCGAGCTGTATGCGCAGTATGCCTGGAGTTACTTGCAGCAGGATGCGTTTTAAGCCCGATAGCTTTATTGGGCAATATTGAGTGCGGTGATGCCTCTCACCGCACTTATTTAGTCCTCCGGTCCGCTCATCTCGCCGATAAAGTCCATTCTGTCACTGAGCCAGGTGTTCACTATCGCGTCGGCGGCTTTGGCCGCATCGCTGGCCGAGAAATGCTTCTCGGTTTGCAACCAGCCCATGGTCGCCAGACGTGCCGGTTCAATGGCGACAAGCAACTGCTCGCGTTGTGCTTTCGGCCAAACCTTATCGTCAGACCAACTGCGGATTAGCTGTGCAGGATCGTCCGTGGCTGGCGTGCGCTGGCTTGGCTTAAGGAAATCCTCGGGGGAGACGGTGGCGCGCAGGCGGAACATGGCCCAATCGGCATAGCTGGCAAAGCGGATGGTACCGGAATTCTCACTGGCCTTGCCAATCATCGGTTCTATTGACTTGGTAAGTTGCTGCCAGGCTGGCCGTTCAAACAGATCGCCCTGCGGTGAACAAATGGGGGCCTGTGAATCACGAGACGATCCATATAATGCCCCAAAGGCTTCATAAGCCGCTGCGCCCTGCTGTTTGAAGATGAAGCAATGCACATAGGGGCGGCCATCGGCATTTTCATACCCGGCTCGCTCAATGGTCATGCGCAATAGCGTTAAAACTGCAACATCATCGCCGGTTTTGGGATCGTTTTCGATATCACGTAACACTGATTGGGAGAATGTGTCGTCGTTCATCGCCTTGATCACGCTTTGATGCCTGGTTTCTACCTCGGCATCCGTGACCTTGCTGGTGGGGGCAAACTTATGCAGGTAAATCAACCAGGCGGAGGCCAGCGGGCCGCGATACTGCTGCAACTGCTGTGCCGCTGCAGCCGGGTCTGCAGGAATGTTGGCGATGATGTTATCTAGTGCCGAGGCGGCCTGCTTGGCGGTGTTCTGCAACTGGGCGGCGCGTTGGCTAAATAAATCGCTCAGGCAACTTTCCTGACCGTTGCAGGCATCCCGCTGCTTCAACCAGCTACGCTGCTCGGTGCGTAATGCGTCGGCCTGATCCCCTGGCAGGCTTGCCATTGCTAACCGGTAATTTTCGGTCAGTTGGCTGTCGAGGCTGCTCAGGTCTGGGCTATTGCAGATGCTATGCTCGATATCGCTGGTGGCTTTCTCACAATCGAAAGAAGCGGCGTGCGCTGCGGTGCTGGCCCCCAGAGTCAGGCTCAGGCAGAGCAACAAGCGCGATAAAGGATGGCCGGCGAATGTTGTATCACGGAGAGAGTTAGCACGTTGAAGCCTGGCGATCATGCTGAGTTCCTTTTGGTTGGGTCTTTAACTTTGCTCCATATTACTTTATTGCATCTATACAATATATTAGGTGTGCTTTTATTATGTTTATGCAATAACTCCATGGTAAGAAAGACAGCGTTGGCAGTTCTAACACCCAACACCGCCCCCCAACTCATCAACCCAGCGCAGCAAACCCAGAGCGGATTTCATCTTCCGGCAAATCGATGCCGATAAACACCATCGTGCTTTTGCACTCTTCTTCCGGCAACCATTCACGGTCCCAGTCGGCGTTATACAGACGCTGCACGCCCTGGAACAGCAGGCGGCGCGGTTCGTCCTTAATCGACAAAATCCCTTTGTAGCGCAGCAGGTTATCGGCGAACTTCAGCAATAAGCCTTCCATCACTTCGGAAATTTGCATCAGCTCCAGCGGTTGGTCGTGATAGACCACGATCGACTGGATGTTGTTCTGCGCCTGTGGAATGCGGCGGAAAAGCGGGGTAGGCGCTGCCACGTTGAGCTTGTCGTTAAGCACAAAGCCTTCGATATCAAATAGCACGCTGAGATCGATATCACCGTGCGTCACTTTATATACCGGTGCGCGGGCGTTCATCAGTTGCAAACGCTGGATCAGCGCTTCGTTATCCGTTGCCACATCTGTCTTGGTCAGCAGGATACGGTCGGCATACCCCACCTGGGCCTGCGAGATAGTGAACTGGTTCAACTGCTGATCGGCATGTACCGCATCCACCAACGTGATAATCCCGTCCAGCAGGAAGCGTTGGCCGATGACTTCGTGCGAGAAGAAGGTCTGGGTGATCGGGCCGGGGTCGGCCATGCCGGTGCATTCAATAATCAGCCGGTCAAACTCCAGTTGCCCCTTATCGACGCCGTCCAGCAGATCCAGCAGCGCGTCTGCCAGTTCGTTGGATTTGCTGCAACAGATACAACCGTTGCTGAGGGTAGTGATGCGGCTGGCGCGGTCGCCAATCAGCGCGTTATCAATTGGCACCTCACCGAATTCGTTCTCGATGACGGCAATCTTGTAACCGTGGTTTTCATTCAGAATGTGGCGCAGCAGGGTGGTTTTGCCCGCGCCCAAAAAGCCCGTCAGGATGGTGACTGCAATGGGTTTCATGCCTGGTCCTTGTACTTACTTAACTAGCAACAGCGCATACCGCCTTTGCCATCGCCACCGTAGCGGGCATCCTGGCGTTCGCGGAAAAATTCTTTATAGGTCATCACCGGCTTGTCCGGATGGTTGTCTTTCATATGCTGGACGTAGGTATCGTAGTCAGGCACGCCCACTAACATGCGTGCAGCCTGCCCGAGATATTTACCCGCCTGGCCGAGGTTTCCGAACATGGGTTCACTCCAAAGAAAAATACCCTACATAACGTATTATCATTATGCAGGGTATCCATCAAATCACCATCAGTGGTGCGACGAAACTTTGACGCCACCCTCAGGAACCGGCACGTATGGTGTCTCCTGATCGGTGCGTTTCGGGTTTTTGTGCGCCGCCATGGCGGTTTTAATACCGAAGAAGATGATGCTGTACACCACCAGCAGGAACAGGATGCTCAAACCGGCGTTGGTGTAGTTGTTCACCACGATATGGTTCATGTTGGCAACCTGCTGTACGGTCAGTTCAGCACCGCCCTCGGTGATTTTGTTTCTGTACAGGCTAGCCTGGTAGAAGAAGCCTTCCAACTGCGGATTGTCGCTGAACAGCTTGAGGCAAATCGCGTAGGTGGTACAGATCAGCAGCCAAACTGCTGGGATCACGGTCACCCAGATGTACTTGGTGCGCTTCATCTTAATCAATACTACGGTGCTCAGTACCAGTGCTACGGCAGCCAACATCTGGTTGGAGATGCCGAACAGCGGCCACAGGCTCTTGACGCCGCCCAATGGATCGACCACGCCTTGATACAGCAGGTAACCCCAAAGCCCAACGCAGCCGGCAGTACCGGCAATACCGGCCACCAGTGAATCGGTTTTCTTCAGGAATGGCACGAAGTTACCCAGCAAATCTTGCAGCATAAAGCGACCGGAACGGGTACCTGCATCCAGAGCGGTCAGGATGAACAGCGCTTCGAACAGAATACCGAAGTGATACCAGAAGCCCATGTTCGCGCCAGGGATGACCTGATGGAACACGTGAGCGATACCGACTGCCAGAGTTGGCGCGCCACCGGCACGGTTCAGTACCGAAGGTTCGCCGATGTCTTTGGCGGTTTGCAGGATCTGCTCTGGGGTAATCACAAAGCCCCAGGAACTGACGGTTGCGGCAGCATGCGCGGAGACATCACGCAGAGAGGCCATGATCATCGGTGCATCTTCGGTGCCCAGACGGTGCAGGTCTGGCATGGTAATGCCCAGTGCTGCCGGTGGGGTGTTCATGGCGAAGTACAGGCCAGGCTCGATGATAGAAGCCGCGACCAGTGCCATGATGGCAACGAAGGATTCCATCAGCATGGCGCCATAACCGATAAAGCGGGAGTCCATTTCGTTGGCCAGCAGTTTCGGTGTGGTACCTGAAGCGATCAGCGCGTGGAAGCCGGAAACGGCACCACAGGCAATGGTAATAAACAGGAACGGGAACAGAGTGCCTTTCCAGACCGGGCCGGTGCCGTCAATGAACTGCGTTACCGCAGGCATTTTCAGCTCAGGGTTGAGGATCACGATACCGATCGCCAGCCCGACGATCACGCCGATTTTCAGGAAGGTGGCCAGATAGTCACGCGGAGCCAGGATCAGCCATACCGGCAGCAGGGCAGAAACGAAGGCATAACCAATCAGCGTATAGGTGATGGTGGTGTCTTTAAAGGTCAGCGCCGGGCCCCAGTATGGGTCGTGGGCAATCACGCCGCCGAACCAGATGGAGGCGATCAACAGCACGATACCGATGACCGACACTTCACCCACCTTGCCTGGGCGCAGGAAGCGCATGTACACGCCCATAAACAGCGCGATTGGCACGGTAGAACAGACGGTGAACACGCCCCATGGGCTTTCGGCCAAGGCTTTCACTACGATCAGCGCCAGCACCGCGAGGATGATGATCATGATCAGGAAGCAGCCAAACAGCGCGATGGTGCCAGGGATTGGGCCCATTTCCTTTTTGATGATCTCGCCCAACGAAGCACCGTTACGGCGTGAGGAGATAAACAGCACCATAAAGTCCTGTACCGCCCCCGCCAGCACCACGCCGCCTAACAGCCACAGCGTACCGGGCAGATAGCCGACCTGTGCTGCCAGCACTGGGCCAACCAACGGACCCGCACCGGCGATTGCCGCAAAGTGGTGGCCGAACAGCACGTTTTTATTGGTGGGGACGTAGTTCAGGCCGTCGTTGTTTACCACCGCCGGTGTAGCGCGGGTGGCGTCCAACTGCATCACCTTGGTGGCGATGTAGAGGCTGTAGTAGCGATAAGCCACCAGGTAGACCGCTACCGAAGCAACGATGATCCACAGTGCACTAATACTTTCGCCACGGCGCAATGCGATGACACCCAGGCAGGAAGCCCCGAGTATCCCCAGCAGCATCCATGGGAGGTGTTTTAAAATCCCCTCGCGTTTCATGAGGTATCCTTATCCTATCTGCAAAAATTGAGTGATAAATCCGATTCTTAGATGTCGGACATTTAGCTGTAGCGTCTTCCCCTGGTTAGGGTCAGGTTTAGGAACAGCTCATCATTGCCAGGCTGGATAGGGAAAGACATCTGAATTTCAGCCAGCGGTTTTATACGCTGGCGAACGGTTGGAATGGCGGGGTGAGTGGTTTAGGCAGAAGTGTGAGTGGCGAAGGCGATCAGGTTTTGCTCCGTTTTGGCATTCGCCAACTGCTGCCCCATCCAAGGGCTGAAGGCCCAGGGGGCTGCCGTTACCGCAGCGATCAACGCGCGTAAATCAACCCAGTGGAAGTCCATCACTTCATCTGCTCTGGCTGCAACGGCACCCGTAGCCAATGCCGCGTAAACCGGGCAGATTTCGTTTTCCATAATGCCGGAGGCGTCTGTCTCGCAGTAGCGGAAATCGGGGCCGATGGCGGTGATCTGTTCCACGCTCAGGCCCACTTCATACAAACAGCGTTGCTCGATGGCGTGTTCGGTGCTCTCCTGCCACTGCGGATGGCCACAGACCGAGTTAGTCCAAACGCCTGGCCAGGCTTTTTTGCTCAGCGCTCGGCGGGTGATCAGCAACTCGCCTTGCGGGTTGAAGATCCAGGAGGAGAAAGCCAGATGCAGGGGCGTTTGTCGCTGGTGGGCCGCATATTTTTCCATCACGCCGGTGGGTTGACCTTGTTCATCAAGTAAAACGACATGCTGCTGGGTCATGAAAATTCCAATTTAATCGCGATGTACGACTATTACTATAACACCCGTGTCTCAATGTAGGGGGCACTTCATGCTGCACCCATTCAGCCTCTATTTCGCACCTCATCCCAGCTCAGTCCAAAGCGCGCCAGGTATTTACGCAGCCGGTCTGCATCGTTGGGCTGTTTTTTCTGCTGGCGCGAGACGGCAAACAGCTGTCTACCCGCTTCGGAAAGTGATGTGGAAGCTCGGCACACGTCAAGCACCGTTTCCAACTGGCTTTGCTCGAACAGATCGATAGCGGCAAGCTCGACAGGTAATTGCACGCTGGTGTTCCCCTGCCAATGGGATTTCAGCCGGGCGATTTCTTCATCGACCAAAGGCTGGTTGATGCGCCCTTGCTCTGCCAACGTTGCCATGCGTGCGATGGAAGATCCCAGCTCGCGGAAGTTGCCGCGCCAGACCGCCTGCGGGGAACGGGCAAAAGCCAGGTAACGCTGTCTGGCGTCTTTGTCGAAACGGACCTGCGTCTGGTTACTGCGAGCAAAGCGTTGTAATTCGTAATCGATGTTCGGCTCGATATCTTCGCGGCGCTCAGCCAGGCCGGGCAGTGGGAAGGTCCACATATTGATACGAGCGTATAAATCCTCACGGAAACGGCCTTGAGCTATCCAGTCGCGCATATCACGATGGGTGCCAGCAATCAGTTGGAAGTCGCTGCTGGCTTCTTTATCGGCACCAAAGGGGAAGAAGGTTTTTTCCTCGATGGCTTTCAGCAGCATCGCCTGTTCGTCTAACCCCAGTTCGGCGATCTCATCAAGGAACAGTACGCCGCCGTCGGCTTCACGCAGTAGGCCTGCTCGTGCCTGCAACGCACCGGTAAACGCCCCTTTCACATGGCCGAACAGGGTCGACATGGCGTTATCGCCGCGTAGGGTGGCACAGTTCACCGCGACAAAACGGCCTTTTACCAGATGGCGCGAATGCCGGAGTTGATAGATACGCTCGGCCAAAAAGGATTTCCCGGCTCCGGTGGGGCCGGTGAGCAGCATGGGCGCATTTGAACGCAGGGCGACGCGTTCAATCTGGTCGATCAGCGAGTTAAAGGTGGCGTTGCGCGTTTCAATACCGGCTTTGAGGAACGACACCGAGCGCTGGTGTTCATGTAGGAATCGGCTGGTGAGGGCGCTGTAGCGGCTGAGATCCAGATCGATCACCGAGTAAATCCCTTGGGGGGACGGGCGATCGGCTTTGTCACCGGGGGCGGTTTGCAGCAACTGGGCAGGCAGGTAGTGTGCCTCGGTTAGCAGGAACCAGCAGATTTGTACCACGTGAGTGCCTGTGGTGATATGCACCAGATAGTCTTCGTTCTCGGTATCAAACGGATAGCGGCTGGCGAAATCCAGAAAGGCGCTGTACACCTCTTCCAAATCCCAGGGATCCTTGAGTGCCACTTCCTGTAACACCACCTGAGTGGCTGGAGAAACCGCTACAATATCTTCCGACACCTGCTGCGCCATGCCTTTATCACGCGGCTGATGCAGCAGCTCCAGGCGATCGATCGGCAGATCGGGCTGCTGGCACAGACCCACCGTTGGCCGCCACTTGCTCCAGCGGTTTTCCCGTTTGCCACGTTTATCCAGCGTGGTGCCCAGCACACCGATCACGACTCTGCGCTTCATATTATCCCTTGCGATAAAATACTATCCTGAAAGATAAAATACCGGCTTGTTGGCAACATCACCAGTCATCTGTGATTAATTATTTATTAGTTAAATATCAATTAATTGTATTTTTAATGGGTGTTTTTGACCGAGTTGGCACGCTTTTCGCTATATCCACTACGTCAAAAGAAAAAGGATGACTAAAGAATGAAGAATAATTATGAGTTGATGGCACCGGTTAATAGCGCACCGATCAAAATGTGGACACAGGGCGTGCCCGTAGAGCCAGAAGCGCGTGAGCAGTTGCTGAATACGGCGAAAATGCCGTTTATTTTTAAACACTTGGCAGTGATGCCGGATGTGCATTTGGGTAAGGGTTCCACCATTGGTAGTGTGATCCCTACCCGTGGCGCGATTATTCCGGCGGCCGTTGGCGTGGATATTGGTTGCGGCATGATTGCGGTGCGTACTTCGCTGGTGGCCGCCGATCTGCCGGATAACCTGGCTGGGCTGCGTAGCGCCATCGAACAGGCGGTGCCGCATGGCCGTACCTCGACCCGTTCAAGAAGAGATAAAGGGGCCTGGGAAACTCCACCGCAAACGGTCGATCAGCATTGGGCCACTTTGTTGCCGCGCTTTAAGCGCTTGACCGACAAATATCCGCAGTTGCTGAAAACCAACAATTATCAGCATCTGGGAACGTTGGGAACGGGTAACCACTTTATCGAAGTCTGCCTGGATGAAACGCAGCAGGTGTGGGTGATGCTGCATAGCGGTTCCCGTGGCGTGGGGAATGCCATCGGTTCACTGTTTATTGCCTTGGCACAGCAGGATATGCAACAGCATATCGCTAACTTGCCGGATCGTAACCTGGCCTATTTCGAGGAAGGAAGCCAGCATTTTGACGATTACATGGAAGCCGTGGGTTGGGCACAGGATTTCGCCCGCCATAACCGGGAAGTGATGATGGAGCACGTGCTGGCGGCGCTGTCGCGTATCGTGACCAAACCGTTCACTACCCAGCAAGAGGCCGTGAACTGCCACCATAACTATGTGCAGCGTGAGACGCACTTTGGTGAGCCGGTGTTGGTGACGCGTAAAGGGGCCGTGTCTGCGCAGAAAGGCCAGATGGGGATCATCCCCGGTTCTATGGGGGCGAAAAGCTTCATCGTGCGCGGATTGGGAAACGAAGAGAGTTTCTGTTCTTGCAGCCATGGCGCAGGCCGCACCATGAGCCGTACGGCGGCAAAAAAACGCTTCACCGTGGCCGATCAGATCCGGGCAACCGAACATGTGGAATGCCGTAAGGACAGTGAGGTGATCGATGAGATCCCAATGGCTTATAAAGATATCGATGCGGTGATGGCGGCACAGTCCTCACTGGTGGAAATCGTCCATACCCTGAGTCAGGTGGTATGCGTAAAAGGATAACGTGATGGAACAGCTAGTAAACGGCGTGGATAGCGCCATGCGGGAAAGAGTCCGGCAGGTGCTGGGCGAGGTGGAAAAGCGTTACGACGTGCGGGTGCTTTATGCCTGCGAATCCGGTAGCCGCGGCTGGGGCTTTGCCTCGCCGGACAGCGATTACGACGTGCGCTTTTTGTATGTCCACCCGCCGGAATGGTATTTACGGGTGGAGCCACACCGGGATGTGATCGAACTACCAATCGATCATGAATTGGATGTCTGTGGCTGGGAATGGCGCAAGGCGCTTGGTCTGCTAAAGCGGGCCAACCCAACGTTGATCGAGTGGTTGGATTCACCGGTGGTATATCAGGAAGCCCCTGAGAGCGTTGCGGCGTTGCGAGGTGTAGTGCCTGAATGGTTCTCCGCGCAGCGGGCGCGTTGGCACTACCTGTCGATGGCCAGGAAAAACTTCCGTGGCTATTTGCAGGGGGAGCAGGTACGGCTGAAGAAATACTTCTACGTGCTGCGCCCGTTGCTGGCGGTGCGCTGGATAGAAGCGGGCAAGGGCGTGCCGCCGATGCGTTTTGACCAACTGTTGGCTGACACGGTGGAAGATCCGCTGCTGTTGGCGGAAATCCATGAATTACTGGCGGCGAAACGGCGCGCAGGCGAGGCGGAGTACGGCCCGCGTAGGGAAAGGATCCACGCGTTTATCACGCAGGAACTGACGGCGGATGCCCGGCAGGAAGCCTTGCCCGACAGCCCGGCCCGCAGCGACAAATCGCTGGATGAACTGCTTTATCGCACGGTGATGGTGTAATCCACCGGGGAGAAGGAAGGCTCCCCGGTAATGCAAATGTTAGTAGGGACCGCTCATGTTCGACCGAAGGGGCGCTGCATGATATGTCCGTTTAACAATATGCTGGCGAGCCGATGAATAAATGTCTGTAGTCTCGGGAGTCTGCGGATTTTGCCAGGGATTAACGGCGTCCGGGATGACCTTTTCCATGATCCTTCCCATACCCATGTTTATCACCGCCCTTGTGGTCACCTCTATTACCATGCTCCTTGCGGGGTGGCACTTTATGACCCTTATCGTCGTCACCATCACTTAGCAGTGCCAATGCGACCAGTGCACCTAGCCCGATCACCACACCGGTGATCGCGACCTCATCGTTGGTCATATTGGCACAACCCACCGTCGACAAACACAGCAAACCAATCAGCGGATTTCTCAAAGACTTAACCATGATCATTGATCCTTTTTACGGTCAGTTAGCTATCCATTCAAACTACCGATACCGTAGGACATCGCGATCGCGAGCTCAAGATAAGCTCAGGTAAATTAAGTGATAAGCTTCGTCAAGGAACTTGACGTGGATTGACATTAGCGGGAGAGAAGCGGGAGCCAAAGGGTAAAAAAGCCAGGTTGCCTGGAGACAACATGACACTATATTCTTCCCTCACCCCAGCGGTGTGGCGGTCAAACGCAGGCGTAAACCGTAGCACGTTCGATTCCCTCTCCTTGGGGAGAGGGTTAGGGTGAGGGAGAATAACGCTATTATTTCAACGCAATGCGGATCACGTCATCTGGAGCGGTGGCTTCTTTTTCACGGCTTGAAGCCTGCTTCACGCTCACGTACAGCGTCTTACCATCTGGTGACAGTGCCAGGCTGTTCGGATGCGTTGGCGTCTTGATGGTTTCCAACAGCTTGTAGCTCTTGGCGTCGATCACGCTCACGGTGCCCGCTTGGCGATGAGTAACGTACACTTCATTGCGCGCTGGGTTAAACAACACGGCCAGGGATTCCGGCACGTCGATCTTCTGCAGAATGTTGCCGTTGTTGGTATCAACAACCAGTACCTGCGGCTGCTTGGAATCGGTGATGAACGCACGGTGGGTTGCCGGATCCAGGCTGATATTCAGGAAGAAGTGCTCCTTCGACTCATCCAGCTTCTTACGTGACAGCACCTTGTTGGTTTTGGTATCGATAGTCACCAACTCGCCATCGGCATTGGTCACATACAGGCGGCTTGCCGCTGCATCCAGCGCCAGGCCGGTACCGTATTTACCGGTTTCGGTGATGGTGGTGCGCAGAGTCAGATCCTTGCCATCCACAACCCAAACCACGCTGGACTCGCCCAAGCCGGTGATATAGACGGTGTCTGTGGTCGCGTCTGCCACCAGCTCACGTGGGGCCAATGGTTTTACGGTATCAGAGCGTTTACGCGCATCCAGCACCAGGCGGCCTTTCACTTCGCCGGTTTTGCCGTCGATCGCGGTCAGCGAGTTACTGGTGGTGTTACCAAAATAGAGAGTATCGGTCTTGGTGTTGATGGCGGCACCGAACGGTTTGATATCATTATGAATGATCTGCGTGATATCCAGCGTTTGTGGGTCAAGGCGATAGACGATGCCGCCCTTATCCAGCTTGCGGCTCTGTGAAGTTGCCAGATACAGCGCATTCTCGCCCTGGCTGTACACCATCTCGTAAGCGCCTTTACCTACCGGCTTACGCAGCAGTTCCGTTTCTGTCTGTGCCAGTACAGAGGTGGAAAACATCAGGCTGCTGAGAAGCAACAGAGGGTAAACCGCACGTCCGCCAAACTTACGGCTGGTGGTCATCATAGCGTTCATAAAAGCTCCATTTGATCAAAATACAGGCCGCCACCGGGCTGCTGCTCGGTGGCTAAATCGGGCTCAACATTGAATCGAAAGCAAAATCTGGCCGGTAATGTCATTGCATGCGGCTCACTATATTTGTGAATGATAATCATTATTCTTACGGAAGGGGAGCACTTTTGTTGCTTGGGGCGATAAGAGTCACGTTTAGGTTAATCAGAGAGAGGAGAATATCCGGCCAGTGTCTACTCTTCGGTCAGGATCAGGCCCAGACGCTCGGCGGTCTTTTGGATAATTTGGCCAATGGCTTTATGGCTGAGGAGACGGCTTGAGGGTTCGGCTATCGAGAGTTCACTATCCATGACCCGTTGGCCGCCAAACAGGATCATGGCAAAATGATCGTCATTTCTTTTTGAGTACCACTTCATTCCGTCAACGTTATGATGCTGTTGATAAATAGCCTGTGACCAGGCTCGGGTTTGCGAGTATTCGAGCTGGGTACTGCCGATCAATTCATCGCGATCGATGCCCATATAGAGACAATCCTGTGCTCGGCAACTGACGACGTTCAGATCCCGCTCTGGTTTCAACTGGATGTAATGCATATGGGTAAATGGGCGTAAATCGAAAAATTCTGTTTTGCCTGTGGCGATCACATCGTGAAAAACCGATTCTGCGATAGCGGCCTCGCAACTGCTGGCCAGGTACATGGTGGGGATCAGATCCAAAGCTGCATCCCTGATAGGGCTGAAACGGGCTCCGTACTCATGGGGAAGCAATATTCTGCCGGGATTAAAACTGTCACCGGGGTACTGCGCATCATGGCAGCGATGTAACACCGTGCCTTTGGGAATGACTTCGATTCTTACCCGCAGGGTCTTGCCAGGGGTGGCTATCTTGCGGCCAAGAAAAACGGGTGAACCAAAATCTTCCTTTTTGGGCTCACCCTTCTGTTTAACTTTGTTCTGCTCCATCGACGATCCTTTTCGCTTCATATTCCGCCGCCGCAATCACATTGGCCGGATATGACTGCAACATTTCCATGGGACGGCGGCCAGCCAACAGGTTGTTTGACGTCGCGAACCATTGGGCAAGCCCCCAGCCGCGTTTCAGGTTTTTAAAGCTGGCGAGCAACACTGCCATCACGGGAAGAGGGCGATAGTTATCATCCAGCGCATAACGGGGAAAGAGTTGTGTTGCCCCTTTCTTCAATGAAAATATGCGGTTATGGCTTTTCCATTTGCTTGGCTGGGCCGAGGGATTCTCGGTAGCAAAGCCTGCCAGATGGGAAATCTGCTCTGCCGTGAGCCATTCGCTGGCCGCCAGGATGTGCTCACGCCCGCGCTCCACCTTGGAAATATCAACCAGGCCACTGTGATTGACGGGCTCTTGCGTATCCCGCGGAAGAATTATCCGGGCAGTGTCATCCGGATTGATTTGTTGCTCCAGGCTATGAAACATGGCTTCAAAACGTGTCTCGTCGATGTGGCAAACGTCGCCAGAATCATTTTCAGCTTCTCTAACCTGGCGGAGAGTTTGCAACATGATTTTCAGGTGTTCTTCAACCACACCGAGAGACGTTGAGTTGTCTATATCAACTTTCAGCTGAAAGAAAGGCTTCTGCGCCTTCATTTTCCTTTTACTGATGACCATCTGCAGCCCATCTTCCCTGATCCTGAGGCCATCTTTGTTGATGTCGATTTCTCGGGCCAGCATTCTTTTCTCCCGTTAGCTAAAGCTAACCGTTTTAACCATTCTAACCAAACTATCCTCAGTTATAGCAGGTTGTGTAAGAATTAACCAGAACAGATGCAGCAACATGATCGGTCGAAGTGTGGGCTTACAGTCTTATCGCACCAGCAAGCGCCTGGTCTGCGGCGGCTTTTTCCGCCAGATAACGGGCCGGAGGCTTACCTACCGCTTTACGGAACATGGTGACAAAACCGCTGGCGCTCTCGTAGCCGAGATCTAACGCCACGGTCTGGACGCTTTCCCCCTGCGTTAAGCGTTGCAGAGCCAGCATCACATGTAATTGCCGCCGCCAGTGGCCAAAGCTCATGCCCATCTGCTGTTGCAGCGTTCGGCTGAGCGAACGTTCGCTCATGCCAATGCGTTGCGCCCACTGACCCAGCGTGGATTTATCGGCCGGGTTGGCCAGCAGTTGCTCGGTCAATTGGCGGATGCGGGCATCATTGGACACCGGCAGGTGCAGGTTCTCCAGCGGCGCGGCGGCCAGTTGATCCAACAAAACCTTCGCAATGCGGCCTTCCGGACCCTCTTCCGGATAGAGAATATCGAACTGGCTGGCCTGCAACAGCAGTTCTCGCAGTAATGGAGATACCGTCAAGGTGCAGCAGTTTTGTGGCAAACCAGGGATGGCATCCTGCTCAACGAAGAGGCAATAGCACTCGCTTTGGCTGGTGGCGCGCGCGTTGTGGCTGACGTTACTTGGCATCCACAAGGCACATTGTGGTGGCACTAGCCACAGGCCATTTTCAACCTCGCAGCGGATCATGCCGCGCACCGTGTAAATCAATTGCGCCTTGCGGTGGCGATGATGGGTGCATTCCCAGTCTTTCTGCACGCTTGATGCCTGAACCGCGAAGATGGCGCGGGGCACGTTATCGATATCGGGTCTGGGATCCTGGCAAGTGGCTTTCATGAGAACAATTATCATATTGGCGTATTTGAGCAATATTATGTCTTGATTGTGCAATGTGGTCTAGCGCCAACGTCGATAGAGTAAGCGCCACTGGCGTGTTTTGTGGTAACACGCTCATGACCGACAACGCAGAGGAGAGGCCATGCATCAGGAAAATGTTATCAGTCAGCTTCTGGCCTGGATTGAGCAAAGCCTGGATCAGCCCTTGACGCTGGACAGCATCGCGGCCAAATCCGGCTATTCCAAATGGCATCTGCAACGGATGTTCAAGCAGCACACCGGCGAAGTGTTGGGGACCTATGCCCGGCGCAGAAGGTTGACGGCGGCGGCACGTGAGTTGCGCCTGACCAGCGCCACGGTGGCCTGTATCGCAGATAAATACCAGTTCGATTCGCAGCAGACCTTCACCCGTGGATTTAAAAAACAGTTTGGTTTGCCACCGGCGGCTTATCGTCGCAGCCTGGACTGGCCTAGTTATGGTTTGCAACCGCCGTTGAATATGACCCATGAGCCAATGCCAGAGGCGCAGATTATTGTGCTGCCTTCGATGAAACTAGTCGGCCATACTCAGCAGGGTAGCTGCACGTTGGGGCAATTGGGGCCCTCGAAAAAGCTGCTACGCCAACACGCCTGGCGGCATTTGCTGCATCCGGAACAGGAATTACCCACCGTCGCGTATGGCCTGATGAGCCTGAAGGCAGACACCCAGCAGCGGGATCGTCAACAGATGGTGTATACGGCGGCACTGCCAGAGGAAGAGGCGGCAGGTGAAACGGTGACGATCGAACCCGGAGAGTATGCCCGCTTTGCCTATCAGGGGCAGGTTGCAGGGCTCCAGAACTTTATCGCCCGGCTGTATGACACGGCCATTCCGCAGATGAATGCGGTACGGCGGCCAGGGCAGGATATTGAGCGTTTTTACCCGGCATTAGGCGTTTGCTACGGTGACGAGCAGGCGGCGATCAGCTGTGAATATCTTATCCCGATCCGCCGTAGCGAAGAGGTCAGTGGGTTACGCTAGGGCAGGAATTTACCAAAAGGACACTATTCCCTATATCCGGCTACAAAAAAGTGAGGTATTTGCGTTAGTAATGTTTCCATCTTGGCGGCAAGTGCACATATAATGCGCATCCGGTCAAACCAGGCCGGGCAGAACACATACCATTTTTAGCCAGTGCGGCCACCACTTTACTACGAAGATGAAAATGAGCATTCGCGCGTTATTAACCCTGTTTACCGCTCTGGTTGCATTCAGCCAGGCTGCCTTCGCCGTTGTATACCCTTTGCCCGCCAAAGACAGCCGTCTGGTTGGGGAAAATATTCAGATCACCGTGCCTGCAGACAGCAAACTGCCGCTGGAGAGCTTTGCGGCTCAATACCAGATGGGTTTGAGCAACATGCTGGAGGCTAACCCTGGCGTTGACCCGTTCTTACCGCTGCCAGGCAGCACGCTGACCATCCCACAGCAGCTGATCCTGCCTGACGCTCCGCGTGAAGGCATCATCATCAACAGCGCAGAAATGCGTCTGTACTACTACCCGAAAGGCACCAAGACCGTCGTAGTGCTGCCGATTGGTATCGGCCAGTTGGGTAAAGATACGCCGCTGGACTGGGTCACCACCGTACAACGCAAGAAAGCAGGCCCAACCTGGACGCCAACCGCTAAAATGCGTGAAGAGTACGCTGCCGATGGTGAAATCCTGCCAGCGGTATTCCCGGCGGGCCCTGATAACCCGATGGGTCTGTACGCCCTCTATGTTGGCCGCCTGTATGCGGTCCATGGTACTAACGCCAACTTCGGTATCGGCCTGCGTGTGAGCCACGGCTGTGTGCGTCTGCGTGCTGACGACATCAAATACCTGTTCGACAGCGTGCCAGTAGGCACTCGCGTGCAGTTTATCAACGAGCCAGTGAAGGTTTCCGTAGAGCCAGACGGTTCACGTTACCTGGAAGTACACAACCCGCTGTCTGCCAACGAAGATGAGCTGAAGTCGAAAGAGCCAGTGCCAATCACCATTACCGCGCCGGTAGGCAAAGTGCTGATGGATCCAGCCGTTGACCAGAGCGTCGTGGACGCGGCCATCAAGGCACGTTCCGGTATGCCGGTTAAAGTGAACTGATTTTTGCTATTGCGATAAAAAAGACGCTCTCGGGCGTCTTTTTTTATGGGAAAAACTCAGCGTATCCGCTTGGCCACCAGAGTGAACTTGTAATCTTCGCTCTTAAAGAAGTTGCGGCTGAACTCAAATACCGTACCGTCGTTGAGAAAACCGGTGGAGACCTTCTCAAGGATCGGTTTCTGCGGATCTATTCCTAACGCCTTCACCACATCTTCGCTTGGCATTACTGGGATGATCTCCTGCTCGCTACGGTCAATTACCCGCTTTTTGACCTGTTCGATGTAGTGATATTTGGATTTCTGCATCACCTCATAGCTGAGGTCGGGGAACAGTGCCAGAGGCATCCAGGTCTCTTCCAGCGTCACTGGTTTTTGCTTGATATAGCGCACCCGTTTGACGTAATACACCTTGTCTTCAGTGGTCAGGTGCAATGCTTCGGCGATGGTTGGGCTGGCCTTGGCGACTTCAAAGATCAGCACGTCGCTGTGGGTTTCCACGTTGCGATCCGCCAGCTTTTCATAAAAGCTGGTGAGCTGATAGATATCGTAATTCACCTTCTCTTCTTTGACGTACCAGCCGCTGCCCTGAATGCTCTCAATCACCTGTTCTTCGGTCAGTAATTTCAACGCCTGGCGCACCGTTACCCGGCTGACGTTGTACTGTTCGCGCAGTAAAGCCTCGGTCGGTAACGCATCGCCGGGCTTGAGTTCACCATCGGCAACCTGTTGGCGCAGGGTATCCGCAATCTGGCGATAAATAGGCTTTTTGCTCACGCTTTGGTGTCCCCGGCTGGTTGTTGGATCTGCTGCCCGCATTCTAGCCTTAGGCCAGGGATAAACAAACCAATAACGCCATATCTCGTTAAGTTGTTCTTAAATTGAATTAATACAAATTTAATACAAAAAATGCGTTGATTTGAAATTGATCACAAATTGGTGTGGCTTGTCTTGGTATGATCGCCGCCTGTTTATTGACGGAGCCGCCCTGGCTTCAGCGTGAGGATAAAGATGGACCTGAGCAGCCTGACCCACCCCAGCCTGATAAACCTGCAAGTGGCCTTTGCGGGGCGCGATCAGGCGATTCATCAGCTTGCCGACCAACTAGACGTGCAAGGCAAATTGCATGACAAAGCGGCGTTTCTCCGCGAGGTCTTTGCCCGGGAAGCGCAAGGCCCTACCGCGTTGGGGGAAGGGTTGGCGGTGCCCCATGGTAAAAGCGATGCGGTAAAGGAAGCGGCATTTGCCGTTGCCACGCTGAAAACGCCGTTGGAGTGGGAAGGGATCGATGGGCCGGAAAGCGTCAACCTGATCTTCCTGCTGGCGATCCCGCAGGCACAGGCCGGTACCACGCATATGCAATTACTGACCAGCCTGACGACGGCGCTGGTGGATGACGACATCCGCGCGGCAGTTCTAAATGCTCGTACGCCGGAACAGTTGTTGGCCCTGCTGGCTGGAGGGACGCCGGAATCTGCACCCAAACCGAAGGATGATACGCGGCCTACGGTGGTGTGCGTCACCGCGTGCCCGGCCGGTATCGCCCATACCTATATGGCTGCGGAATATCTTGAGAAGGCGGGGCGCAAGCTCGGCATCAACGTGTATGTCGAGAAACAAGGGGCTAACGGGATCGAAGGCCGCTTGACGGCGGAACAGCTAAATAATGCGACGGCCTGCGTGTTCGCTGCCGAAGTCGCGATTAAAGAAGTGGAGCGCTTCAACGGTATTCCCCGTATCGAAACGCCGGTCGCCGAGCCCATCAAGCACGCCGAACGCATTTTGCAGCAGGCATTGGCTGTGGGCCAATCCGCTAACGGTGCTGCGCGGGTGCAGCAGAGCGAAGTGCCGGTGCAGAAAAATAGCGTGAAGACCGAACTCAAACAGGCGTTACTCAGCGGCATCTCTTTTGCGGTGCCGCTGATTGTGGCGGGGGGCACGGTCTTGGCTGTTTCGGTTTTGCTGGCACAGATCTTTGGCCTGCAGCATCTGTTTGATCAAGAGAACTCCTGGTTGTGGATGTACCGCAAGCTGGGCGGCGGCATGCTGGGTATCTTGATGGTACCGGTGCTGGCGGCCTACACGGCGTATTCGCTGGCGGATAAACCGGCTCTTGGCCCAGGCTTTGCGGCCGGGTTGGCGGCAAACATGATTGGCTCCGGCTTCCTTGGCGGTATTGTGGGCGGCCTGATCGCCGGATATCTGATGCGCTGGGTGAAGAACCATGTGCGCCTCAGCCCCAACTTCAACGGCTTCCTGACGTTTTATCTTTACCCGGTGATTGGCACGCTGGTAGCGGGCAGCCTGATGCTGTTTGTGATCGGGGAGCCGGTGGCCTGGTTGAACAACAGCCTGACCGCCTGGCTTAACAGCCTGTCTGGTACCAACGCGCTGGTGCTGGGAGCGCTCCTCGGTTTTATGTGCTCGTTCGACCTCGGCGGCCCGGTGAACAAGGCGGCCTATGCGTTCTGCCTGGGGGCGATGGCCAACGGCGTGTTCGGCCCCTATGCGATCTTTGGCGCGGTCAAAATGGTTTCGGCCTTTACGGTCACCGCCTCCACCTTGCTGGCTCCACGGCTGTTCCAACAGTTCGAGATTGAAACCGGTAAATCCACCTGGCTGCTTGGCCTGGCAGGCATTACCGAAGGGGCGATCCCGATGGCGATCGAAGATCCCGTGCGGGTGATCGGCTCCTTCCTGGTGGGATCGCTGGTGACCGGCGCGATCGTCGGTGGGATGGGGATTGGCCTTTCGACGCCGGGCGCGGGGATCTTCTCGCTGTTTCTGCTGCACGATAATGGCCTCGGTGGCCTGCTGTCGGCAGCCATTTGGCTGGGGGCGGCGCTGCTTGGCACGGCGATCTCCACATTGGTGCTGATCCTTTGGCGGCGTCAGGCGATGAAGCAGGGCAAATACACCCTCGTTCAGCCGCAGTAAGTTGATTTCCCCTCACGCTAACCCTCTCCTTTAGTGAGGGGGGACTGATCGAGTGGATCTGAAAATTCGGTGACGCACCCTGGATAAGGGGGCGATCGAGTTTGCTGAGATTACCGCTTTACTGCCAAAAGAGCAGGAGTCATCAGCTCCCTGTGGGGAGAGGGTTGGGGTGGGGGACTTGGTTACGTCATCTTAGGAATTGATTATGAAAGCTGTATCACGTGTTCACATTACGCCGCATATGCACTGGGATCGTGAGTGGTATTTCACCACCGAGGAGTCACGCATCCTGCTGATAAACAACATGGAAGAGATCCTGACCCGGTTGGAAACCGATCCCGAGTACCGTTTCTATGTGCTGGATGGGCAAACGGCGGTGCTGGAAGACTACTTTGCCATCAAGCCAGAAAATCACGGGCGGGTGAAAGCGTTGGTGCAGGCTGGCAAGCTGATCGTTGGGCCGTGGTATACCCAAACCGATACCATGGTGGTGTCAGGGGAATCGATCGTGCGCAACCTGATGTACGGCATGCGCGACTGCCTGTCCTTTGGCGAACCGATGAAGATCGGCTATCTGCCGGACTCTTTCAGCATGTCTTCGCAGTTACCGCATATTTTCAACGGGTTCGGTATCACGCGCGCCATGTTCTGGCGCGGTTGCTCCGAGCGCCACGGTACCGACAAGACCGAGTTCCTGTGGCAAAGCAACGACGGCAGCGAAGTTGCGGCACAGGTGCTGCCGCTGGGTTACGCCATTGGTAAATACCTGCCCGAAGATGAAGCAGGGCTGCGCAAACGGCTGGACAGTTATTTCACCGTGCTGGAAAACGCCTCGGTTACCAAAGATATCCTGTTGCCGAACGGCCACGATCAGATGCCGCTGCAACAGAATATCTTCCAGGTGATGGCCAAACTGCGCGAGATTTATCCACAGCGTGAGTTTGTCATGAGCCGTTTTGAAGAGGTCTTCGAGCGGATCGAAGCCAGTCGTGAACGTTTGGCGACGCTGAAGGGCGAATTTAACGACGGTAAATACATGCGCGTGCACCGCACCATCTCGTCAACCCGCATGGATATCAAGATCGCCCACGCCGAGATCGAGAACAAGATCGTTAATATCCTCGAGCCGTTGGCGGCGATCGCCTGGTCACTGGGCTTTGAATACCATCACGGCCTGCTGGAGAAAATGTGGAAAGAGATCCTGAAAAACCACGCCCACGACAGTATCGGCTGTTGCTGTAGCGACAAGGTACATCAGGAGATCATGACGCGCTTTATTCTGGCGGACGACATGGCGGAAAACCTGGTGCGCTTTTACATGCGCAAGATTGTCGACAATATGCCGGTACAGCACGCAGATGCCGACAAACTGACGTTCTTCAACCTGCTGCCTTACCCGCGTGAAGAGGTGATCAACACCACCATTCGTATTCGTGCCCAGCAGTTCTCGCTGATGGATGAACAGGGCCAGCCGGTGGAGTATTTTATCCGCGCCGCGCGGGAGATCGATCCTGGGCTGGTGGATCGCCAGATTGTGCATTACGGCAACTACGATCCCTTTATGGAGTACGACATTCAGCTCTGTCGCCCATTGCCCGCGATGGGATATTGCACCCTGCATATTCATGCCAATCACGCAGGTCAACAACGCCAAGCTGCGGCGCAACCGGCAGAACTGTTGGAAAACGAGTATTACCGCATTGCCCTGAATGCCAACGGTACGTTGGATATTACCGATAAACAGAGCGGCTATCTCTATCAGCAGGTGTTGCAACTGGAAGATGGCTCCGACGATGGCGATGAGTATGACTATTCGCCTTCCCGTGAAGAGTGGTTGATCTATTCCACGCAAAGCGCAGTGGCTACCGCCATCAAACATGAGGCTTGGCAGAGTATCGCCACACTGGAACTGCGCATGGCATTGCCAGCCAATTTGCAACAGCGGGCGGAGCGGCGGAGCGACGGTTACCTGGATGTACAGTGCCAGGTGACGTTGGCGCACAACAGCCGCCGCATCGACATTGAGATGTGGCTGGATAACCAGGCCGACGATCACCGCGTGCGGGTATTGATCCCAACGCCGTTCGCCAGTGAAAGCGTGCTGGCGGATAACCAGTTTGGCTGCATTACTCGCCCGGTGGACGATCCGGCCATGGCCGTTTGGCAGCAAGAGGGCTGGAAAGAGGCGCCGATCCCGGTGTGGCAACTGATAAACTTTGCCGCCTTGCATGACGATCTGCATGGCATGGCATTGTTTACCGAGGGGTTGCGTGAGTTCGAGATTGTTGGTGAGCGCCGCGATACCTTTGCCCTGACGCTGTTCCGCTCGGTAGGCGTGCTGGGTAAAGAGGAATTGCTGTTGCGGCCGGGTCGCCCTTCCGGCATCAAACTGCCAACGCCAGACTCCCAGATGCGTGGCAAATTGCATTGTCGGTTCAGCCTGTTCGGTTTTGCAGGAGATCCGCACCAGGCGGGCGTGATGCAGCAGGCGCGGGCCTACGTCACTCCGGTGCGCTGTTACAACAAAATCCCGTTTGATGCGATGAAGCTTAATCTGGCGGCCTTCCGCACGCCGCTGCACTTTAGCCTGCTATCGATGCCAGAATCAGGCCCAGTATTGAGCGTGTTGAAGAAGGCTGAGGATGCCGATGCTTTGATTATTCGAGTGTATAACCCTTCGGAGCAGGTGTCGATCGGCGGAGCGTTAACGTTGGCGGCTCCAGCGCAGGAATGGCTGGAAACCGGTATGGACGAGCAACCGTTGCCACAGCAAGGCATAGCAAAAGGGGATTTCACTACCTTGGCGCCTTGCCAGTCGAAAACCTTCCGTTTTATCCGATAAGTACTGGCCAGAGGCGTGGATTGCCACGCCTCTGAATGTAACTATAAATTGAATTGGCGTGCTAGCTGGTCGATAGCGGCGCGCTGGAACTGGTTGAAGGCCTCGCGGGGTTGCTGTTGCTGAATGAATTCCAGCATTGGGTCCTGCACCTCGGTGCGTATGCCGCTCAATTCTTCCATTACCGCCAGGCCGCAGAACGGCACATAAGCTTCGGCATAGCCCCCTTCGTGCACCATCACCAGCTTGCCACCGCAGAGCCGATCCGCAGCGCTTTGCACCTGGGCGGTCATGGCTCGGAAGCTGTCGCTGTGTAACTGCATCCGCGCCAGAGGATCGATGGCGTTAGCATCGTAACCGCAGGCGATGATGATCATCTCTGGCTTAAACTGCTCTAGCGCTGGAATGACGATTTGCTGCATGGCGTATTGATAGCCGTCGTCACCGGCCCCGGCCAGCAGCGGAATATTGATGTTGTAACCCGCTCCGGCTCCCTCACCGCGATCTTGTTCACCGGCGTAGCCCGCCGGGAAACAGCCGTCTTGATGCAACGAGATGGTCAGCACGTCGTCGCGCTGCCAGTAAATGTGCTGGGTGCCGTTGCCGTGGTGCACGTCCCAGTCGATCACTGCCACCTTGCCTAGCCCCAAGCGGTCTTTGGCGCGTTCGATGGCAATGGGAATATTAGCCAGGAAGCAGAACCCCATCGATTGATCCGGCAGGCAGTGATGGCCCGGCGGGCGTGAGAGGGAATAGGCGTTGTCCAGTTCCCCTTTCAGCACCGCTTCGACCGCAGCGCAGGCCAGCCCAGCGGAAAGTTTGGCAATTTCATAGCTGCCTGGCCCCAGCGGAGCCTCTTCCCCCAACATGCCGCCGCCGTTATCGCTCAGCTGTTTGAAGCGTTGCAGGTAATGTGCCGGATGGATGCGCAGTAAATCTTCCTCATCGGCCAGCTCGGCGCTCAGCAGCTTGAGCTGACGCGACAGGCCGGAAACGTCCATCAGGTTTTTCATCCGCCGTTTGGTTTCCGGCGACTCGGCATGCCCGGCTCCAGATGGCGGTTGCACCCAGCCGCCCACCGGCAGCGTGGTGGCATGTAAGCCGGTGCTATGCCAGAAACAGCGTTCATCGAAGAAAAAACCGGTTGTTCTTTTCACCTTATGACTCCTGTTAAACGGCGCGGCGCGCGCGGTGAAGCCAGCGAGATCAGCAGCAGTGACAGCAGCGCACAGCTCAATGCGCCGATCAGCAATGCGTTGATCCCGCCGGAAGATTCGATCAGGTAACCCGCCAACGTAGGGCCAATGGCCATGCCGCCGCCAATCACCAGATTGATGCTGTTCATCAGCTTGCCGTTGTTATCCAGCACCGAGACGCGCGCCAGAATAAAGGGCAGCACAAAGGTCCAGGTGAACTTGAACATCACGGCAGCGAGGGTGAAGCGAATGAGTAGCGGGTTGCGGCTCAGCAGCAGGACGCTGGCAATCAGCAGGCCGTAGCCGATCCACAACAACGGCTTGTGGCTGCGTCTTGCGCCAACCAGTGCCGCCCCGCCAGCCCCGATGATGCCAAACAGGGTGGCGGCCGCCAGCACCTGCCCGCTGTGCACCGGTGAAAGGCCCGCGGCTTCGGCGATAGTGCCGATAAAGGTCCAGACCGCACTCAGGCTGATGTAAAAGGCCAATACCGCCAGCACGGCAAACAGTTTGTAGATGGGTGGGCTTGGAGCCATCTGACTGGCCGCGCTGTGGCTATGGCGGAAGCCGCTGGGGAATGCGCTTAGTAACGGCAGGCAACACAGCATGATCGCCGCCAGGATAAGGTAAACCGCCATCAGGCCGAAATGAGCAAACAGCGGGGGCAATGCCAGCAAGCCGAACACGCCTAGCAGCAGTTGGCCCAGCACCCAAAAGGCATAGACTCGGCTGGGGTTGGCGGTACCTGCCGCACAAGAAATGCAGAGGATCATCAGCGTGCCACCGGCCAGTGAAGCGATAAACCGCAAGACCAATAGCAAGCTGAAATCAGTGGTCATGGCCGAGGCCAGATTACCGATCAGGAAGACCATCGCTGCTAGCGTAGCGACTTTGCGCCAGTTGATCCGGCTGATCCACCACCAGGCAGGCAGCGTGGCAATGCTCATGGCTCCCAGTTCGGTGGAAAACAGATGGCCGATCTGGCCAGGTGTGAGGTGCCACTGGCTGGCTAACTGGGCAGCGACGGCGGGAGCGGTCATCAGGATCCCCGGCGCGATGGCGGCAAACACGATAATCGCCGTTAACAGCCTGGGTGGGCAGGGGAGCAAGGCCCCGGTAGAAGGCACAGAAACTGCATCACTGGACATCGTCGTTATCCTTGCGTTTCGTCAATCGTTACCCTCCACGCTTTTTAAGCATGGGGAAGCCGCGCCAGCATTGGCGGATGGTTGAGTGTTACTGCTTTAGTCAGGATCAGCCGTAGGCAATAAAACCGCTGGAGACCAGTTCGGTGCGGTTGACCACGGCGGTTTTGGCAAAGATGTTGCGCATATGGGTTTTCACCGTCGATAGAGAAATGCCGAGCTTTAAGGCGATACGCTTATTACTGGCCCCTTCACGCACCATATTGACGATCTCCTGCTCTTTGGCGGTGAGCAACTGGGCTTCACTGTCTGGCAGCAGATCGCGGGTGGCCAACTCGATCAACGGCAGCACCGCACGTAAGCGGCTGCGTTCCAATTCGGTGAACGGCGTATCGCGGATCAGAGAAACCCCGGCAATAATCCGCTTACGCTGGCGGATAAAAATCTCCGTCATGTCTCGCATGCGATTGGGCAGCATAAAGTCGTGATAATAGTGGCGGTTATTGGCGATCGCCGCTGGCGTCATGTTCACCATCTGGATGTCTTGCTGGTGGAAGTTGGCCGGTTTTAACGGGTCCAGCTGTTGAAAATGGTCCAGATATTGCTGATGGGTATCATCGCTAATGCCATGAAGAATGTAGTGATCTGGCCGCAGGTCCGGGTCCACCAGATAAAAAACCCCGGCTGAAACTGGGATCAGATGCGCAATGGTATTCAGACAGCTCGAGATAAAAGCGTCGTTACGCATGAAGGATGATGTGGTGGTCATAATGCATTTTCCTCCGTTGATCGCTCAGTACCCTGAAGGACACCTGCAAAGGTATCTGGACAATATGTGAACGATACAAGCATAGGTGTAGCAATTATGCAACACAACGAAAACATATTAACAACGTGAGCCGGATTGCAATAAAATACATTAATAACAACATCCCCATGTTGAGTGAGTGGGCATTTTTTCAGCGTGGGGTGGTGGTTTCATTAATACATTAATGAATGATATTGACGGTTGCTGCTGAATTTAAAGTGATTTCTCGTTTCTCCCTCTTCTGCTCCGCGCCACGCCCTTGCCATTTTCGCTCTCCTCCGGGCTAGTCCTTAAGGACGATAGCCAAACTTTTCGATGACTTACTACACTGCAAAACTTGGCGTTCTACACCAGATAAAAAGATGAGGCCTGACAGTGATGAAGAAAAAGACCTTGGCGGTGGCATTGAGCAGCGCATTATCGGGCATGGTTCATGCGGCAGACGGTGAGCGGCCTAACGTGTTGATCATTATTGCGGATGATATGGGTTACTCCGATATCAGCCCATTTGGCGGTGAGATCCCCACGCCCAACCTGCAAGCTCTGGCGGAACAGGGTGTGCGTATGAGCCAATATTATACTTCGCCAATGTCTGCACCTGCGCGCTCGATGCTGATGACCGGCAACACCAACCAGCAGGCTGGCATGGGTGGCATGTGGTGGTACGAAAGCACCGTCGCCCGCCCCGGTTATGAGATGCGGCTGACCGATCGGGTTACCACCATGCCGGAACGGTTTAAAGATGCTGGTTATGCCACCATGATGGCGGGCAAATGGCACCTTGGCTATACCGACGGAGCCGGGCCAACCGATCGCGGTTTTGAACGTGCCTTTGCTTTTATGGGCGGAGGTACCAGCCATTTTGACGACGCTGTACCCCTGGGAACGGTTGAAGCCTTCCATACTTTCTATACCCTGAACGGCAAGCGCGTTTCCCTACCGCAGGATTTTTACTCCAGCAAAGCTTACGCCACACAGTTGGAGCAATGGATCACCGACACGCCAAAAGACCAGCCGGTATTTGCCTATCTGGCGTTTACCGCGCCACACGATCCGCTACAGGCTCCTGACGACTGGATCGCCAAATTTGACGGCAAATATGATGCGGGTTATCAGCAGGTATACCAGCAACGTATCAACCGCTTGAAGGCGCTGGGGATTATTTCCGACAGCACGCCAATGCCGCATTTGGCGCTGGAAAAAGAGTGGCAGGCCATGACGCCGGAACAGCGGAAATATGCGGCCAAAACCATGCAGGTGTATGCGGCGATGATCGCCTATATGGACGATCAGATCGGCGGGGTAATGAAAACACTGCAACAGACCGGGCGTGATAAGAACACCATTATCATCTTTGCCACCGACAACGGTGCCAACCCGGCCAGCGGTTTTTACTACGGCTCCAAACCTGAATTCTGGCAACAGTTCGACAACAGTTACGCCAACCTGGGCCGCAAGGGATCGTTTATCTCTTACGGGCCGCACTGGGCCAACGTCAGCAACGCGCCTTATGCCAATTACCATAAAACCACCAGTGCGCAGGGCGGGATCAATACCGATTTCATCATTTCTGCCCCGCAGTTGAAGCAGCGAGGTGGCATCGATAAAACGCCGATGGCGGTCTATGATATTGCGCCAACGCTGTATGAGTTTGCCAATATTGATACCAGCAAACCCCTGAAGGCCAAGCCTGCCATCCCGATGATTGGCGTGAGCTTTAAACGCTATTTCAGCGGTGATATCGCCGCCGCGCCGCGTTCTACCTATGGCGTAGAGCTGCATAACCAGGCGGCTTATGTCGATGGCATCTGGAAGCTGCGGCGGTTAGTAGCCGGTGGGCCGCAGGCGAATATGGCGGCGTGGGGGCTGTTCAATCTGCAGGACGATCCGCTGGAAACCCGCGATCTGGCGGCTAGCCAGCCCGATCGCGTTAAACGCTTGAGTGGCGAATATCAGCAGTATGCCGATAAGGGCATGGTGGTTGAGGCGGCAGGTAAAGAGATCGACTATCTGGGCGTTGATCCACAGACTCACAGTTATATTGGCCTGGATCCGGCCACGCATCAGCCGTTACCGCAGGCAGCAGAGTGAACATCGCCTTGCTGCGGGCGCAGCAGATCCCGGTGAATACCGTACCGCGCGCCAGCGTGCCTTTCCATATGCTGGTCAAGCCGATCGGTGCAGGCTGTAATCTGGCCTGCAACTACTGTTATTACCCGCAGCGGGACCAAGCGCAGAAGATGGATGAGGCGCTGCTGGAGAGTTTTATCCGCCAGTATATCGCCAGCCAGCCGCGCTACAGCCGGGAGATCAACTTTGTCTGGCAGGGCGGTGAGCCGCTGCTGGCGGGGATTGGTTTCTACAAACGGGCACTGGCGTTACAACAAAAGTATGCGCCACCCGGTGTGCTGATCAGCAACAGTCTGCAAACCAATGCTACCTTGCTGAACGCAGCCTGGTGCCGCCTGTTTAAGCAGCATCAGTTTATTATCGGCGTCAGTCTGGACGGCGACCGCCAGATCCAGGATACCCATCGGCCAGATAAACGTGGCAACAGCAGCTATGACGCGGCGCTGCGTGGTATTGCGTTATTGCAGCAGCATCAGATTGAATTCAATTTGCTGGTGGTGGTACATGATGGTGTAGCTGAGCGGGCACAGGAGATGTACGACCATTTTGTCGCGTTGGGTGTGCGTTACCTACAGTTTCAGCCACTGATGCTGGAAGGCGATGCCCCGGCGGCAGGGTATGGCTTGAGTGCCGCCAACTGGGGACGCTTTATGGTGGCGATCTACCGCCGCTGGCGTGGCCAGGGCCATCTCGGCCAGGTTTTTATCATGAATATTGAGCACGTTTACGCGCAGTATTTCACCCACGTCAGCCCCAACTGTGTCCACTCTGCCCGCTGTGGCGGCAATCTGGTGATGGAGCCGGACGGCAGTGTGTATGCCTGCGATCATCTGATCGACGCCAAGCATAGGTTGGGCCGTTTTGATCTTGCCAGTCAGTTTGCCGAGTATGTGGATACTGCCATCGAGATGGAGTTTGGTAAAACCAAGAGCCTGCGGCGCGAATGCCAGAGCTGTAGCGTGAAGATGGTGTGCCAGGGTGGTTGCCCGGCGCATATCGGTAAGGATCGCTACAACCGACTGTGTGCCGGTTACTACGCTTTCTTCTCTGAGGTGTTGGCACCGTTACGTAGTTTTGCCAGAACGTCACAAGGGGCGATGATGTGGCGCTCCAGCGTGATTTCTGCCACAAGTTAGTCAACCTCGTCCTTAAGGACGATAGCCAGCCTTTTGCTTTCCTTCCTATAGTGAGATTACCGCCCTTGGCGGCTACAACACCGGGTAAAAACCACTATAAGAGGAAATACCATGAACCTGTCGTCGCGGCTCAATGCCCAGCTAGAACGGGGCAAGGTCGGGTTCCCCACCACGTTAGCCAGTTCGGTTGGGGTGATCATGGCCAGCCCGGTGATCCTCACCGTTACCAGCGGTTTTGGTATCGGCGGTGACACCTTCGCGCTGGCGATGCTGATCGCCTTTATCATGATGCAAGCCCAGCTCACTACCTTCTCCGAAGCGGCGGCGATCCTGCCCACCACCGGCTCGGTGTATGACTATATCTCCTGCGGTATGGGGCGCTTTTTTGCCATTACCGGCACCCTGTCTGCCTATCTGATCGTCCATATCTTTGCTGGCACTGCCGAAACCATTCTTTCCGGCATCATGGCGCTGGTGAACTTTGAACACCTCAACACCTTGATGGAGAGTAATAACAGCTCATGGATGATCGGCGTAGGCTTGGTGATCATTTTCGGTATTCTGAATGCGTTTGGCATTGAAGCCTTTGGCAAGGCTGAGGTCGTGCTGACGTTCTGCATGTGGAGCACCTTGATGATCTTTTCGATCGCCGGGTTGCTGTTACCGCATGCCGTACCGCTGGAAGGCTGGTTTGGCACCACACTGGATGTCGGCGATCCCTTTGCGGTGTTCAGCCTGGTCGGCATGGCGATGTTTATGTTCGTCGGCTGCGAGTTGGTGACGCCGATGGCACCGGAAATTAAGCGTTCTCACCGTGTGATCCCACGGGCCATGTCCCTGGGGCTGTGCGGTGTGGCGCTGTGCATGGCGTTATACGGTGCGGCACTGAGCCACCAGGTGGAAAACGTGGTGGTGGATGCGGCCAATAACGTGCACCTGTTGGATACGCCAATGGCTATCCCGGCATTTGCTGGCCAGATCATGGGTAACTTCGGTAAATACTGGCTGGGCGTCGGGCTGCTGCTGGCCGGGGCGGCCACTATTAACACCCTGATGGCGGCGGTACCACGTATTATCTACGGCATGGTGTTGGATGGCGCTATGCCACGCATCTTCGCCTATCTGCACCCGCGCTTTAAAACTCCGGTAGTCGCGATTGCCGCTGCGGTGCTGATCCCCTGCGTTCATGCTTTTGCCATTCAGGGCAATCTGGACCGCATTATGCCGATGGTGCTGGCCGCCGTATGTGCCTGGGGCGTGGCTTACCTGCTGGTGACCTGCTCGGTGGTGATCCTGCGTATCCGCCGCCCGGATCTGCCACGCGCCTATAAATCCCCCTGGTTCCCGTTGCCGCAGATTGTCTCCAGCGTCGGTATCGTGCTGGCGATTTTCTACATCACGCCACCGGGCATGAACCCGCGCGATGTGTATATCCCGTTTGGCATCATGATCGGCCTGACTTCCGCCTATGCGCTGTTCTGGACCCTGTGCGTACAGAAGGTGAATCCGTTTAAACCGGTGCCGGTGGAAGAGGTGCTGGAAAGTGCCTTCAACAAGGCAGAAGCTGCGGAGGTGGAATTTGATCGGCTTACTTCCCTCACTTAATCGTTACTGGCACCGCGATCCTTCGGGCTATCAGCCGGGAACGACGATGGATCGCCTGGCCAATAACCTGCGGCCTTACGCCTGTGAACGCGTTGCCGTTAATCAGTTGCGGCTCACGCTACCACAGGGACCGGTGATCGAGGTGGCTGAACAGGTGCAGTCGCTGTTTCTGGCGCACATTGTCACCCACCGTTTCCGCTTGCAGGGCAGCGTACGCTTTACCGAGCCGCAGGTGCTCAACATCATCACCGGTGGCTGGCTGCGCCGTAATGGCGTGATTTATCGCACCAAGGCCAAACATGATGGTGCTCGGCAGTTGATCGCCGCGTTGCAGCAATACCCACAAATCGGCGACACGCTAGCCAAGCTCGATTTTCGCCGCGCCACGCTCACGATAACAGAGGGCCGCTGGCAGTTGGATATTGAGCATTTTGCCGCTTCCGAAGTGGTCAGCCGCCTACCCGCCAGCCGTCGCTATCTGCGCTTGGAGGCCGAGCAGCGGCGCTTGCTGCTGAGTAGTTTCCTGATGATCGGCCAGTTGATGGAGAAATGTAATGAGTAGAGTGGTGGTCATTACCGGCGGCGGAACCGGCATTGGCGCTGCTTGTGCGCGTTTGCTGGTGCAGGAGGGGGACCTGGTATTTATCGTTGGCCGCCGCCGCGAACCCTTGAACGCCTTGGCTGCGGAGATTGGAGCACATGCCGTAGTTGGGGACGCCGCCAGTGGAGCCAGTTGGCACACCGACATTCTGCCAGCGATTTTACAGCAGGCCGGACGTATCGACTGCCTGATCGCCAGCGCTGGCGGGATGGGGTTGGGCCGTATCACCGAAGTCACCGATGCCCAGTGGCAGCAAGCGCTGGACAGCAACCTCAACAGCGCGTTTGCCAGTGCCCGGGCCTGTTTGCCGGAGTTGGTGAAAAGCTGCGGTAATCTGCTGTTTGTCGCATCGATCGCCTCGTTGGCCGCCGGGCCGGAGGTGTGTGGCTATGTCACCGCCAAACATGCGCTGATCGGCCTGATGCGTTCTATCGCCCGCGATTATGGCCCACAGGGCGTACGTGCCAACGCCGTTTGCCCCGGCTGGGTGACCACGCCGATGGCCGATGAAGAAATGCAGCCGTTGATGGCGGCACATAACTTAACGCTCGAGCAGGCCTATCAACATGTCTGTCGCGATGTGCCGCTGCGCCGCCCGGCCAGTGCGCAAGAGATTGCCCAAGTGTGTCGTTTTCTCTGCTCAACGCAGGCGTCAATTATTACCGGCGCGACGCTGGTGGCCGATGGCGGTTCCACCATTGTCGATGTGCCGACCTTAGCTTTCACTTCCCTGTAAGGAGATTGTCATGAGTTCAGAAGCGGTATTTATTCAGGTTGGCGCATTGGCGGAAGGTTTCGCTCCTCACAGTCATACGCTGGCACAGCAGGATTTAGCCGGTACTACGCTGGCGTTCCATTTTGCCGAAGGGGAAACGGTGCACTGCAGCTTTAACGACGATCAAACCCTGCAGTGGGGAGATCAACGGGTTGACTACCGAGCCACCGGCATTCGTCCGGGGATCCTGTTTATCGATTTCCTCGATCCGCAGCGGCCCAGCGGCAGCGTTACGCTGGTGTGCGATCGTCAGCAGGGTAACTTTACCGCCGTCTATGGTCAGTTACCGGATGAGTCACAGGCGCGGCTGGATGCCTTTAGCCGGGTGGAGCAGGGCTTGCCGCTGACTGCGGTGAATGCTGAATTCCGCTTTGGCCGCCTGGACAACAGCGATGCACCGTTGCCGCAGTTTACCGACGAACTGATTGGGATGCGTAATATGTATACCTACAGCCCGACGGAGCGCTATGAGCATATTTATCTGAACAATAATTTCTACGCCTGGCAGTGTTTGGACGGGGTCGAGAAAGGGCTGGCGGATGTTGATCGCTGCCATTACGTCAAAGTGGCGGAGAAGCTTTATCTGTTCGTCTGGCGCGAGAAAATTATCCCAACGCTGGGCGTGGTGATGATCGATCTGCAAGAGATGCGCACCGATGGCAAGATCCTCGGCTATCAGGGCAGTGATTTCAGCAGCCTGAGCAACTTTGCCGTGGGCGCTCACGCGCAGATCCTTAACACCACGCATTACCCAAAGGCCTGAGCCGATGACGCCGATTTATGCCAGTGATGCGTTTACCGGGCAGGTGGTGCTGGTGACCGGCGGTGCGCAGGGCATTGGGCTGGCGATCGTCAGCGCCTTTGCTCGTTTGGGGGCCAAGGTGGTGATGGCCGATCTACAACGGCAAAAGGCGCAGGAGGTGGCTGAAAGCCTGTGCCAGCTGGGTTGGCAAGTGCAGGCCGCAGGTTGTGATATGGCTGATGCAGGGCAGATTGCTGAGCTGGTAGAACTGACAGCGCAGCAGCATCAACGGCTGGACGTGGTGATCCACAACGCCGCTTATTTTCCGCTAAGGCCGTTTAGCCAGATAGATGCCGAACTGCTGCAACGTACGTTAAGCGTCAATTTGATGGCCCCGTTCTTTCTGGCGCAGGCGGCGTTGCCGTGGATGAAGCGCCAGGGTGGCGGACGCATTCTGGTGACCTCGTCGGTCACAGGGCCAAGGGTGGCCTACCCAGGGTTGGCGCACTATGCGGCTTCCAAGGCGGGAGTTAACGGCTTTATTCGTGCTGCTGCGTTGGAACTGGCATGTGAAGGGATCACGGTGAATGGCGTGGAACCGGGAATGATCCGCACGCCCGCGATGGCAAATCTGGGCGGGGACGCGGTGAACCAGGCGATTGCCTCTGCGGTGCCGTTAGGCAGGCTGGGGGAGCCGGAGGATATCGCTGCCGCAATGGTCTTTTTAGCCTCACCGGCTGCGAGCTATATCACCGGCCAGACGTTGGTGGTGGATGGTGGTGCGCTCTTGCCGGAAGCTCAACCTGCTAGTCTCTGAGGATACCCTCACCCTAACCCTCTCCCACAGGGCGAGGGGACCGAGCGAGTGGGTTTGAAAATTCGGTGACGCACCTTGTATTAAGGGGCGATCGAGTTTGCTGAGATTACCCTCTTTATCCCAACAGAGCAGGGACTGTCAGCTCCCTGGGTTGGGGGGCTGGGCTATTTGTGAGCAACTACGTTGTTGGCATGTTGATCCCCTAAGCGGATCAGCTCGTCGAGTAGCTCCATCAACTGTTCCATCTTCTGCTTCGAGAATGCCGCTTCTATCTCCCCATATCCCTGTTCCACCTGGTGGCGTGCCAGTTCATACAGCTCCTGTCCCTGCTGAGTCAAGGACACGTACAGCTTGCGCTGATCGTTAACCGGCTTGAGGCGAAAGATCAGCTTATCCCGCTCCATGCGCGACAGGATGCCGGTCAGGCTGGGGCGCAGGATGCAGGTTTCTGCGGCCAACTCGTGAAACTCAATGGAACGGTTATCGGCCAATACGCGAATGATGCGCCATTGTTGCTCTGTCAGATTGTGGCTTTTCAGGATCGGGCGGAAGAACCCCATGGCGGTTTCACGCGCCTGCAACAGGGCGATGGTTAACGATTCATGCATGTCGATGGCCTTGGCTTAATTTTATTAACAACTTAATAGTAGCCAATTTTTGACCGGCGGAGAACGGCAAAACGCGATCCGTCACGTAAAAATCCTGCAAAAAAGGTTAATTTGCTGATTAATAACGCTAATGTGCATAATTTGTGAATATTTCGTTATCACGATCACAAATTAAATTAACAACGTTGCGTAAATGCTGAACAGCGTATAAAAGTATTCATTAACATATTAATGATTGGCGATCCGTAGAAGGAGTCTGCATGAAAGGCACCGTATTTTCCGTAGCACTTAACCACCGCAGCCAGCTTGATGCCTGGGATCAGGCGTTTCGCGCCGCCCCTTACCAAACGCCGCCCAAGACGCCGGTGTGGTTTATCAAACCGCGCAATACCTATCTTGCCAACGGCGGCAGCATTCCGTTCCCGACCGGTGAAACCGTGCAAAGTGGCGCAACGCTGGCAGTCGTGATCGGTAGCACCGCGCGCAAGGTGGCGGCGGATAAGGTGGCCGATTATGTGGCCGGTTATGCCTTGGCTAACGACGTCAGCCTGCCGGAAACCAGCTTCTATCGCCCGGCGATCAAGGCCAAATGCCGTGACGGCTTCTGCCCGCTGGGAGAGGTGGCTTCATTGGCTAGCACCAGCAACCTGGAAATTATCACCGAAATCAACGGCGTGGAGCAGGATCGCTGGTCAACGGCCGATCTGGTGCGTTCGGTGCCGGAACTGATCGCCGCCATCAGCGATTTTATTACCCTGCAACCGGGGGATGCGGTGCTGATTGGCACGCCACACCAGCGGGTTGAGATCAAGCCGGGTGATCAAGTGACGGTGCGGGCCGCAGGTTTGCCAACCCTTACCAACCAAGTGACGCAGGCAGGAGAATAACCATGAGACATGCTCGTATCCGCCATCATGGCCAGATTGTTAACGTCACCGTAGACGACCAGTTAAGCGTTACCCTGCCCGATGGCAGCAAGCTCGATGAGCACGATGTGGAATGGCTGCCACCGGCGCAGGGCACGATATTTGCCCTCGGCCTGAACTATGCCGATCACGCCAGTGAGCTGGAGTTTAAAGCGCCGGAAGAGCCTTTGGTGTTCCTCAAAGGGCCAAACAGCCTGACCGGTCACCGCCAGGTTTCCGTGCGACCGGCGCAGGTGGAATACATGCACTACGAAGCCGAGCTGGTGGCGGTGATCGGTAAAACTGCGCGCAACGTCAGCCGCGAACAGGCGATGGATTACGTGGCCGGTTACACCCTGTGCAACGACTACGCCATCCGCGACTACCTGGAAAACTACTACCGCCCCAACCTGCGGGTGAAAAGCCGCGACACCCTGACGCCTATCGGCCCCTACATTGTCGATCGTGACGATGTCGCAGATCCGCATAACCTGACGCTCAGCACCTACGTTAACGGTGAACTGCGCCAGCGCGGCACCACCGCTGACATGATTTTCGACATCCCGTTCCTGATCGAATACCTGAGTGAATTTATGACGTTGCAGCCTGGCGACATGATCGCCACCGGCACGCCGAAAGGGCTGGCCGACGTGCAGCCTGGGGATGAAATTGTGGTTGAGATCGAAGGCATTGGCCGTTTGGTTAACCACATCATCAGTGAAAAAGATTACGAGGAGAGCAAGGGATGAAAACCATCAACCATTGGATCAACGGCAAGAACGTCGCCAGCAAAGAGTATTTCACCACCACCAACCCGGCTAACGGCGAAGTGCTGGCGGAAGTGGCGTCCGGTGGCCAGCTCGAAATCGACCAGGCAGTCGCTGCGGCAAAAGAAGCCTTCCCGAAATGGGCCAATACGCCGATGAAAGAGCGGGCACGCCTGATGCGTCGCCTGGGTGAACTGATCGACCAGAACGTGCCGCAGATTGCCGAGATGGAAACCGCAGATACAGGGTTGCCGATCCACCAGACCAAAAACGTGCTGATCCCACGCGCCTCGCACAACTTTGAGTTCTTTGCCGAGATCTGCCAGCAGATGAATGGCCGCACCTACCCGGTGGACGACAAGATGCTCAACTACACGCTGATCCAACCGGTGGGCGTGTGTGCGCTGGTGTCGCCGTGGAACGTGCCGTTTATGACCGCCACCTGGAAAACAGCACCTTGCCTGGCGTTAGGTAATACCGCAGTGCTGAAAATGTCCGAACTGTCGCCACTGACGGCGGATCGCCTGGGTGAACTGGCGCTGGAAGCCGGTATTCCTGCCGGGGTGCTGAACGTGGTGCAAGGCTATGGCGCAACGGCGGGGGATGCTCTGGTACGCCATAAAGACGTGCGTGCAGTGTCCTTCACCGGGGGCACCTCAACCGGCCGCCGCATTATTGAAAGCGCCGGGCTGAAGAAATTCTCGATGGAGCTGGGCGGCAAATCACCGGTGCTGATCTTTGAGGATGCCGATATCGAGCGGGCGCTGGATGCTGCACTGTTCACCATCTTCTCGATTAACGGTGAACGCTGCACCGCGGGTTCACGCATCTTTATTCAGGAAAGTATTTACCCGGAATTCGTCAAACGCTTTGCCGAGCGTGCCAACCGCCTGCGCGTAGGCGATCCGATGGATCCCAATACTCAGGTCGGTGCGTTAATCAGCCCGCAGCACTGGGAAAAAGTCTCCGGCTATATTCGCTTGGGCATCGAAGAAGGGGCCACTTTGTTGGCAGGTGGCCCGGATAAACCGGCCGGTTTGAGCCACGGCAACTTCCTGCGCCCAACGGTGCTGGCCGATGTTAACAACAATATGCGTGTCGCGCAGGAAGAGATCTTCGGGCCGGTGGCCTGCCTCCTGCCGTTCAAATCAGAAGAAGACGGCCTGCGCATGGCCAACGATGTGGAGTACGGCCTGGCGTCGTACATCTGGACGCAGGATGTGAGCAAAGTCCTGCGTCTGGCCCGCAATATTGAAGCGGGTATGGTTTTCGTCAACACCCAGAACGTACGCGATCTGCGCCAGCCGTTTGGCGGGGTGAAATCCTCTGGCACCGGCCGTGAAGGCGGTGAGTACAGCTTCGAAGTGTTTGCCGAGATGAAAAACGTTTGTATCTCCATGGGGGATCATCCGATCCCACGTTGGGGAGTGTGAGATAGCTCCGTGCCCTTTAAAACAACAACCAAGGACTAGACCCGATAGATATCAGCCTGCGGCCAGCCGTGCTGCAGGCTGAAAGATAAAGGGGATAGGAGGACATATGGGTAAATTAGCATTAGCCGCAAAGATTACACACGTTCCTTCGATGTACCTGTCTGAATTGCCAGGAGAACACCATGGCTGCCGTCAAGCCGCCATTGATGGTCACAAAGAGATCAGCGCCCGCTGTCGTGAAATGGGCGTCGACACCATTATCGTATTCGACACCCACTGGTTGGTGAACAGCGCCTACCACATCAACTGTAACTCGCATTTCAAAGGGCTTTACACCAGCAACGAGCTGCCGCACTTCATTCGTGACATGACCTATGAATACGACGGCAACCCAGAGCTGGGACAGATGATTGCCGATGAAGCCCGCAAGCTTGGCGTACGTGCCAAGGCCCATGAGATCCCAAGCCTGGAGCTGGAGTACGGTACGCTGGTGCCGATGCGCTACATGAACAGCGACCGCCACTTCAAGGTGATCTCCATTTCTGCCTTCTGCACCGTGCATGGCTTTGCCGATAGCCGCCGCCTGGGCGAAGCGATCAAAACTGCGATTGAGAAATACGACGGCACCGTGGCGGTATTGGCTAGCGGCTCGCTGTCACACCGCTTTATCGACGATCAACGTGCCGAGCAGGGCATGAACAGCTACACCCGCCAGTTCGACCAGCAGATGGACGAACGGGTAGTGAAACTGTGGGAAGAAGGGCGCTTCCGCGAGTTTTGCGAAATGCTGCCGGAGTACGCCGATTACTGCTATGGCGAAGGCAATATGCACGACACCGTGATGTTGCTGGGCCTGCTGGGCTGGGACAAGTACCAGGGCAAGGTGGAGTTCGTTACCCCGCTGTTTGCCAGTTCCGGAACCGGCCAGGTCAACGGCATATTCCCGCTTCCCGCTCAAGCCTGAGGATACCCAATGCCCCATTTTTACGCTGAATGTACCGACAACATCCGCCGGGAGGCGGATTTGCCAGCGCTGTTTGACAAGGTTAATCACGCGCTGGCGGAAACCGGCATCTTCCCGCTGGCTGGCATCCGGAGCCGCGCCATCTGGCTGGATACCTGGCAGATGGCCGACGGCAAGCAGAACTATGCCTTTGTGCATATGACGCTGAAGATTGGCCACGGCCGCAGTCTGGAGAGCCGCCAACAGGTGGGAGAAATGCTGTTCATCCTGATCAAGGATCACTTTGCAGCGCTGATGGCCAAGCGCTATCTGGCCCTCTCTTTCACCATGGAAGAGCTGGATCCGGTGCTGAATTACAAGCAAAACAACGTCCATGCGCTGTTTAGCAAGGACTGAACAAGGGGTGGTAAATGCTGGATAAAGACGTACTGAGCCGAGCCGTGCAGCGCCTGCATCAGGCCGAGCAGAGCCGGGAACAGATCCGCGCGTTATCGCTGGATCACCCGGAGATCACTATAGAAGATGCCTATGCTATCCAGCGTCAATGGGTTGAGCTGAAGATCGCCGAAGGGCGCACGCTGAAGGGGCATAAGATCGGGCTGACCTCGCGCGCCATGCAGGTCAGCTCGCAGATCACCGAGCCGGACTACGGCGCGCTGCTGGACGACATGTTCTTTAACGATGGCAGCGACATTCCGATCGATCGCTTTATCGTGCCACGCGTCGAAGTCGAACTGGCGTTTGTGCTGGCGAAGCCGCTGCGTGGGCCGAACTGCACGCTATTTGATGTCTATAACGCTACCGACTATGTGATCCCGGCGCTGGAGATCATCGACGCCCGCAGCCATAACGTCGATCCGCAAACCCAGCGGCCACGCAAGGTGTTCGACACCATTTCCGACAATGCTGCCAACGCCGGAGTGGTGATGGGCGGCAGGCCGATCAAGCCTGATGCGCTGGATCTTCGCTGGATCAGTGCCTTGCTGTATCGCAATGGCGTGATTGAAGAATCTGGCGTGGCGGCGGCGGTGCTCAATCATCCGGCCAACGGCGTGGCCTGGCTGGCTAATAAGCTGTCCCCGTACGACGTGGAGCTGGAGGCCGGGCAAATCATCCTTGGCGGTTCCTTCACCCGCCCGGTGGCGGCACGGCGCGGCGATACCTTCCATGCCGACTATGGTCCGATGGGCTGCATCAGCTGCCGGTTTGTCTAGGGAGCAACACGATGATAACTAACCATTTCAAACAGGCCTTGCAGGAAAAACGCCCGCAGATCGGCCTGTGGCTGGGGCTGTGCAGCAGCTACAGCGCGGAACTGCTGGCCGGCGCCGGGTTCGACTGGCTGCTGATCGATGGCGAACATGCGCCTAACAATGTGCAAACGGTATTGGGGCAGTTGCAGGCGGTGGCGCCTTATCCCAGCCATCCGGTGGTGCGTCCGGCCTGGAACGATCCGGTGCTGATCAAGCAACTGTTGGACGTTGGTGCGCAAACCCTGTTGATCCCGATGATCCAAAACGCCGAACAGGCGCAGGAGGCGGTGCGGGCTACCCGCTATCCACCAAACGGCATTCGCGGGGTTGGCAGTGCGCTGGCTCGCGCCTCGCGCTGGAACCGGGTGCCGAATTACCTGCATCTTGCCGACAGCCAGATGTGTGTGTTGGTACAGATCGAAACCCGAGAGGCGGTGAAAAATCTGGATGCCATCCTGGAGGTGGAAGGGGTCGACGGCGTCTTTATCGGCCCGGCGGATCTGAGTGCCGACATGGGCTTTGCCGGTAATCCGCAGCATCCCGAAGTGCAGCGCACTATTGACGATGCCATTGCCCGCATCAGTGCCGCAGGCAAGGCACCGGGCATCCTGATGGCACAGCAGGAACTGGCGCAGCACTATCTGGCATCCGGCGCGTTGTTTGTTGCCGTTGGCGTGGATACCACTCTGCTGGTACGGGCGGCAGACTCCCTGCTCAGCAGTTTCAAACAGGATAAAGCGGCGGAGCCACCTCCATCCCAGAGCGTTTACTAATCGGAGTCATCATGAGCAACGTCGATTCGCTCAAGCCACTGAACCCGGCAGAGCAACATAAAGCGTTAACCGCCACCGAGCAGTCGGTGATTAAAAAGTTATTTCGGCGCCTGATTATTTTCTTATTTGTGTTGTTTGTTTTCTCGTTCCTTGACCGCATCAACATCGGGTTTGCCGGTTTGACCATGAAGCAGGACCTCGGTCTTAGCTCCACCATGTTCGGCCTGGCCGCAACGCTGTTTTACGTCACCTACGTGATCTTCGGCATCCCCAGCAACATGATGCTGAGCAGGGTGGGGGCACGGCGTTGGATCGCCACCATCATGGTGCTATGGGGCATTGCTTCTACCTGCACCATGTTCGCCACTGGGCCAACCAGTCTGTACGTGCTGCGGATGATCGTCGGTATTACCGAGGCGGGCTTCCTGCCAGGGATCCTGGTGTATCTCACCTACTGGTTCCCGGCGTTCTACCGCGCCCGGGCCAACGCTTTGTTTATGATTGCCATGCCCGTTACGATGGCAGTAGGTTCGTTGGTGTCCGGCTATATTCTGGCGCTGGACGGCATGATGAACCTGAAAGGTTGGCAATGGCTGTTCCTGCTGGAAGGCATTCCTTCGGTGATCCTCGGCGTGGTGGTGTGGTTCTATCTGGACGACACGCCGGCCAAGGCCAAGTGGCTGACCAGCGAAGAGAAGGCCAGCCTGAAGGCGATGATGGAAGCCGACAAACTGCAACTGGTGCAGCCGGAAGGGCCGAGCAGCCACCGCGCATTGCAACAGCGCAGCCTGTGGCGTGAGGTGCTGACGCCGGTGGTGCTGATGTATACGCTGGCCTATTTCTGCCTCACCAATACCCTTAGCGCCATCAATATCTGGACGCCGCAGATCTTGCAGAGCTTCAACCAGAGCAGCAGTAACATCATGATCGGCTTTCTGGCGGCGATCCCACAAATCTGTACCATCGCCGGTATGATCTGGTGGAGTAAACGTTCGGATCGCCTGCAAGAGCGTAAGTTCCACACCGCACTGCCTTATCTGTTTGCCGCGGCGGGTTGGCTGCTGGCTTCGGCGACCAATCACAGTATGGTCCAATTGTTGGGGATCGTGATGGCGTCGGTCGGCTCCTTTACCGCGATGGCGATCTTCTGGACCACGCCGGATCAGTCAATCAGCTTTGAAGCTCGAGCGGTGGGGATCGCGGTGATCAACGCCACCGGTAACATCGGCTCGGCGGTCAGCCCACTGTTGATCGGCTGGTTCAAGGATGTGACCGGCAGCTTTAACTCTGGGCTCTATTTTGTCTCGGCGTTGTTGATTATCGGGGCCGTGCTGGTATGGCGTATCCCGATGAAGGATTCACGCCCACGGGCCACGCCATAAACTTTGGATACTGCTTGAGAAGACGCCCCTCTCCTTTTGGGAGAGGGGGAATTTCCTTCTCTTATTTTCACCGGAGGACAGCGTGCAGAAAAGTACCGGCTTTATCGCCAATATCGATATTGGCAAAGAGTATGACGCGCGTTACGCCGCTGATGAGGTGCACTACGAAACCTTTGCCGGACTGGCGGCATTTTTTGGCCGGGATATGCAGGTGCACTGGCACGATCGCTTCTTCCAACTGCATTATCTGGCCACCGGCAGGATAGAGCTGCAGCTGGACGATCAACACTATTCGGTACAGGCTCCGCTGTTTATCCTCACCCCGCCTTCGGTGCCACACGCCTTTTTCACCGAACCAGACAGCGACGGCCACGTGTTAACGGTGCGCCAGGAACTGATCTGGCCGTTGCTGGAGCGCCTGTATCCGGGCAGCAATCTGGCGCTGGATATGCCGGGGATTTGCCTTTCGCTGGCCGCAGTGCCGCAGGAGTTGGCGGCGCTTGGGCATTATTGGGAACTGATCGCCCGCGAGTTTAGCCAAAAGATGGCCGGGCGCGAGCAGACGTTGGCATTGCTGGCCCAGGCGGTCTTCACGCTGATGCTACGCAATGCCTCATTGGATGATAAGGCCGCCAGCGGCGTACGCGGTGAACTGAAGCTGTTCCAGCGTTTTAACAAGATGGTGGACGAGCGTTTTCGCGATCACCTGTCGGTGCCGGAATATGCCCAGTCGCTGGGGGTGACGGAATCACGCCTCAACGACCTGTGCCGCCGTTTTGCCAACCGGCCACCCAAAAGGCTGATCTTCGATCGCCTGTTGCGTGAAGCCAAACGGCTGCTGCTGTTCAGCGCCTGCACGGTGCATGAAACGGCCTACAGCCTGGGGTTTAAAGATCCTGCCTATTTCGCTCGCTTCTTCAATCGGCTGGAAGGCTGTTCGCCTTCCGCCTATCGCGCTACGCAACACGTTCTGTCGTAAACAGGTGCGGGTCAGCCTTTGTTCGCCACCAAATCCGCGACCAGCCGGTTGACCGGATCGCTCATGTTGGTGAACTTGGTCAACTCCGAGCGGGTAACGACCACAAACACGCCGATATTTTGCTGCGGCACCATCGCCATATAGGTGATGAAGCCGCCGCCGCCGCCGGTTTTCTGGATGATCCCTGGCAGGCCATCTTTCGGCGCCATGTATACCCAGCCCAATCCCAAAGCAGAGGCTTCACCCGGTACATCCATCCCTTTCAATGACACCAGGTCCTGGCGCTGGAAATACATGGTTTGTTCAGTTAACGCGGTCGGCTTGCGCGAGCCGCTTACGTTGGAGGACAGGAACTGCTGCATCCAGCGCTGCATATCGCGCGGTGTTGAGTAAACGCCACCGCTGCCACTGGCGGCCGTGGTATCGCGGCAGGCGCTTGGCCCAGAGGCTGCAACCATCAGGCGTGAGCACTGCTCTGCGCTTGGCGTCAGCGTGGTATCAACCATCCCCAGTGGACCCGTGATTTTCTCACGCAACAAGACGTTATAAGGCTTACCAGCGGCACGTGACAATGCATCGGCCAATAGGTCGTAGGCCAGGTTGGAGTAGGCCGCTCGCACGCCCGGTGGCACGGTAATGGTGGCATGAGACAACCACTGCCAGCGCTGTGCCTTGGTGGGCCAGGTAAACACCGGCGTTTTTGGCGGTTTCTTGCCGGGTTGTTCACGCGGTAGGGCGCTGGTGTGCGTTGCCAGGTTCAGCAAGGTAATCGGCTGGCGTGAATTGTAGGCAGGGACGACGGCCCCTTTGGGAGCATATTTGCGCAGGGGATCGGTGAGTTTGACCTTACCTTCCGCCGCCATTTTGACCATCACTTCGCTGGTCATCAGTTTGGTGATGGAGGCGATGCGGATCAGGGAATCTGGCCGTGGACGTAGATCGTTGCCCGGTTTGGTATCGCCAAAACTGCGGTTAACCACCTGATTATTATCGATAACGACCAGCGCCATACCGGTTGCGCCGCTGTTATAGAAGATATGTTCAGCATACTGATCGACAATCTGTGAGGTGAGCTGCGCGTCGGTCGCCTGGCTGGTCAAGGGGGTGGCACACATGCCAAGCGCCAGCAATAACGTGGAGAGTGAGGTCTTCAACGGTCGTGTTCCATTTAAAAATGTGGCAGGGAAGGCGTAAGTTGTCCGCTAGTGTAATGCGCTACGACGCGATTGGCATGTGGTAAAAGTGGCGACAGGTAAAAGTTTTTCACCTTTCCCCTTCCGGCGAAGGGGAAAGGATCAGGTGACTGGCTGCGGGTGCGAGGCTAGCTGAATATTGTTGCGGCCACTGTTTTTGGCCCGGTACAGCGCGGCGTCGGCCGCACAGATCGCAGAGTCGATATCCAGTTTATCCAGCGCAGAAATCCCGGCGCTTAACGTCACCTTGGTTGTCTCCTGCGCGTGGAAACGATGGGTGATGGTTAATTCCTGTACGCATTGGCGTACCTTCTCCGCCAAATAAGCCGCGTAGTCTTCACCGACGTTGGTCAGCAGAACTAAAAACTCTTCTCCGCCGTAACGCACCACGATATCCCGTGAGCGTACCGCATCCCGGATGGTCGCTGCCACTTGGACTAGTGCTTGGTCGCCCAGAGTGTGGCCGTAGCGATCGTTGTAGACCTTGAAATGGTCGATATCGAGTAGCAGCACAAAGTGGTTGCCTGAGGTCGGCGAGAGCAACTGATCCAGTTTGCTCTCCAGCCCACGGCGGTTATACAGGCCGGTTAGCGGATCGATCATGCTCAGATCGCTGAACTTATCCCGTTCGTGATACAGGTTGGCCACCAGATGTTGGGTAAACATTTCACTGCGCTTCAACAGCAAATGATGCACCGAGAAGGCGACGATCGGCAGCAGGGTGGTGAACAGAATACGCATGGTGTTATGCATGCCGTCCAGCCACAGGATTATCAACGCCGAGGGAACAGCGTGCAGGCAGAAGGCCAGCAGGTTATCCGTCAGCGAAATCGCGCTGATAAAGAAAATACTGAACAGGCTGATCAGCAAGAAGCCGTGGTTGTCACTGGCAGTAAGCTGGCTCTTGCAATAGATGTGCGCCGCCCATAGCAGCCCAAGGATGATGGCGAGCAGGTTGAGCCTTTGGACGTAGTGGCGGGGCGAATACAGCGTAAATAGCATGGCCGCCAGGCAAATCGCCGGAATGCAGATTAGCGGCAGCGTGAAGGCCGGGGTCTCTTTAAAGGGCACGAATAAAGTAAAAATGGCAGAGGCGGCATTCATCAACAAGAAAAGAAACAGGGATAAGCGCTGTTTGCTGGTTTGCAGTTGCTGATAAGAACGCGAGTTCATACGGGGATCACTCTTTACCAATGGGGCCGGTCGAAGGAAAAATGTTAGACAATGCCTGTTGAATAATTCCAATTGGTTATTATTAACAGACTATAAATGTTAAGAATTTTCTTATATGAAACTAACATTTTTCGCGCAGGCTGTCATCCGCGTTCAGCCGGATCTTGAAAAGAGTGCGGGTCAAAAAAAAGTGTTATATGATATTGGTTATCATTATCACTTAAAGGGTGGGGTTATCATGTTAGCAGCCATGGTTACCGCTTGTGGATTGTGGGGCATCAGTTGGTGCTTGGGGAATCGGCTTGCCAGCGCCTGGGGCGTGTTGCTGCCCTGTGCTCTGATGCCATTTCTGGCGCTGATAGACCTGGATATGATGCAACTGCGTACTCTGATCGTGGTTGCCATGCTGGCTACGCTGGTGATGCTGTTTAACAGCCGCTGGCGTCATTACCTGCTGCTCCCTTCCTGCATGGCTCTAGCAGGTGGACTGGCCGCAATCAGCCTGCATTTCAGCTTTAACTGAAACGACAAAACCACGCCTGAGCGTGTTGGTTTTTTCAGTGAGTTTTAACGCAGGAACAGCTGGAAGAGAACTCATCAAGTGGTGCGAAGAGAGGGACTTGAACCCTCACGTCCGTAAGAACACTAACACCTGAAGCTAGCGCGTCTACCAATTCCGCCACCTTCGCACAGTTTGATGTGTTGCTTTGATGTCGATTTATATCACCAGCTTGGTGCGAAGAGAGGGACTTGAACCCTCACGTCCGTAAGAACACTAACACCTGAAGCTAGCGCGTCTACCAATTCCGCCACCTTCGCATTCGATGCTGTGCAATATAAATCATGTGGTTATTTGGTGCGAAGAGAGGGACTTGAACCCTCACGTCCGTAAGGACACTAACACCTGAAGCTAGCGCGTCTACCAATTCCGCCACCTTCGCGTACCAGATACGCTACCGGAGTAACGCTACCACGGAGGCGAATTCTAGAGATTTTGGCGGGTACGTCAATAGTTATTTCCTGGATTGGAGGCGTTTGCTGTAAAAAACGGCATATCAGCGCTTTTTATGGCCTTCGAACAACGTAATCAGCCAATCAATCAATACCCTGACACGCGGCGCGAGGAAACGACCAGGCGGATACATGATGTAGATCGGCATCGGCGGTGGTGGCGTATCTGCCAACACTTCCACCAGTTCGCCGCTTTGCAACCAAGGGGAGATGATATAACGCGCCGCCTGGATCAGCCCCAAATTGGCACGGCAGGCACTGGTATAGGCATCGGCCCCGCTAACGCTCAATCTGCTTGGCAATTCGCGCAGCTCAAGGCGGCCATCACGGCAAAATTCCAGCGGGTAGTTGCGGTTATTCACCAAGGAGAAATAGCCCACCGCCCGATGGTGTTGCAGCTCGTCGATCGACTGCGGGGTACCAAACGCCTGTAAATAGCCGGGAGAGGCGCAGGTGAGCTGTGGTAGTTGGGCAATTCGTCGGGCTACCAGCGTATCGTCTTCGGTCTCCCAGGCCCGCAGCACGCAATCTACCCCCTCGCGCAGCAGATCGACATGGGTGTCGTTGGCCCCCAGCGCAATTTCTATCTCTGGATAGCGCTGATAGAACTCATCCAGCGCTGGGATGACGATTTCCCGCGCCAGCGAATGGGGCATATCGATCCGCACCTTACCGGTGGGTTGCAGCTTGTGGTGGCTGAACAGGGTATCTGCTTCTTCCAGGGCGTCCAGCAGGTGCAGACAACGTTGGTAGTACAGCGTTCCCTCGGCGGTGACCTGTACCTGACGCGTGGTGCGCACCAATAATCTGACGCCAAGCCGTTGCTCAAGGCGTTTGAGCACGTTGCTTACCGTGGCTCGAGGCAGCTGCAACCGTTCGGCCGCGCGGCTGAAGCTGCCTAGTTCCACGATCCGGGTAAAGATGCGCATAGCCTGAACCTGATCCATTTTGCCGCCCGCATTGTTGGTGATTTATGAACAGTGATGTGCAATCTACATTATTTATCTTTGTGGCATAAACAACCAGACTTTGTTTCGACATCCATGTTCAATAAGGACCACACAATGCAACAGCGCAAATTAGGTACTAATGGCCCCCTCGTCTCTGCCCTGGGTTTAGGTTGCATGGGGATGAGCGATTTCTACTCCACGGGTTATGATGAGCAGGAAGCCATCGCCACGCTGCATCGGGCTCTGGAACTGGGGGTGACTCTACTGGACACCGCAGATATGTACGGCCCGCACACCAATGAACAACTGATAGGCAAGGCGATCAAAGGCAAACGCGACCAGGTATTTCTGGCCACCAAATTCGGTATTGTGCGCGATCCGGCCGATCCCACTGCGCGGGGCGTGAGCAGCGAACCGGACTATATCCGTCGCTCGGTAGAAGGTAGCTTGCAGCGGCTAGGGGTAGAAACCATCGATCTTTACTACCAGCACCGGGTCGATCCGACGGTACCGATCGAAGAGGTGGTTGGCACCCTGGCGGATCTGATCAAAGAGGGCAAGATCCGCCATATTGGCCTGAGTGAAACCTCCGTTGCAACGTTGGAACGCGCTCATCAGGTGCATCCGATCACCGCGTTGCAGACTGAATATTCCTTGTGGAGCAGAGACGCTGAGCAGGGGCAACTGGCCGCTTGCCAACGTTTGGGCATTGGTTTTGTCGCCTATAGCCCGCTTGGGCGTGGCTTTCTGACCGGGGCGATCCAGAGTCTAGAGGACTTGGCAGCAGATGATTTCCGCCGCGATAATCCACGTTTTCAGGGGGAAAACTTTGCTCGCAATCTGGAACTAGTCACCAAGGTCAGTGAACTGGCCAGGCAGAAAGGCGTGACCCCGTCGCAACTGGCGTTGGCTTGGGTGATGGCGCAGGGGGAACATATTGTTCCAATTCCTGGTACCAAACGTCGGCGCTATCTGGAAGAGAACGTGGCGGCAGCGGAGATCACGTTGAGCGAGCAGGAATTGGCGGCTATCGAGGCGGTATTCCCTCTGGCAGGCGTGGCGGGTGCACGCTATACAACGGTGGGTATGGAGTTGATTAACGGCTGATGGCATACCTTAGGGATAAATGTTCGTCAGGCGAGCAATCTCCCCTCACCCCAACCCTCTCCCGATGAACAAATCGGAGGCGTCAGGAACACTTGTGTGAGGGAGAGGGGGCGGGTACGGAGCTGTGGTCAGGTACAGAAGTTATTCAGTCGCATGGCTGAATTAATAGGTAGGGTGCTGTAGTCAAATGGTGGCACGATCGATCCCCTCTCCCTGTGGGAGAGGGTTAGGGTGAGGGGCTTGTTACCTTTTTTTCTTCGCATCGCGTGGCTGGCGTGCCACGGTGGCTTTGTACACCTTGAAGCGGCCGTTCTGTGCCAACACTTCATGGCTGCCGAAGGTGGCATCCAGAATGTCCGGGTAAGGCAGGAAGGCGTTGGCGACGATACGCAGTTGGCCACCGATTGGCAGGTGTTTTAACGCTCCGCGGATCAGCGTTTCCGCGGCGGTCAGGCTGGTGGCCAGGCCGTCATGGAACGGTGGGTTGGAAATGATCAGGTCAAAGCGGCCGGTAATGTCGGAGTAGACGTTACTGACGATCACTTCCCCTTCAATACCGTTGGCAGCCAATGTCGCCCGGCTGGATTCTACGGCTGCGGCGTTAACGTCGCTGAGGGTCAGCTTCATTTTCGGCGACAGTTTAGACAGCACCGAAGCCATTACGCCAGCGCCACAACCCACGTCCAGCACTTTGCCTTTCATGTGTTTTTCCAGCGTGGAGAGCAGCAGTGAACTGCCAACGTCCAGGCCGTCACGGCTGAACACGCCAGGTAGCGTCTTCACTTCCAGATCGTGCAACTGATAGCTTTCCCACCAGTCGGCCAGATCAAACTGGGTCTGCACATCGATGCGGCCATGATACAACCCGCAGCGGCGAGCGCTGTCGATCTTGGCAAGCGTGGCATGGCCTTCCAGCGTTTGTTCCGCGCTGCGTACGCCACTGCGGTTTTCACCGACGACAAAAATTTCTGCGCCAACCGGCAGCAGGGCCAGGATATTGCACAGTTGGAACTGCGCTTCCTGCTTGCTCTTTGGCCAGTAATACACCAGCGTATCACACTCGGCGACGAAGGCAGGATCGACCGTCAGACCGAACTGTGCATGCTCTCCCATCGTCCGGTTCAGTAACTGCCAGTGATGGTATTGCTGGGTATGGACACGCACATCCGCGGCCTCGAATTGGGCCGGCAGGGTATCCTGCAGATCGCCGGCAAACAGCACGCGGCGTTCCATAAATTCATCACTGTGGCGCAGCATGACTTCACTGGCGGGGGTTAATGCAGACATCAGTTTTCGGCTCCTCAAGATTTAGCCGGAGATTATAGAGCTTTGTGGCCAGATGTTCGACGGGTTTGTTGGCGCAGGCTGCGTGGGTTTGTTAGCATAGCGCGGCATAGGGCAGGTAGGGTGCGTCACACACGGGGATCGGCATGGCATCAAAACGCGACTGGTTGTTACAACAGCTGGGGATTACGCAGTGGACATTACGCCGCCCTGGAGTGTTGCAGGGAGAGGTGGCGGTAAGCGTGCCCCCGAACGTGCGCCTGCTGGTGGTGGCACAGGCATTGCCAGACCAGCACGACCCGTTGTTTTGTGACGTGCTGCGCAGCCTGGGGCTGACAGCGTCACAAACCTATGGTCTGACACCGGATCAGGTAGCGATGCTGCCGCAAGATACCGAGTGCAACAGTTGGCGGTTGGGCGTCACGGAACCGCTAGCGGTGGCCGGCGCGCAGCTACATAGCCCGGTGCTGGCCGAGCTTTCTCAAGATGCGGGTGCGAAACGCGCACTCTGGCAGCAGATTTGTCATCATGAACAGCATTTCTACCCTGACAGCGGCCGATCTGGCCACAGCCTTCAAGATTGAACAAGCCAGCCATGCGTTTCCCTGGACGGAGGCGACGCTAGCCAGCAATCAGGGCGAACGTTACCTTAATCTGAAATTGACAACCGAAGGGCAAATGGCGGGTTTTGCCATTACCCAAATCGTGCTGGACGAAGCCACGCTGTTTAATATTGCTATTCATCCAAGCTGGCAGCGCCGGGGCTTTGGCCGCATGCTGCTGACTGCCGTGATCGAGCAATTGGAAGCGCGTGGTGTGGTCACTCTGTGGCTGGAAGTTCGAGCCTCTAACCGCGGTGCGATAGCGCTCTACGAAGACCTTGGCTTCAATGAAGTGACGGTGCGCCGCAACTATTACCCCGCAGCCAGTGGCCGCGAAGACGCGATCGTTATGGCGCTGCCGCTGGGGTAGCGACTTATAGTCCTCCCTTTGTGCAGCCGGTTTGGCTTGCCATTATCTTATGCCGAAGAAACCATTGATTGTCACCGGTTGGTAAATCAGCGAAAATACTCGGCTACTATCTTTTTATTACCGCTTTGCCTGGCGCCGCGATCGGCGCGTTGTGATGATGAGCAGGGCGGACTAACCATAGAAACGTGAAAAACATGTCTCCTAGTGAATTCGCCCGCGAAGTTGCGAAAAGAAGAACTTTCGCCATTATCTCGCACCCCGATGCGGGTAAAACCACCATCACCGAGAAGGTGCTGTTATTCGGACACGCTATCCAGACCGCCGGTACGGTAAAGGGTCGTGGCTCCAGCCAGCACGCCAAATCCGACTGGATGGAGATGGAAAAACAACGTGGTATCTCGATCACCACCTCGGTGATGCAGTTCCCGTACCGCGACTGTCTGGTTAACCTGCTCGATACCCCGGGGCACGAAGACTTCTCCGAAGATACCTACCGTACCCTGACGGCGGTGGACTGCTGCCTGATGGTGATCGATGCCGCAAAAGGCGTTGAAGATCGTACCCGCAAGCTGATGGAAGTTACTCGCCTGCGTGATACGCCGATCCTGACCTTCATGAACAAACTTGACCGTGACATCCGCGATCCGATGGAAGTGATGGACGAAGTTGAGCGCGAACTGAAAATCGCCTGCTCGCCGATCACCTGGCCGATCGGCTGCGGCAAGCTATTCAAAGGGGTTTACCATCTCTATAAAGATGAAACCTATCTGTACCAGACCGGTAAAGGCCACACCATTCAGGAAGTGCGCATCGTGAAAGGGTTGAACAACCCGGAGCTCGATGCTGCCGTAGGCGAAGATCTGGCCGCTCAGTTGCGTGATGAGCTGGAACTGGTGCAAGGGGCTTCCCATGAGTTTGAGCAGGAAGCCTTCCTGGCAGGCGAACTGACCCCGGTGTTCTTCGGTACCGCTTTGGGTAACTTCGGTGTCGATCATATGCTTGATGGGCTGGTGGCCTGGGCGCCTGCGCCAATGCCACGTAAAACCGATACTCGTGAAGTGGTCGCCGCCGAAGAGAAATTCACCGGCTTCGTGTTCAAGATCCAGGCTAACATGGATCCTAAGCACCGCGACCGTGTGGCGTTTATGCGCGTGGTGTCTGGCCGCTATGAGAAAGGCATGAAACTGCGCCAGGTTCGTACCGGCAAAGACGTGGTGATCTCCGATGCGCTGACCTTTATGGCCGGTGACCGCTCGCACGTTGAAGAAGCCTACCCAGGCGACATCATTGGCTTGCATAACCACGGCACCATTCAGATCGGCGACACCTTCACCCAGGGTGAGGATATGAAGTTCACCGGCATTCCGAACTTTGCGCCTGAACTGTTCCGCCGTATCCGCCTGCGCGATCCGCTCAAGCAGAAACAGCTGCTGAAGGGGCTGGTCCAACTATCTGAAGAGGGGGCGGTGCAGGTGTTCCGCCCAATCGCCAACAACGATCTGATCGTGGGGGCGGTGGGCGTGCTGCAGTTTGATGTGGTGGTTGCCCGTCTGAAAAGCGAATACAACGTGGAAGCGCTGTATGAATCGGTTAACGTCTCCACAGCCCGTTGGGTAGAGTGCGACGACGTGAAGAAATTCGAAGAGTTCAAGCGTAAGAACGAGCTGAACCTGGCGCTGGACGGCGGCAACAACCTGTCGTATATCGCACCAACCATGGTTAACCTCAACCTGACGCAGGAACGCTACCCAGAAGTGGTGTTCCGCAAAACTCGCGAGCATTAATCTCGTCAACAGGGCGCTTCCAAGCGCCCTGTGTTTTCCTTCTTCAGCCCCCCATCCTGCTAATTATTAAACCCTTCTCACTAATTATTTCGTCTAAACCGAACAAGATTTTCCGCGATCTGGCGGCAAATTTTCGCTGATGGTCTATATTTATCAGGGTGCATAGCGGCATCTGAGCGTAAAATACTATTGTACCCACATATTTTAGAGAGTTATTCGGTAGTGTTGCCGATAGGAGACAGTCCTATCTTAGCAATATCAATAAGATAGTGATGTGGATCCCAAATCAACTGCTATATGTCTCCAATAGACGACAGTTTTACGCTTAATTGTTGCTCATTTGTTTTGTTGTTGTTGATTTTTAACGGCGTTTTTAACTTGGCACGGGCATTGCAGGTATGTTTACCGTAGAGCAATAGTCCGGTCGTGAACGTTTGATTGTATAGAGATCGTGAAGTATTCATTTGAGTTAGCCGCACTCTGGCGGCACCAGAGCCCACAGCAGTTTGGGGTTCTACAACAAGAAGGAAGAGATCGATGAAAAATACCAAGTTTGCACATTCGCTGATGGCAGTCGTTTTGGGTTCGGTACTGGTTAGTGGTTCGGCCCTGGCTGAAGAGACCATGATGAACAAAGCATCAGGCGTAGTTGATAGTACTGGTGCCAAAATCGATAGCTCCATGAAAAAAGTCGACAACTATATGGATGACAGCGGCATAACGGCTAAAGTTAAAAGTGCGCTGGTTGACGATAAAGCCATAAAAAGCACCGACATCTCGGTGGAAACCGAAAAAGGTGTGGTGACGTTGAGCGGTTTTGTCGCTACTCAAGCTCAGGCTGAGAAAGCGGTAGACGTTGCAGGTCGGGTAGAAGGGGTCAAATCCGTCAGCGATAAGCTGCACGTGAAAGATCAAGCGACCCAGTCGGTGAAGTCCTATGCCGGTGACACTGCTACTACCAGCGAGCTGAAAGCTAAACTGCTGGCCGATGACATCGTACCTTCACGCAACGTGAAAGTAGAAACCACCGATGGTGTGGTGCAGCTTTCCGGTGAGGTGAAAACCCAGGCGCAGTCTGACCGTGCAGAAAGTATTGCCAAAGCCATTGATGGCGTGAAAAGCGTCAAGAACGATCTGGCGGTAAAACCTTAATCGTCAGTAACAGTAAGCAATAACTCCCAGGCTAACGCCTGGGATGTACTACCAGAAATAGAATAATCCGCAGTTTTAAGCCGCACCCAGCAGGGGCGAGCCAAACGCGAAATTTTTATCACCATGGTAAGGAGAGGCTTATGTTTCGATGGGGCATTATATTTTTAGTGATTGCATTGATCGCCGCAGCACTGGGTTTTGGTTCGTTGGCAGGTACTGCCGCCTGGGCCGCCAAAGTAGTGTTCGTGGTAGGGATCATTCTGTTCCTGGTCAGCCTGTTTACCGGCCGTCGGCGTCCTTAGCGTCTCTCTAAACTGTAACAAAGCTTGATTCTTTTTCTCTGCGCCAGGAGGCAGGTCATGAATAGCGACATCATTGTTGGCCGTTGGAAACAGCTGAAAGGCCAGGTTTGGCAGGCATGGGCGGAGTTTTCCGGCAATGACGGCCTGTGGCTGGCAGGGAGCAATGACTGCCTCTCTGGCGTATTACAAGAAGATTACGGAAGAGAGCAAGAAGAGGTATCCTCGGGAAAACGGCCACATTGAGGATACGGGGTTGGGATACAGAATACCCATCACGCTCGGTAATATAGAACCCCTGGCGTATAAACCATACCGGCCCGGTAAAATGGCGCTGGTGTGTGAGGGCGGCGGACAGCGCGGTATCTTTACCGCCGGCGTACTGGATGAATTCCAGCGCGCCCGCTTTAACCCTTTTGATCTGATGATTGGCACCTCTGCCGGTGCGCAGAACCTCTCGGCATTTATTTGTGGCCAGATGGGCTACGCACGGCGGGTGATCACCCGCTACACCACCTCTGCCAATTTCTTTAACCCGCTGCGCTTTGTGCGTGGCGGGCATCTTATCGATCTCGACTGGTTATTGGATATCACCTCGCAACAGTTGCCGTTGGCTTTTGACGTGGCGGAAAAGCAGCTGATTAATGGCCGTGAATTTCTGATGTGTGCCTGTCGCAGCGATGACTTTACGCCGGTTTATCTCCCTGCGACACGGGATAGCTGGTTACCGGCTATCAAGGCTTCCAGTGCCATCCCCGGGTTTTATCGTATGGGTGTAGAGCTGGATGGCATCAGCTATCAGGATGGCGGCATCAGCGATGCCATCCCGGTCGAAGAGGCCTATCGCCGTGGGGCGGATACCATCGTGGTGATCCGCACCGTGCCTTCACAGATGGCTTATACGCCGAAGTGGATGAAACGCATGGAGCAATGGCTGGGTGAAAGCAGCCTGCAGCAAATGGTGCGGGTGTTGCAGCATCATGAGCAGAGCTATTTGCGCATCCAGCAATTTATTGAAAAACCCCCCGGTAAACTGCGCATCTTCGAAATATTCCCGCCTAAGCCGCTGGCGAGCAATGCGCTCGGCAGCCGTTTGCCTGCGCTGAATCGCGATTATCATCTGGGCCGCCGTTGTGGGCGCTATTTCCTGGCGACGGTAGGCCACTGGTTGCTGGAGCAGGAAAAGAACGATGGCATGACGGTAACAACATCACTTTCCCGTCGTCTGATCCAGCCGGAAACCGTGCGGATGCCTTCGCCGATTATTACCGATGTGCTTAACCCGCAGGGCCATGCCGTGCAGCCTGAAGCGCCACCAAAAATCATCCTGCCAGGTGACGGAGATGTGCTGTGAGTTACGCCTTTACGGATACCCATTGCCACTTTGATTTCCCGCCTTTCAGCGGGGATGAGCAGGCGAGCCTGGCATTGGCCGCGCAAGCCGGGGTGCAGCAAATTATTGTGCCAGCGGTCACGGCCGATCGCTTTGTGCGTATTCTCAAGCTGGCGCGCGAACATACTCCTTTGTTTGCCGCGCTGGGGTTACACCCGCTGTATATCGCTCAGCACCATGATGAGCAGCTTGAACAACTGGCAGGTTGCCTGGCAAGCAAGCCGCATAAGCTAGTGGCGGTGGGGGAGATTGGGTTGGATCTGTATATGGCCGAGCCGCAGTTTGAACGCCAACAGGCGTTGCTCAAGGCACAACTGAAGCTGGCAAAGCAGTATGATTTGCCGGTGATCCTGCACTCCCGCCGTAGCCACGATCAGTTGGCTGCCGCATTGCGTCGTACCGAGGTACCGCGCTGTGGCGTAGTGCATGGCTTTGCTGGCAGTCTGGCTCAGGCGCAGGCCTTTATTCGCCTGGGTTATTACATTGGCGTTGGCGGCACGATCAGTTACGAGCGGGCGCAGAAAACCCGTCAGGTGATGGCGCAGTTGCCGTTGACCTCGCTGTTGCTGGAAACCGATGCACCGGACATGCCGTTGGCGGGTTATCAAGGGCAGCCGAACCGGCCTGAACGGGCTGCGGAGGTGTTTCAGGTGCTTTGCCAACTACGGCCTGAATCTGCCGACGAGATTGCCGAACAGCTACAACAAAATAGCCAATCCCTGTTTGCATTGGATCCACACCTCTCACTTTAAATGTGACTTGAATCACGTTGTGTGATTTTCAGTTGCTTCTACTTGTATATATTTGTGACATAAAACGAGTCTCATCCCGCCTCGCTCAGTATAATTGCGTCCCATTATCGCCCTTGGGCAACCCGTTTCATCCAGCGGGCCGGGGGTATTTCTTCTTCGCAACAGGGACATACTCGTATGCAACTCTTCATGAGCCTGGTCGGTATGGTGGTCTTGATCGCCATTGCGGTGCTGCTTTCCAGCAACCGGCGCGCTATTAAACTGCGTACCGTACTAGGCGCGTTTATCATCCAGATTGGCATTGGCGCGCTGGTGCTCTATGTCCCGATCGGGCGCCGTATTCTTGGTGGCATGTCGGAAGGGGTGGCAAACGTCATCGCTTACGGTAACGAGGGCATCTCTTTCATCTTTGGTGGCCTGGTTTCCGACAAAATGTTTGAAGTGTTCGGCGGTGGCGGCTTCGTGTTCGCTCTGCGTGTGTTACCGGTGATTGTATTCTTCTCCTCGCTGATTGCGGTGCTCTATTACCTGGGCATCATGCAGGTGGTGATCAAGCTCTTAGGCGGTGGTTTGCATAAGCTGTTGGGTACCTCGCGGACCGAATCGCTGTCAGCCACGGCCAATATTTTTGTGGGGCAGACCGAAGCGCCGCTGGTGGTGCGCCCTTATATCGCCACCATGACCCAGTCGGAGCTGTTTGCCGTAATGTGCGGCGGTCTGGCTTCGGTAGCCGGTTCCGTGCTGGCGGGCTATGCCCAGATGGGCGTACCGTTGGAATACCTGATCGCCGCTTCCTTTATGGCCGCACCGGGTGGATTGCTGTTTGCCAAACTGATGGTGCCGGAAACCGAAAATACCCAAGACCGAGCCGATGCGATGAAGCTGATCGCCGAAGACGAGCGCCCGGCAAACGTCATCGATGCCGCTGCCTCTGGTGCGGCCTCTGGCATGCAACTGGCACTGAACGTGGGGGCGATGCTGTTGGCATTTATCGCTCTGATCGCGCTGCTTAACGGTATTCTTGGCGGTATTGGTGGCTGGTTCGATTTCCCACAGCTGTCACTGGAACTGATCCTGGGCTGGGTGTTCTCGCCGATCGCCTTCCTGATTGGTGTGCCTTGGAGTGAAGCGATGGTGGCGGGTTCGTTTATCGGCCAGAAGGTGATCGTTAACGAATTCGTGGCCTACATGAACTTTGGTGCTTACCTGCGTCCGGATGACGTGGTGGCTGCTGAGGGGTTACAGGTGCTGTCACAGCACACCAAGGCGATCATCTCCTTTGCGCTGTGTGGGTTTGCCAACCTGTCTTCCGTAGCGATCCTGCTGGGTGGTCTAGGCAGCATGGCTCCAGGTCGTCGTCACGACATTGCTCGTTTCGGGTTGAAAGCGGTGGCCGCCGGTACCTTATCCAACCTGATGAGCGCCACCATCGCCGGATTCTTCCTGGCGTTGTAAGCTATACTTGATATCAACAACCAGGTTCCTGAAGGGGCCTGGTTGCCTGCAAAAAGGGCATTCGCCTAATGACCGCCGTCTCTTTAGTGAATTTGTGAACAATATCGCGTTATTTTGTGATGATCTTCACATATAATTCAGTCCTGTTACAGTGCTATCCTGTGTAGTGTGAATCAGAACACAAATATGCCAGAGTGGTCGTGTTCAAATAGCGATTGCTGGCTATGCGAAAATCGAAGGGCTATGTGCGGTGAGAAGGATCTCAGTTGCTGGCGTGGGAAGACTATCCCGCGCGCTATCTTCAAGGAACCAAGTCCGCTCGCCAACATCAGAATGCTCAGTTGGAGAGTTTTATGACCGAATTAACCGCAGCAGCGCAACGCGCGCTGAACCTGATGGATTTAACCACGCTGAACGAAGATGACACCGACGAGAAAGTGATCGCGTTGTGTCGTCAGGCGAACAGCCCGGCAGGCCATACTGCCGCCATCTGCATCTATCCGCGTTTTATCCCGATTGCCCGCAAAACGCTGCGTGAGCAGGGGACGCCAGATATCCGTATCGCCACCGTCACCAACTTCCCGCATGGCAATGATGATATCGACATCGCTGTGGCAGAAACCCGTGCAGCCATCGCCTACGGTGCCGATGAAGTTGACGTGGTATTCCCTTATCGTGCCCTGATGGCCGGTAACGAGGAAGTCGGGTTTGAACTGGTCAAACAGTGCAAGCAAGCCTGTGCTGCTGCCAACGTGCTGCTGAAAGTGATCATCGAAACCGGTGAGCTGAAGCAGGCGGAACTGATCCGTAAAGCCTCCGAGATCTCCATCAAGGCCGGGGCTGATTTTATCAAGACTTCTACCGGTAAAGTGCCGGTCAACGCCACGCTGGAAAGCGCTGAGCTGATGATGACCGTGATCCGTGATATGGGCGTAGGCAAAACCGTTGGCTTCAAGCCAGCCGGTGGCGTGCGTACCGCAGAAGATGCTCAACAGTATCTGCAACTTGCCGGGCGTCTGCTGGGAGAAGACTGGGCCGATGCGCGCCACTTCCGCTTTGGTGCGTCGAGCCTGTTAGCCAGCCTGCTGACCACGCTGGGGCATAGCACCCAAGCCGCTGGTAACGGTTACTGATTTTCACTCACGTCTTGTTGCGTTGGGGCTGCCAAGCGGCCCCGTTAACGCAGCGCGCAGGCGTATCGAATGACTCTATTTAGCTAAAACAGGGGGCTACTTTGTTCTTGGCACAAGAAATAATCCGTAAAAAACGTGACGGGCAACCGTTGAGCGAAGCCGAGATCCGCTTCTTCATTAACGGCATTCGCGATAACGTGGTGTCAGAAGGGCAGATTGCTGCACTGGCGATGACCATCTATTTCCACGACATGACCATGCCAGAGCGCGTGGCGCTGACCATGGCAATGCGTGATTCCGGCACGGTGTTGGACTGGAAAAGCCTGTCGCTGAACGGCCCGATTGTGGATAAACATTCCACCGGCGGTGTGGGCGATGTGACTTCGCTGATGCTTGGCCCGATGGTGGCAGCCTGTGGCGGCTACGTGCCAATGATTTCAGGCCGTGGTCTGGGTCATACCGGCGGTACGCTGGACAAGCTGGAAGCGATCCCTGGCTTTGATATTTTCCCGGACGACAACGCGTTCCGTAAGATCATCAAAGACGTTGGCGTGGCGATTATCGGCCAGACCAGTTCACTGGCTCCGGCAGACAAGCGTTTCTACGCGACGCGCGATATCACTGCTACCGTCGACTCCATTCCGCTGATCACCGGTTCTATTCTGGCGAAAAAACTGGCCGAAGGGCTGGATGCGCTGGTTATGGACGTGAAAGTTGGCAGCGGTGCTTTCATGCCGACCTATCAGCTTTCTGACGATCTGGCGCAGGCGATTGTGGGCGTTGCCAACGGAGCCGGTTGCAAGACGACCGCGCTGCTGACTGATATGAACCAGGTGCTGGCTTCCAGCGCTGGTAATGCGGTCGAAGTGCGTGAAGCGGTACGCTTCCTGACCGGGGAATATCGCAATCCGCGTCTGCTGGAAGTGACCATGGCGTTGAGCGTGGAAATGCTGCTGTCTGGTGGCCTGGCTACCGACGATGCTGACGCGCGCGCCAAACTGCAGGCGGTGCTGGATAACGGCAAAGCGGCGGAAATCTTTGGCCGCATGGTGGCGGCACAGAAAGGCCCAAGCGATTTTATCGAGCGTTACGACAGCTATCTGCCAGCCGCGACGTTAACCAAGCCGGTTTATGCCGAGAAACCAGGTATCATTACCGCGATGGATACCCGTGCACTGGGTATGGCGGTGGTGTCACTGGGCGGTGGCCGCCGTCGCGCGACCGACAGCATCGACTACAGCGTGGGCCTGACCGATGTGGCTCGCCTGGGCGACACTGTCGATACCCAGCGTCCATTGGCGGTGATCCATGCCAACGACGAAGAGAGCTGGCAGCAGGCGGCAGATGCGGTACGCGGCGCGATGGTTCTGGGCGACAAAGCGCCAGAAGTCACGCCGGTGGTCTACAAACGCATCACCGAATAACCTCTGTCTAAAGAATCAGGAGTGGCAGCGGCCTTTTCGCTGTCGCCCTCAGCGTGAATACGCAGGAGAGTATGATGAAACGTACATTTATTATGGTATTAGACTCATTCGGCATTGGCGCGAGTGAAGATGCCAAAAGCTTTGGCGATGAAGGCTCCGATACCCTTGGCCATATTGCTGCTGCCTGTGCACGTGGCGAAGCCAACGTGGGCCGTAGCGGCCCGCTGACCCTGCCAAACCTGAGCCGTCTGGGCTTGGGCAAAGCAGCGGAAGAATCCACCGGCAAGTTCCCGGAAGGGTTGGATAAAGACGCTGAAATCATCGGTGCTTACGGCCATGCCAGCGAGCTTTCTTCCGGTAAAGATACGCCATCAGGCCACTGGGAAATTGCCGGTGTGCCAGTTTTGTTCGACTGGGGCTACTTCTCAGACGAGCACAACAGCTTCCCGCAGGAACTGCTGGACAAGCTGGTGGCGCGTGCCAACCTGCCGGGTTACCTCGGTAACTGCCATTCATCCGGTACCGTGATCCTGGATCAACTGGGCGAAGAGCATATGAAAACCGGCAAGCCGATTTTCTACACCTCTGCGGACTCGGTTTTCCAGATTGCCTGCCATGAAGAAACTTTCGGCCTGGATCGCCTGTACGAGCTGTGTGAGATCGCTCGTGAAGAGTTGACCGAAGGTGGCTACAACATCGGCCGTGTGATTGCCCGTCCGTTCCTGGGGAATAAGCCAGGTGAGTTCCAGCGTACCGGTAACCGTCACGATCTGGCCGTGGAACCCCCAGCTCCGACCGTGCTGAAAAAGCTGGTTGATGAGAAGGGCGGCGAAGTGGTTTCCATCGGCAAGATTGCCGATATCTATGCCAACGTGGGGATCACCAAGAAGGTGAAAGCTACCGGGATCGACGCCCTGTTCGACGCCACTTTGGTCGAGATGGAAAAAGCCGGTGACAACACCATCGTGTTCACCAACTTTGTTGATTTCGACTCCTCCTACGGCCACCGCCGTGACGTAGCGGGTTATGCAGCCGCGCTGGAGCTGTTCGACCGCCGCCTGCCAGAGCTGCTGAAGCTGGTGAAAGGGGATGACATCATCATCTTCACCGCTGACCACGGCTGCGACCCGACCTGGCCAGGCACCGACCACACCCGTGAGCATATCCCGGTTCTGGTCTATGGCCCGAAAGTCAAACCAGGCTCGCTGGGGCATCGCGAAACCTTCGCCGACATCGGCCAGACCGTCGCCAGCTATTTTGGCGTGTCACCGATGGATTACGGCAAATCCATGCTTTAATACCGCTTTTAATGACGCTGGCCTTTACGCCAGCGTCTTTATTTCAATGAATTGAGGGAAGTGATTATGGCAACGCCACATATTAACGCTGAGATGGGTGATTTCGCTGACGTAGTGCTGATGCCGGGGGATCCGCTGCGGGCAAAATACATCGCAGAAACCTTCCTGGAAGGCGCTGTGGAAGTGAACAACGTGCGTGGCATGTTGGGTTTCACCGGCACTTATAAAGGTCGTAAAATCTCGGTAATGGGCCACGGCATGGGCATCCCATCCTGCTCTATCTATGCGCGTGAACTGATTGCCGAGTTTGGCGTGAAGAAAATCATCCGTGTCGGCTCTTGTGGCGCGGTGCGTGATGACGTCAAACTGCGTGATGTGGTGATCGGCATGGGGGCTTGTACCGATTCCCAGGTTAACCGTATGCGCTTCAAAGGCCACGACTATGCGGCCATTGCGGATTTTGACATGGTGCGTAATGCGGTAGACGCTGCGGCTGCTCAGGGCATCCCTGCACGCGTGGGTAACATCTTCTCCGCCGATCTGTTCTACACGCCAGATCCGGATATGTTCCAGGTGATGAAGAAGTACGGCATCCTGGGCGTAGAGATGGAAGCGGCAGGCATCTACGGCGTGGCCGCAGAGCTGTATGAAGAGTTCGGTAGCACGGCGTTGACCATCTGCACCGTTTCCGACCATATCCTGCGTCATGAGCAGACCACCGCTGCCGAGCGTCAGACCACCTTTAACGAGATGATCGTTATCGCGCTGGAATCTGTCCTGCTGGGCGACAAAGCGTAATGACCTCGCGGGCGCAGCACGCTGCGCCCCATTTTATCTATTCACGAATCTATTCATTTTGCCGTAAAATAATACCAATATTTGTTATTTTTCAGATTGTTACTGATTTTGTATTCTATTCACCAGCCGACTCGCTACGTTGCCAATTCATGGGGCATCTGAACGGGCGCAGCATGCAACGCCTCTACGCTCGAGCATGAGATTCAGCAACATTGCCACTTTGGCATCAATCTCAGAATGCCATCAGCTTTTCTTCGTTTCTTCCTGCTCTGCCGGTTCCTCGTCATCACCATCGTCTACCGTATTACCTTCTGCCAGCGGCGTGTTGGCGGTTAGCAGGTACGGAGACTGCTGCCAGCGGCTGCGGCGGCCTTGCAGCAGGGTACGGGCCAGAATAATGCCGATGGCCAGCGCCAGCAGGATCATCAGGCGTAGCAGGTTGGTGGTGTTATCCACCTGTTTGGATTCGGTGGCCAGCACGTGGGTATCCAGCGTCACCCGGATAAAGCCCAGTGGGCCATCTTTGCCCTGGATTGACTCGACGAGCTGGTGGTTAAAGTAGCTGCCCGCGCGTTTGCCATCCAGCGCCAGGCGATCGCGTACGCTAATCTGCTCGCCGGAATGGGCGATCAGGGTGCCGTCCAACTGGTAGACGCTGGCGTCCAGAATACGACTGTGAATGGTCAACTGCGTGAGAATGCGCTCAACCTGCTGATTGTCTATGTCGCTGTCGCCATCCATCAGCGGAGTCAGGCTAAAAGCCACCTGCTTGGTCAAGGTTTGTGCCAATTCTTCGACCTGTTCCGATCGCGCCATTTGGTGGCTCAGGCTAAAATAGGAGGCACCTTGCATCAATAGCACCAGCAACGCCAGGCAAATCAGGATAATAGCGGTGCGATGCAGGCGGAATTTCAGTTTAGCTTTAGCCATTAGGCTTCCTTTAGGGCGGTCATCCGGGAGTCACGATTGACCACCTGGCTGTGCGGTACCGGGATGTACCAATACCGCGAGCGCATGGATGCGCTAGAGCGGCCAACTAGAGATTCATAGGGTAATATGTTGCCAGAAGCAATGGCGATAGGATAGCTTGATGCGTCGTTTTATCATGCAGTGTTATTCAGGAGTTAAGGATGCCAAATAGTCTGACCTATTGCGATCTCCCCGCCGAGATCTCTCAATGGCCGGGGTTGCCTCTTTCGTTGAGCGGTGACGAAGTCATGCCGCTGGATTATCGGGCGGGCCACACCGGTTGGCTACTATATGGCAGAGAACTGGATAAAGAGCGTATTACTCATTTCCAGCGCAAGCTCGGGGCCGCGATGGTGATCGTGACGGCCTGGGCGGTGGAAGATTATCAGGTGGTTCGCCTGGCGGGGACGCTAACTGCGCGCGCCAAACTGTTGGCGAACGAAAGCGGGCTAGACGTTGCGCCACTGGGCAAAATCCCTAACCTGCGCAAGCCGGGCCTGTTGGTGATGGATATGGACTCAACGGCGATCCAGATTGAGTGCATCGACGAAATCGCCAAGTTGGCCGGGGTAGGCGAGCAGGTCAGTGAAGTGACCGAACGCGCGATGCGTGGCGAACTCGATTTCACCGCCAGCCTGCGCCAACGCGTGGGGACGCTGAAAGGGGCCGATGCCAATATCCTCAAACAGGTGCGTGACGAATTGCCGTTGATGCCTGGGTTGACCAGTCTGGTGCGCAAGCTGCAGGCGCTGGACTGGCATGTCGCTATTGCCTCCGGCGGCTTTACCTATTATGCCGAATACCTGCGTGACAAGCTCAAGCTGGTGGCCGTGGCAGCCAATGAGCTGGAGATCCGCGACGGTAAGCTGACCGGCGAGGTGCTGGGGCCGATCGTGGATGCGCAATTCAAGGCCGATACTCTGGTGGCGCTGGCAGAGAAGCTGGGGATCCCACCGCAGCAAACCGTAGCGATCGGCGACGGTGCCAACGATTTGAAAATGATGCAGGTGGCCGGGCTGGGTATCGCCTATCACGCGAAGCCTAAGGTCTATGAGAAAGCGCAGGTCTCGATCCGCCATGCCGATCTGCTGGGAGTGCTCTGTGTGCTCTGCGGCAGTTTGAAACACGATGTGAGGTAAGCTGTGGCAAAAGCAGTAAAACGGGCATTTGTCTGTAATGAATGCGGCGCTGATTATCCGCGCTGGCAGGGGCAATGCAGTGCCTGTCAGGCCTGGAACACCATTACAGAAGTGCGTCTGGCTTCAGTCTCCTCTTCCGCTGCCCGTAGCGAGCGTTTAAGCGGCTATGCGGGCGATGCCGGTATCAGCAAGGTGCAGAAGCTTTCTGACATCAGCTTGCAAGAGCTGCCGCGTTTCTCTACCGGCTTTCTGGAATTTGACCGCGTACTGGGCGGCGGCGTGGTGCCGGGCAGTGCGATCCTGATCGGTGGTAACCCCGGCGCGGGGAAAAGTACGCTGCTGTTGCAGGTGCTGTGCAAACTCGCCGAGCAGATGAAAACCCTGTACGTCACAGGTGAAGAGTCGCTGCAACAGGTCGCGATGCGTGCCCATCGTCTTGGATTGCCCACTGGCGGCCTGAACATGCTGTCGGAAACCAGCATCGAGCAGATCTGCCTGATCGCCGAGCAGGAGCAACCGCGGCTGATGGTGATCGACTCGATCCAGGTCATGCATATGGCGGATATCCAGTCATCGCCAGGCAGCGTGGCGCAGGTGCGCGAAACGGCGGCTTATCTCACCCGCTTTGCCAAAACTCGCGGCGTGGCGATCGTAATGGTTGGCCACGTTACTAAAGATGGCTCACTGGCCGGGCCGAAAGTCCTCGAACACTGTATCGACTGTTCTGTGTTGCTGGATGGCGATGCCGATTCCCGGTTCCGTACGCTGCGCAGCCATAAAAACCGTTTTGGTGCGGTTAACGAGTTGGGAGTGTTCGCCATGACCGAGCAGGGGTTGCGTGAGGTGAGTAACCCTTCCGCGATCTTCCTCAGCCGGGGTGATGAAGTGACTTCCGGCAGTTCGGTGATGGTAGTTTGGGAAGGCACCCGACCGCTGCTGGTTGAGATCCAGGCGTTGGTCGATCATTCTATGATGTCTAACCCACGCCGCGTTGCCGTAGGCCTGGAACAGAATCGTTTGGCGATCCTGCTGGCGGTGCTCCATCGTCACGGTGGCTTGCAGATGTCCGACCAAGACGTTTTTGTCAACGTAGTAGGCGGCGTCAAGGTTAGCGAAACCAGTGCCGATCTGGCGTTGCTGCTGGCGTTGGTCTCCAGCCTGCGCGACCGCCCATTGCCTAACGATCTGGTGGTGTTTGGCGAAGTGGGCCTTGCAGGGGAGATCCGCCCGGTGCCTAGCGGCCAGGAGCGTATTTCTGAAGCGGCCAAACACGGTTTCAAGCGGGCGATCGTGCCACATGCCAACGTGCCGAAGAAACCACCGGCCAATATGCAGGTGTTCGGCGTCAAGAAGCTGGCGGATGCGCTGGACGTGCTGGAACAGTTTTATTAATTGCCGCCCGCTGCGCGGAATATGCTATTTTGTTTAGCATAATAAACGGGAGGGTTTATGCGGCAGTTCGATTACCTCAAGGCAGCGATTAAGCAACAGGGATGTACCTTACAGCAGGTAGCTGATGCCAGTAGCATGACCAAGGGCTACCTCAGCCAGCTGTTGAACGACAAAATCAAAAGCCCGAGCGCGCAGAAGCTGGAAGCCCTGCACCGTTTCCTGGGGCTGGAATTCCCACGCCGTGAGAAGAAAGTCGGCGTGGTGTTTGGTAAATTTTACCCGTTGCATACCGGCCATATCTATCTGATCCAGCGTGCCTGTAGTCAGGTTGACGAGCTGCATGTGATCCTGTGCCACGATGAGCCGCGCGATCTGTTGCTGTTCGAGAACAGCTCTATGTCACAGCAGCCGACGGTCAGCGATCGTCTGCGCTGGCTGTTGCAGACCTTTAAGTACCAGAAAAATATCCATATTCACTCTTTCGACGAAAAGGGCATTGAACCTTACCCGCACGGCTGGGACGTGTGGAGCAACGGCGTGAAGAGCTTTATGGAGCAAAAGGGCATCGTCCCGAGCTATATCTATTCCAGCGAAGAACTTGATGCTCCCCGTTACCGTGAACACTTGGGGATTGAAACCATCCTGGTTGATCCTGAACGTTCCTTTATGAATATCAGCGGCAGTCAGATCCGTCAGGATCCGTTCCGCTATTGGGACTACATCCCCACTGAAGTGAAGCCGTTCTTTGTTCGTACGGTGGCGATCCTGGGCGGCGAATCCAGCGGTAAGTCAACGCTGGTCAACAAGCTGGCGAACATCTTCAACACCACCAGCGCCTGGGAATATGGCCGTGACTACGTCTTCTCCCACCTCGGGGGTGACGAGATGGCGTTGCAGTATTCCGACTATGACAAGATCGCGCTTGGGCAGGCCCAGTACGTAGATTTTGCGGTGAAATACGCCAATAAAGTGGCGTTTATCGACACCGACTTTGTCACCACGCAGGCGTTCTGTAAAAAGTATGAAGGGCGGGAGCATCCGTTCGTTCAAGCGTTGATCGACGAATACCGTTTCGATCTGGTGATCCTGCTGGAGAATAATACCCCTTGGGTGGCCGACGGATTGCGCAGCTTGGGTAGCCCGGTCGATCGCAAGGCGTTTCAGTATTTGTTGGAAGAGATGCTGCACGCCAATAACATCGAATATGCGCACGTAGAGTCGAGTGATTACGAGGAGCGCTTCTTGCGCTGTGTCGATCTGGTGCAGCAACTGCTGGCGGCGGATGCCAGCCGCTTGGTGAAGTTTTAGGGACGTTTTAGGCTGGTAAATGTCGGTGTAGTGGTGATGTAGTGCCCCTCACCCTAACCCTCTCCCACAGGGAGAGGGCACCGATCGAGTGTGATTGAAATTGTCGTGACTCACCTTGGATGAGGAGGCGATCGAGTTTGCCAAGATGTTCTCTTCACTGCCAAACGAGCAGAGGCTATCAGCTCCCTCTCCCTGTGGGAGAGGGTTGGGGTGAGGGGGCCATAGCAATTTATTAATACCTGACACATCGATAACCCCACTAACTTAGTAAGTTATCACCAACTTACCCTGCATATGCCCATCCAACAGCTTGGCATGCGCGGCGGTCAACGTGTCCACCGTCAGCCCCTGTAGCGTTTCGCTCAGCGTGGTGGTCAATTTACCTTCATCAATCAATTGCGCCACCTGTTTGAGGATCTCCCCTTGCTGGGCAATATCCGGCGTGGTGAACATGCTGCGGGTGAACATGAATTCCCAATGCAGCGCCGCGCTTTTCAGCTTCAACGCATTTTGATCCAGCGGTTGGCTGTTCTCGACGATGGTGCAGATATGGCCGAGCGGGGCGATCAAATCGCTGATGGCTTGCCAGTGGCCGTCGGTATCGTTCAGGCACAGGATATAATCCACGCTCTCAATCCCTTCCTTAGCCAGGTTGCCTTTCAGGTCGCGGTAATCCACCACCAGTTCAGCACCCCGTTCGCGGCACCAGGCGGCCGATTCCGGGCGAGAGGCCGTAGCGATGACTTTCACCTTGCTACGCTGTGCCGCCAGGGGGATCGCTAGCGAGCCTACGCCACCGGCACCGCCGATGATCAACAGCGTTTTACCGGCAGCCGCATGCTGAATATTCAGATGTTCAAACAGGGCTTCCCACGCGGTGAGTGCGGTCAGCGGCATCGCGGCGGCTTGCGCCCAGTCCTGGCTGGCCGGTTTATGCGCCACGATACGTGAGTCAATCAGCTGATGGGTGCTGTTGCTGCCCGGGCGGGTAATATCCCCGGCATACCATACCTCATCGCCGGGTTTGAACCCGCTAACGCTGCTGCCCACTTCGAGCACCACGCCGCTGGCGTCCCAGCCGAGAATACGTGGCTGCTGCAAACCATTCTTTTGCAGGCCAGCATGAACCTTGGTATCGACCGGGTTAACGGAAACGGCTTTCACTTCCACCAGCAGATCGTATTGACCCGGAGCGGGTTTTTCTGGAGCGATCTCGATAAAACCGGCTGGATTTTTCGGATCGACGGCAATGGCTTTGATTAACATAATTGTGCTCCTTCGCATGAATAGTCCCAGTGTAGACCCTGAGGAGTAGAGTGATAAGATGGACAATAACTAACTAAGTGTTCGTCTGAGGTGAACAATCATGTTCAAGCAGTTGCAGGATATGGCGTTGTTTGCGCTGGTGGCGGAGTGCGGCAGTTTTACTGCGGCAGCCAAACGGGCCGGGCTGCCTAAATCCAGCGTCAGCCAGCGTGTCAGCCAGTTGGAACAAAAGCTCGGCTTGCGCTTGCTCAACCGCACCACCCGGCAGCTAAATTTGACCTTTGCCGGTGAGCGCTATCTTGAACATTGCCAGGAGATGCTCTCTGCTGCCGAACGGGCCGATCTGGCCTTGCAGCGCTTACGCGATAATCCCAGTGGCCGCCTACGTATCTCCACGCCTGCCGGGCTGGGGGCGACGTTGCTTCCGCGTCTGGCGGCAGATTTCCAGCGCCAATATCCGGATGTCTCGTTGGAAGTGTCAGTGTCAGATGCCATGGTGGATATGGTGCAGGAGGGGTTTGATGCGGCATTGCGTACCGGCAGGCCGCAGGATTCCTCGTTGATTGGCCGCCGTCTGGGGCATGCTCCCCGTTATTTGTTGGCTGCACCGGACTATCTGGCCCAACACCCGCCATTGCTGCATCCGCAGCAGTTGCAGCAGCATCTTTGCATCGCTCACCGTGCCTGGCCTGCCTGGATATTACGCCGGGGGGAAGAGTATTACCGTTGGCAGCTGCCGCTGCGGCATACCACCGATAATCTGTTATACGCGCGCGAATGTGCCATTTTGGGGGCGGGTATTACGCTGTTGCCCGCGTTTCTCAGCCGCGAAGTGGTCGCACAAAAGCAATTGGTGGAAGTGTTGCCGCAGTGGCAGGCCGAAGGCAATGAACTGTATCTGGTTTACCCGAGCCGCAAACTCAATTCTCCGGCGCTGGCCTGTTTTATTGATGTGGTGATCCAGCATCCGGTCTTTGTGGATTATGCGCAGGCACTGGATTGGGGATAACAAAAAGCCCGCAAAATGCGGGCTTGAGAGTATAGATAGCCAACCGGATGTTACTTGGTGACTTTCTTGTACTTGATACGGCGAGGTTCCAGCGCATCGGCACCCAGAGTACGCTTTTTGTACTCTTCGTATTCGGTAAAGTTACCTTCGAAGAACTCCACCTTGCCTTCATCCTGATAGTCCAGAATGTGGGTGGCAATACGGTCGAGGAACCAACGGTCGTGCGAGATCACCATCGCACAGCCCGGGAACTCCAGCAGGGCGTTTTCTAACGCGCGCAGGGTTTCGATATCCAGGTCGTTGGTTGGTTCGTCGAGCAGCAGTACGTTGCCGCCAACCTGCAGCAGCTTGGCCAGATGCAGACGGCCACGCTCACCACCGGACAGTTCGCCCACGCGTTTGCCCTGATCGACGCCCTTGAAGTTAAAGCGGCCAACGTAGGCACGGCTTGGCATTTCGGTGTTGCCCACGCGCATGATGTCCTGGCCGCCGGACACTTCTTCCCATACGGTTTTGGAGTTATCCATGCTGTCGCGGAACTGATCGACCGAAGCCAGCTTGACGGTATCACCCAGCACGATGCTGCCGGAGTCAGGCTGTTCCTGGCCGGACATCATGCGGAATAGCGTGGATTTACCCGCGCCGTTCGGGCCGATGATGCCGACGATGGCACCCTTAGGTACCGCGAAGGTGAGATCTTCGATCAGCAGGCGGTCGCCGTAGGATTTACGCAGATTGTTAACTTCAACCACTTTATCGCCCAGGCGTGTGCCAGGTGGGATAAACAGTTCGTTGGTTTCGTTACGTTTCTGGTATTCGGTGCTGTTAAGCTCTTCAAAGCGTGCCAGACGGGCTTTGCCCTTAGACTGACGGCCTTTGGCACCCTGACGTACCCACTCCAGCTCTTTCTCGATCGACTTGCGGCGAGCGGCTTCGGTTGAGGCTTCTTGCGCCAGACGAGCGTCTTTCTGCTCCAGCCAGGAAGAGTAGTTACCTTCCCACGGAATACCTTCGCCACGGTCCAGCTCCAGGATCCAGCCAGCCACGTTATCGAGGAAGTAACGGTCGTGGGTGATCGCCACCACGGTGCCTTCGAAGTCGTGCAGGAAGCGTTCCAGCCAGGCCACGGATTCGGCATCCAGGTGGTTGGTCGGTTCGTCCAGCAGCAGCATGTCTGGCTTTTCCAGCAGCAGGCGGCACAGCGCTACGCGGCGGCGCTCACCACCGGAAAGGTTGGCGATTTTTGCGTCCCACTCCGGCAGGCGCAGTGCATCGGCGGCGCGCTCCAGCTGGGTGTTGAGGTTGTGACCATCGTGAGCCTGAATGATCTCTTCCAGGCGGCCTTGTTCAGCGGCCAGCTTGTCGAAGTCGGCCCCTTCTTCAGCGTACAGTGCGTACACTTCATCAAGGCGCTTGAGGGCTCCGACCACTTCTGCCATCGCTTCTTCAACCGATTCGCGAACGCTGTGCTCCATATTGAGCTGCGGTTCCTGCGGCAGGTAGCCGATCTTGATGCCCGGCTGCGGGCGAGCTTCCCCTTCGATATCGGTATCGATGCCGGCCATGATGCGCAGCAGGGTAGACTTACCGGAACCGTTCAGGCCCAGTACGCCAATTTTGGCCCCAGGGAAGAAACTCAGGGAAATGTTTTTCAGAATATGACGCTTCGGCGGAACCACTTTGCCGACGCGGTGCATGGTATAGACGTATTGAGCCACGTTGCTCTAAGCCTCTTGGTTACTAGTGTTTATGATGTCCCACTCTTGTTATGGGGCATGTATGGGGCATTTTTGCTTAACTTTGAATTTAACAGTGCCAACTGGTCAGTATTGTGATCTGGTATCCAGTCGCCGTACACGTTAAACAGCATCTGCGCCGAGGTATGCCCCATCTGCGTTGCAATAAACGCAGGATTCGCCCCGGCGGACAATGACCAGCACGCATAAGTATGGCGAGACTGGTACGCTTTACGATGCCGAAGTTTAGCCCGTTTCAAAGCTTTATCCCAGTTATCACTGATCGATGTGACGGTATAGCGATCTCCGACGATGCCATGGGAGTTTATTCCCGGCTTGAAAACGAAGGTGCATGCGTCCTCCCGCCTCTTGCCCACCTCCCTTAGCATCACGTCTACGGTGATCTGCGGCATCAGTCTGGTTAACGCCTGCTGCCTTTTGAGTGCATCCAGTACCGGCTGCATGAGGAATATCACACGGTCGGTACCGGCTTGAGTTTTCGGTAATGTGTATTGCTTAACCGAGGTCCAGTTGCGGCGCACGGTCAGCGTTCCTGCCTGCAGATCGATATCCTCCCACGCCAGTGCAGCTATTTCGCCGTGGCGCAGCCCCGTATAGACTGCCAACGTCCACAGGTTCACTGATTGCTCATTGCGGCAAGCGGCGATTAGCCTGGCAAATTCATCCTGCGATAGTGGATCAGGGCGAACCTTCGAACGTTTCAACTTGTTGACTGAGATCCCGGGATCCGCATCAATATAGCCATTGTCATACCCAAACTTGATCGCGCCTTTGGTGCAGGTCAGGTAGTCATTAACAGTGGCCACGCTGCGGCCTTTGGTTACCGTTTTACGATTGCGCCGCGGCCTTTGCAAGCCGGTTAGCAGCTCGTTTCTCAGCAGCAACAAATCCTCTTGTGTGAGCGTCCTAGCCAGTCGATTCTTCCCGATAATCTGGCTGCATGTTTCCAGCTTAACCTGGTACCGGCGGTGAGTATTGAGGGACAGCTCAGGCACTTTTATTGATAGATAACGGGAGAACAGTTCTGAAACTGTCAGATCCTTGCTTGTGCCTTTTCCTTCGGAAACCGCAGCTGATTGCGGGAATTGTTTGGCATAATCAAAGGTTCCAGAGCGGATTGCGAAGCAAACCGCTTGGCGCATTTCTCCCGCCGATTTCCGGTTCCTTGGTGTGTCAGGGATCCCCAGGGATTCCCGGCGGCGCTTACCATTGAAAATAAACCAGATGCGAAGGAAACCACCGTGGCTTTCCACCCCGGTGGGATAAGTTTTTTTCTTCTCCATGACATAGCCTTATTCATTCCGTCGGCTGGCGTCCACGCTGGCTGGTAAACCAGGCATTGATCGTGGGGAGGTGGTACATGGTGTCACTGTTAGATTTATTTTCGCCATCAGTGGCAACCAATATCCACTCTTTCCCCTGGTGCCATGCACCCTTGCGACGGTAAGCACGAATTTTCCCTTCCGTCAGACCGGTAACCAGCATCAAATGCTCTTTGGTCACCCAGTCGTTAGGCTGGACGATTATTGCGCTCATGCTTTGTAAGGCTGATAACTCGAGAGCCGCCATAGTATTTCTCCACACGTCCTATATTAGGCCCGCTGCAACGGGCCGCCAAAATTAAAGATCTTGCTGGTGGGGTGCCAATAACCGCTGGTGGATGGCTGAAACGTACCGTGCCTGGTGGAGTGCATCAGCCAATGCGCTATGTCGATCACCGTCGAAAGGTAGATCACGCTTTGGGTCAAAACCAACCAGCCGGCCGAGGTTCACCATGGTACGAACGTCCAGGTCGTTGAACCAGTTCCAGCAGGGCGGCAAGCCACAGCGCTCATAAGCACTGCGAAGGATTACGTTATCGAAAGAGGCCCCATTCCCCCACACTTTGAGATATTTTGGATCTTCACCATGCTGGCGAACGAAAGCACTGAGTTTGCAGATGGCCACGTTAATGGTTACTGCGGCATCGGTGGTGATCGCCGCCCGGGCCTCACTGCTCTGCATCAGCCACCAGTTAATGGTATCCCCACTAGGAACGGCACCGGCCGCCATGTCGCTGGCAAGATTCACCGCGGTATAGAACTGCTGGCCAAGTTCGCCGGTGGCTGGTTCAAAGAACACGGCACCGATCGCCACGATTGGCGCGTTGGGCTTATTGCCCATAGTTTCTAAGTCCACCATCAAGTTATTCATTAACGTTTGCCTTCTTGTTATCCATGGCCCGCTCGATCAGCAAGCGCTCTGGGTCTTCTAAGTAATGGGTGCACATCTTGGCCACTTCACTATGTGCTTTGTTCTGAGTAAGGATCACCACCAGTATTGGACTCAGCGATCGGCGGTCGACGTTCCAGCCGTACTTAGCCAGCGTGCCGATCAGGTCATCCACAATGGCCGTATCAGGTAGCTGTGGCGTGGCTGTCATCATCACCCTCCCAGGCTGCTGCATCACCATCAACGCGGGATACGCCGTAGTTGCATGTGTTGTTAAAGATATCCCTTGCGATCATTGCTGCATCCCTATCAGATTCGGCGTCAAACTCATGGGTTTCACACAGCCCTGGTGCTTCAATAACTACGCGGTACTTGGACATGATCACACCTTAGGTGCTTCGGCAACCATTGCTCTATATACGAGGGTGACTTTATCGATCCCTCCATCCATGGCCTTGATGCCCGCAGCCCATTGCTTTGGCGTTGGCTCTGCTGGCACCAGTTTCCAACCATCCGGAATTACCGGAGAGTTCAACGTGTAAGCCTGGTTTACATGTTCGGAATTACCGGACAACTGGATCACCGTATTGCGGCAATCGTTATGGCCAGCGGCATAAGCCACCACAAGCGGGATCTCAGAGTAGGGAATCTGCTCCCGAGTACATGGTGCAGGCACCGCTGGCGCAGGCGGGGCGGTGAATACCTCTGCTCCCTCTGGCGCATCGCGCCACCACTTCAGCGTTTTGTTACCGCAGATGGTCTTGATGCAGCCAATAGGCACACCCTGCGCGTCCCTTACAGCCAGCAGCTCAGACAACCATCCTGCGAGTTGAGCATGTTGCAGGCCGCATGGAGTATCTGCTAAAACTTCAGCCTGATTTTTAGCGTGCTGAACTGCCTGTTCCAATGTCATTTCAGTTGATCTGGTCATGATTGACTCCAGTAGTCTTCAATTGCAGCGCCGAGGCGTTGCATCCAGTTGGCGAGTTTGAGCGCCGCCTCTCGCTCTGAATTGCATTCTGGGAAATCATCAAAGCGCATATCTGCGATATATCGGCGCATCACCGTATCGCCTTTGATGACCAGCTTTTGCTCTACTACCGACCGAGTATTTTTAGAATATTGCTCGGTGTGGTATACGCTTTCTGTCGTGCGCTTGTTTCGGTCTTTCGAGAAGCTGACAAGCTCAGAGAACGTTGACATATCACGCCCCCTCGACAGTGAAGCCTTGCAGCCTCAGAGAGGCTTTAATATCAGTCAGTGCTACCGCAATCACGGTGCGCTTAAACTGCTTGAGCATTGCCCCCACAGCCATCACGCTACCGAATTCAATGTAATCACCGGGATTACCATGCTGATAGCGGCCGCCAAGGTGTTCGATCCACTGCCATGTAGACCATTCATGCCGGTTTGTTGTTACGTCTGGCAGCTTGATGGGCTGCTGTAACCGCTGCTCCGCCGCTTGAAGTTGAGCGTGATATTTTTCAGCTTCTGCAAATCCTGTAATCGCCCACGCGTGCCAATTTACCGGCCAGAGAGGGCCGCACCCATTTGGACAAGGTTCAGTCTCGCTATCGCCTGGGCCTACTGTTCCAGAGTTGAAATAAAGGTTGGTTTTCATCAGCTCGTAATTGCACTTGGCACAGCGCAAAACGCCAGGAACTATGGCCGCGGCTTCCAGATCTTTCACTCGCTGCGCCAGAACATCGACACTGGCCTTAAGGCTCTCTTCTCGACGCACTGCAGCAGCTAATTTAGCCCGCAGACCGTCGGCACATTCGTGCTTGCCGCTCTGGCCGCGCTGGAACGAAAAGCCACAATCACAAGTAATGGTGTCTCCTTCACTTTTCATGCCCATCAGTAACCTCCCCGCCGAGTTGCCAGCCTGATCTGCTGATACATTTCACCAGCTGCTACACGTTCCTCACCCAGATCGCAGGCGCAGAAATAAGCGTGAGCTACCTTTGTGCATTCCCGGTGCAGGCGGAGTAACTCGATTTTCAGCGCCTCAACGTGGCATCTGCTGATAAGGTCTGCCAGGGCAGTTGGCTCCCCCTCAACGGGGCGAAGCCAGTAACATACCGGGCCATCTTCGGTATCGTGGATAGAGCCGATAAACCAGCCTTCACCTGCTGGTGGAGTAGGGATCCACTTGCTGATATCGCCGTCGCCAGCTTCCAGGGCTTCCAACTGTTCATCAGTGACATCGTTTTCCATCCATTGAAGAAGGCCGGTAACGCGATTAGCATCTAGCCACGCTGCAAACTCGCCGGGATAGCTGTACTCTCTACCGTCTGCCGGTTCGAAGTAATCAGGGTGGGTCCAGAAGCCGCACTCATCGCGCTGCGGCTCCATTGCTGTGATTAATTTGCGCATGCTTTATCCCCTTTAACGAATATGATCCAGTGCGTTTTGTCTGCCTTGCCGGTACGCTGCCAGATGATTGGTTTCTCGTCGGTCAACGCGATGATCTGGCTGACAGGTATCTGGGTTTCGTTCCATTTGAAAATCAGCGTGCCGTGTGGCCGCAATACCCTGAAAGCCTCGGTGAAGCCAGCGCGCAGATCCGCCCGCCAAGTTCCCCGGTTTAACTTCCCGTACTTCTTCCCCAGCCAACTATTCGGGCCTGCTCGCTCAAGATGTGGCGGATCGAACACGACTACAGAGAAGGTGGAATCAGCAAATGGCAGCATGCGGAAATCAGCTATCACATCTGGGCTGATCACCAGGCTGCGGCCATCGCAAAGCGTATGCTGCTCGGCGCGGATATCACTGAACACTGCGCGGTCGTCGGCCTTGTCGAACCAGAACATGCGAGAGCCACAGCACATGTCGAGAATCGTTGCCTGTTCACTCTTCATGATGGGCCTCGCTGTAACGTGGTGCGCCTCTGTACTCAGGGCGTGGCGGGTGCTTTGGTTTTTCGATTACATGCGCCAGTAATACTTTCCATGTCGCTCTGTTATTGCGTAGCCAGCGCCCGCCGTCGTCGTCAAAAAAGCCTGGTTTAACAGGGAAGGAAAGAGGCTCTGCAACATCACAAGGAACAGCCACGTTATCGCAGCCGCAGTTGTAATAGCCGAGCTTTTGTCTAATCTGGCTCTCTGTGTAACGGCCTGCCGTTTCTATACGCCCACGGTAACCCGAGTTATTAGCGGCCCACAGAGTGATGTAGGGGCTATCTCGTTGCGTATGCCCAACGCTGATAACGAAATACTCGCGCTCTTTCATTCGCTTTCTCCCTGATCCTGCCCGGCGGCCGGAATTACGCCGTCAACCGGCAGGCATTCATACTGGGGTGGCAACTGCTGCTGGTGGATATCCGCCAGGCAGTTGGAGCGGTCCGGGTACACCCAGCCCTGGGGGACATAATCGCAAGGCTGGTAGGTGTAGCAGACGAGGAGGAATAGACCGAACATCAGGATCCCCTTACGCCGGAAAGCTGCAGGAACCGCTGCATAAACATGGTGCGGGCCTGTAGCGGATTAACAGGGCATACCAGGATCACGTCCGAAGGTGCGATGCCTGCAAGCATCGGCCACGGCTCGGCGTCATCGATATCAAGATCCCGGCGCTCGGTCGCCAGCAGGACCAGATCGGCATGCTTGACTGCTGGACTCTGGATCGGCGGCAGCCCGAACTTATGGCGGATAACGAAATCAATACTGTTTTCAATCCCGCGGTAATCCGGAATAAGCTTTTTCAGGGGCGATGGAATATCCTTACAATAGGCCTCATGGGCATCATGCAATAAAGCTTCGAGTGCGAAATCAGATGGCACGATCTGGCTGACTAAAACGCAATGCTGGGCCACGCTGTAGAATTCAGGCAGGTGTCCGGCAAAGCGGCACTCATGAGATAACGCCTGTGCAATATCTTCAATGCAAATACTTTCAACTGTTGGATTAGCATAATTAAAATGCTTTCCGGTGAATGTTTGAATCCATGACATATATATTTCCCCACACGGTTTAGGCAATACTTCACCAAATACCCCATTACTGGGGTATTTGAGGCTGCACTACTCAATTAAAAATCAGGCTTTAAAGTTACCAATAAAGGTATCAACAGGATCTCCGTCGAATTTACCGATAAGTAGATTGCGGAACTCATTGGCAATGGCTTCTTCCTGCGCTTCAAGTTGAACAATGCGGAGGGTGAAGCACGGCTCATCGCTTTTCAGAAGGCTATTACGAAGGCTGAATGGCCGCTCACTCAGACCTTCATAGGGTACGCATTTAAATTCAAACGCAACCGGCATAACCTCTTTGCTGGTAGCTTCAACACTTTGCATCAGTGATTTTTTACCGCTGAAATCACCATCTTCATGATCCGCTTCCTGCATCTGTTTAATGCTGACCCGACGTACTGCACTAGCGGCCTGCGCCATCGTCAATACCTGGCCGTCAGCATCGAACGCCATAAGGAAATCGCTCCAGTCTTCCAGCCACTCTGCAATCTGCTTCTGGTTAAGGCGCTTGCCATCGATCGCCAGCAGCGCGCGGAATGGTGCGGTTTTCTTGAGTTGGATCTCAGCAGCGTTATCGGCGTGCCCTGGCGCTTCAAGGGTGCCGATGTTGAACACGGAGCGTGCACTCATGTTATCTGCATCGATAAAGCAGCGGGCAGGCACGTCAGCATTGGCGTAGCCAACCGAGTAACGCACGAAGTCGTCAATGCTGGTTGTTTCCATGCTGCCACGGAAGCGGAAGCGTTTTTCATTGAAGCGCTCAAGACTGGCCACATCAATATCTTTAGGTAGAACAGAAACAGGGCAATCGGTGCGTTTTACAGCATCAAGAAATGATGCCCCCAACGTTAATGATTGAATCTGGGCGATTGCGGATCCGTCTAATTGAGACATAATAATTAATCCTTATTAATATTGGATTGATAAATGCGCGTTATTACTGCGCGACTTTTAATTTTCCGTCAGGGTGACCACCGACCGTAAATAATTGGCCTTGGTCTTCCTGTAGAATAGTCAGCTTGCCACCCTTGCCTACATACATAGGTGTTTCAGTAGTATCTTCTTCTGAAACTTTCCCGCGAGGGGTAGGGGTGACGAATTTCAGTTTATGCTTAATGCTAACGCGTTTTTCCTCAACTGAATTACTGAGGCGGTCAAGATCAAATTCAAGAACTACTTTCCCCTTCCCGCCATTATTGAGAACGCCCAGCGCAGTAGCGTTTAAAGCCGCTGAGATTTTGTTTTGAAATACACCGGCATCCAGTTCACCCAGAAAATCCGGCACGTTAGTCTTACGGTCATCACTCATTGAATAGCCCTCTACGGAGCGGCCGGGGCCGCATGTTTCTCCACACACCAGGTGGCGCACCGTTCCGGTTTTTTCTTAGACTATCCAGGTTTAAGGGTCCGGACAGTACGCCACCTGATGTGTAAAAAGGGCGGCCAGGCCCATGAACATTGTCGTCACCTCTATTAAGTAGAAGTTAGGCGAGGCCGCCAAAGCTACACAGCACAACGAAAAGAGCACTGCCTTTGTCCACCTTGCGCCGCGTTGCCCGTAACGTCGGCTCTGCGACCTCACTACCACGCCGCCAGCGGGAGTTACACAGGTGCTTGCCACATATCCGGTGCAGAGCTCTTATCGTTGTGTGCTGGTCTTTCCCAGCTGTCAGCCGTCTACTTCCGAGCTGTCACTGCCACAGTAACGCCGGACATCCGCGCCGGAAGTTTTACGCCGTTGGCGGGCGGCCGGTGTGACCGGCGTACATGCTCCGGTAGGGTGGGGCCCTACGGTTCGCATTGGGTTGTGGTGGTAGGCAGACAACGCCCCGAAGACCACCAACCAATTCCACAACGGTCTGCTCACTCACCTGAGCTGGTCCCCACCATTCGCCCCCGTATTGAGGAGTCGGATATGAGTGAGCAGACCGTTATGGGCCTGGGCACTTCTCCACCTCAGGCGGCGGTGGTATCTTGGTGGTGCTTAATCAACCAAGAAGGAAAGATAATGTCTAAGAAAGACGATATTCCAGTATTCCCTGTTGCAGGTTGGCAGGCCGGGCCTTTACCTGGCTACGATATGCTTGTTCTTAAGTTTCAGTTTCTTTCAACTCCAATGCAGAAACTTGATGAAGCCCAAGAAAGCCAATTCTTTGCCATGCCACCCGATATGGTCAGGGAACTAATTTCAGATCTAACAAGGCATGTTGAGGCGCTTGAAAAGTCCGGCGTTCAATCTCCAGCAGGTAATAAGCATTAATGCTGTAGACTTTCGAAATCTCCGCCAGGCTAAAGCGTCGAATCTCAATGGCGCTTTTTTGCATTTTATTACCCATCCCTAAACCCCTCACTGAGTTCCACCACTATCGCGAATCATCCCGACCTTCTACGCCTCGGGCGGCTACTTCGTGGGCGTCCTGCCTGTTCGCTGTTGATGTATTTAATGTAGGATAACTTACCATTAAAGGTCAAGTTAAAAAGTTGGAAAACTTACATTGAAGGGTAAAAAAATAGCCCCGGAGTCAGGGCTATGGAGATGATTTTTTATAAGTCCATGATTACCTGTCGAACTATGCCGACAATCCGGCAGTTTCCATTCACCTCAAGCATCCGATAGTTTGGGTTGAGTGGTACAAGATATTTAAATGGACCGTCAATAGTGAACTTTTTGATCGTTGCTTCCGTGCTTCCCTCGATCTGTGCGACTACGATTTTGCCATTAGCTTGAAAAGCATTATCGAAATCCGGATCTACAACTACAAGAGAGCCATCTGGAATACTTGGGGATCCATTCGGATTCGTCATTGAGTCACCACGGACACGTAGGGCGAATGCCTCATTGGATACAGCAGCCGTAGTGTGAATCCACTCATCAACATCGGAAAGCGTAATGGACGCATCTGGCTCTGTCCATTCTCCAGCCTGAACCCATGATATGAGGGGGATGCGTTTTACTCCAAAATGAGCTGTGGCTGAGTGCGGCGGTGTTTCATTGTTTATATCCCCGCTACCGTCGAGTATCCATGTGGTGCTGCAACCCAGAGCAGCAGCAAGTGCCTGTAGGTTTTCGCCCCCAGGTTTATAGTCGCCAGATTCCCACCCGGTGACAGTTACGCGATTAACCCCCACCAACTTGGCTAGAACGCCTTGTGTCAGCTTAAGTTCTTTGCGTCTTGCGCGGATTCTATCGTTCATTTCCATGTAGGCAATCCTACCACTTGTCTGTGTAGGATTCCTTGACTCCTTAATGTAAGATATCCTACTATTGAGATGTTATTTATCCTTACTAAAGAGAGTGCCATGAAAAAAGATGATGTTATTTCCTACTTTGGCGGCGTGGGCAAGGTGGCTCGGGCTCTAGGGCTTTCGCATGCTTCAGTTTCAGGGTGGGGCGATGTCATCCCAAAAGGGAGGGCATTTGAAATACAGGTAATTACCAATGGTCAGCTATGCGTCGATCTCTCTATTTACGCAAAGTCTACCGATCCATCTGACCCAGCATAACTACCAAAAGGAAAACAACATGGTAGAGCAAAACTTGAAAGACGTAGTGAAGGGCATGTGCAAGGCAGTAGCTGGTGGCCGTTCGGCTATGGCCGGTGCGTTGGGCATGACGGACACCACCTTCACCAACAATCTGTATGAGAAGAACGGTTGCCGCTTCTTCGAGGTCGGTGAGCTGGAAGCCATGGAGGATATTTCGGGCACTAACCTGCTTACGGAATATTTTGCCCGTCGCCGTGGGTTGCTGGTGGTCGAGATCCCAGCGCTTGAAGAGCTTGACCAGGTGGAGCTGTTCAGCAAAAGCCTTCGCACAGCGGCACACCGTGGCCATGTGGATCAGATCATCCAGGAGTCGCTTAGCGACGGGGTTATTGATGAGAAAGAAGCCGATGAAATCATGCGCTATCACCGCAAGCATCTGCAAGCGCGTGACGCCGAGGTTAGAGCGATATTGGCGCTGTTTGGCAAGAAAGCCAAGGGCCAGAAAGGTTGACGCCCAAAGGTTGCAGCCTCTGGGCGTCGGGTGCGAATTAAATCAGTGTGTGGAGAAATAAATCGCATGAGCATTGTAACCAGAAATTCAACAGTACCGCAAATACGCTGCCGGGCAATGCCTGGCGATAATTCTGCGGCGTCGTTCCGGTATGAGGTCAATGTACTTGGCCAGTGGGTCACCAGCAACTACCAGTTTGCGCGCTGGGTGGTAGATAACGGCAAGTGGCTGGCGCGTAAACAGGAGGGCGTATGAATACCTTGATCACTTCGGTAACGCCAACCATGAGCAGCCGTGAAATTGCGGCCTTGGTTGAGTCTCGCCACTCCGATGTTTGTGGATCAATCGACAGGCTGATCAAGCGAGGGGCTATTTCAGGGTATGCGCCAACGCCGTACACCCATCACCAAAACGGCCAGCAGTACAGCGAGTACCTGATAAACAAGCGTGACAGCTATGTGGTGGTTGCCCAGCTTTCCCCTGAGTTCACGGCTCGCCTTGTTGACCGCTGGCAGGAGCTGGAGAGCGCTGCACCAGCAGTTCCCCAATCTTTGCCCGAGGCGCTCCGCTTGGCTGCCGACATGGCCGAGCAGAATGCAGCCCTTGAACAGAAAGTGCAGGCCGACGCGCCAAAAGTGGCTTTCGTGGACAACTACGTGGACGCCAACGGCTCAAAGAGCCTGCGTGTAACGGCCAAGATCCTTGATATGCCTGAGAAGGCGATGATTGAGGCCCTGGTACGTGACAAGGTTCTTTTTCGCCAGTCTGGCAACCTTCTACCTAACTCACTCAAACAGCGTGACGGCTTGTTCACCGTAAAAACGGGTTCCTCTGATTTTGGCCATGCCTACACCCAAACCAGGGTAACACCACGCGGTATCCAGTGGATCGCCGATCGCTATTCCTCAGAACTGAGGGGCAGCTGATGACGACTTTAGCCATTCAGGCCGAATCATATTACCGAGACAATAACCACGTTGTGGTCTTTGTCCACGATGTTAATCAGGAAAAACAGACCGTTACTTACAGCCCGGTCGGTTACTCGTGGGAGATCACCACCGCGATGATCATCTTCCGTTCACGCTTTTTCAGGTTTGTATTATGAGCACAAAATTAACCGCATACGTGTGGGACGGCTGCGCGGCGGCGGGCATGAAATTATCCATGGTGGCCATCATGGCGCGCCTGGCGGATTTCTCGTCTGACGAGGGCTTATGCTGGCCTTCCACCAAGACCATTGCCCGGCAGATTGGCGCGAGCGAAAGCACGGTAAGCGCAGCACTGGCAAAGCTTGTGGAAGAGGGCTGGATTAGCCGCCAGCAGCGCCGCAAGGGCAACCGCAATACTTCAAGCATGACTCAACTGAACGTAGAGAAGCTGCGTGCTGCTGCTAACTTTCACCCTCCAGAATCTGACACCTCAAAATCTGATGCATCAAAATTTGATACCTCAAAATCTGACCCGTCAGAATCCGGCAAGAATGGGACTTTTGACCCTCCAGAATCTGGATACGATCCGTCAGTAAATTCAAAACAAGATCCATCAGTATTAAAACCTGTTGGTCAACTGGCTGCGCCAGCCGACGAACCGCAGGAAGATTCTTTGAAAATCGATTATGAGGCTGTACTGAAAACCTTCCACGAAACGCTGCCAGAACTGCCAAAGGTTCTCAGACTGACCGACGAACGCCGCACGGCGCTGCGCAAGCTTTGGAAAGGCTACGACCTCAACCTCGAGAAGTGGGGCGCTTATCTGCGTTACATCTCGAAAAAATGTCGCTGGATGCTGGAAGACCGCCCAGACACCAGCGTTGGCAGGACGTGGCGTAAGAAGGACTTCGATTATCTGATCAAAGAAAAATGCTATCTCAAGGTCAAGGAAGAACGGGCCAACGACCTGCCGAAAGTAGAGAGACTGGACACCACCGCCCGTGATGATGCTTATCTGCGCATCGTGACCCAGCGCAGGAAGCCGCGCAACGAGGTAGAGACTATTGCCCAGCGCCTAGCAGGTTCCCTGGGCCGTATGACCGACTACGACGCCCGCCGGGCATGGACAGGCATTTGGGCACAAGCCGTGGCTCAGGCCAGTGAGAACGACTTAGGGAGGTTGGCAGGATGAAACAGCAAACACAGAAGATTTTAGGCGTTAACGTTTATCCGCTGATCGCCATGCTGCAACAGGCCCGCCGGTGGTGGAAGATCCGCGAGTTAAAGCGGTTGTGGTGGGAAGACATGCGCATGCGGAAAATCGCCAAACGGCGTAAATGGGTCAACGTGTTGGACTGGATGAACATTGAAGGTAGATATCGCTTAATCAAGCTTTATGCCCGCGCAGGGAAAGAAAGGGGGCATCTGTGATCTATCAACTCAATGTAGGCCGCTGTGAAGAAGTGTTGCGCGGTATGGCTGATAACTCTGTTGACTCTATCGTCACCGATCCACCGTATGGCCTGAAATTCATGGGTAACAAGTGGGATTATCAGGTTCCGACCGTCGAGCAGTGGAAAGAGTGCCTGCGCGTCCTGAAGCCTGGTGGCCATCTGCTGGCCTTCGGTGGATCACGCACCTATCACCGCCTGGTGGTGAACATCGAGGACGCTGGTTTCGAAATCCGTGACCAGCTTATGTGGATCTACGGCAGCGGGTTCCCAAAGTCGAAAAACCTCACCGATGAGCATGCAGGGAAAGGTACGGCGCTGAAACCAGCTCATGAGCCGATCGTCATGGCGCGTAAGCCTCTGGCGGGGACAGTGGAGGGTAACGTTGACCAATACGGTACTGGCGCCCTGAATATCGACCTGTGCCGCGTTCCGACCGAGGAAGCATTAACCGGTGGCGCCGGTGGCCTGCTGTCGCATGTACGGGATGATAAAGCCCCTGATGCTGAAGAGTGGAAAGCCGATCAGCTTGGCCGGTGGCCTGCTAATGTCCTGCACGATGGCAGCGAAGATGTTGTGGAGGCATTCCCTGACGCCAAAGGCCAGCAAGGTGATTTAAAAACCACTGGTAAGGCCCGGCCAACTCGAGTTGTTTATGGCGACATGAACGCGCCGCGTGAGCATACCATGCGCATCGAAACCAGCAAATCGGCTGCACGTTTCTTCTACTGCGCCAAGGTCAGCAAGGCCGAGCGTGATGAGGGCATGGAAAGGTTCGTGCCGTTCTCCGCCAGCGACATGACCGGCGGCCGCAAAGAAGACAGCGCAGGGATCAACAACCCCCGAGCTGGCGCCGGGCGTACCGGTGGAGCCAGAAACAACCACCCAACGGTTAAACCTGTCGATCTCATGCGCTACCTGTGCCGCCTAGTCACCCCTGCTGGTGGTGTAGTGCTGGATCCGTTCATGGGTTCCGGCAGTACCGGCAAAGCAGCGTTGCTCGAGGGGTTTGGTTTTATCGGCATTGAGTTGAATCCCGATCATTTAACCACTGCCGCAGCACGTATTGGCCACTCACTTAAAATGCTCGGTGAGACCGAGGCAGATACCTTTGAGGACTTCCAGCCAGAAGAACAACAACCAGAGCCCCAAATTATTCCAGAAAATATTCCGGACACCACCAACACCGTTTGGCCGCAGGAAGTTAATTTCCTGTTTGACCAGGTAACCACCGCTAGCAGCTTGCCGGAGCACCTGCAGAACAAGCTACGTAGCCACATCAACCGCCTGAAACTGGAAGGGACACCAGCCGAAGAAATCATCCAAACCGCAACTAATTTGACCGCCGCAATGGGAGCAACAGCATGATCCGTGAACTGATAGTAGATAATTTTGCTGGCGGCGGTGGGGCGAGTACCGGCATTGAGATGGCCACTGGGCGGAGCGTTGACATTGCGATCAATCACGACGAAAACGCTATTGCGATGCACGAAACCAACCACCCCGATACGCTTCACTACTGCGAGTCCGTCTTTGATATCGATCCGGTGGCAGCGACCGCCGGTCAGCCAGTTGGCTTGGCGTGGTTTAGCCCAGATTGCCGCCATTTCAGCAAGGCCAAGGGCAGCGCGCCGGTTAAAAAAGAGATCCGCGGCCTTGCCTGGATTATTATCCGCTGGATTTTAAGAGTAAACCCTCGAGTTATCCCGATGGAAAACGTTGAGGAATTTAAGACGTGGGGGCCGCTGGTTACCGACGAAAATGGCAATGATTACCCATGTCCTGACCGTGTAGGGGAAACTTTCGCAGGGTTTGTGGCAATGCTGACCACTGGCATAGCAGCAGATCACCCTGCGCTGGCCGAATGCTGCGACATTTTGGGCATTGAAGAGGGTAGTGACGATCACCACCGGCTGATTGCCGGTCTGGGCTATGTTGTCGATTACCGTGAGCTGCGGGCCTGCGACTATGGCGCTCCAACCATCCGTAAACGCTTCTTCATGCTGATGCGGTGCGACGGGCGGCCAATTGTCTGGCCAGAGCCTACCCACGGGGATCCGAAATCGCTGGAAGTGCAGAGCGGCAAGCTGAAGCCATGGCGCACCGCGGCAGAGTGCATTGACTGGTCTATCCCATGCCCGAGCATCTTCGAGCGTAAGCGCCCACTGGCGGAGAACACCCTGCGCCGCATTGCCAGAGGCATCCAGCGCTTTGTGATCGACAGCCCTGCGCCGTTTATCGTCAAGTGCAACCACACCAGCACCAAAACGGTCTACAACTGTTTCCGGGGCCAGTCACTGGCAGAGCCTTTACAGACGATCACTAAAACCCACGGTTACGCGCTGGTATCGCCACACATCACCAAGTTCCGCACCGGAGCCACCGGCCAGGAATGTGACGAACCGCTTTCCACTATCACAGCAGGCAGCTCCGAGCGCCCAGGGGGCAACGGGCATGCTATGGGAATGGTAGAAGCCAAGTTAACACCGCTCATAGCCCGCATTGGCCAAACCGGTTTCGGCGGGGATCGCATGGCGTATGAAGCAGGTAAACCACTGACCACTGTAACCAGTAAAGCTGAGCATCTTCTCGTTGCGCCAGTCATCACACGCCAGTTCGGCAACAGTGTTGGGCATGCCGTGGATGAGCCAAACGGCACGATCACAGCTGGCGGTGGTGGCAAGAGCCAACTGGTAGCCGCGTTCATGGCCAAACACTTCGGTGGAAACTATACCGGTCCAGGTTCTGATCTGGCCGAACCGTTACACACGGTGACGACAACCGATCACAACTCCCTGGTCACATCCAACCTTATCAAGATGCGCGGTACCAACATCGGGCAGGAAGTTACCGCACCTCTGCAGACGGTAACCGCTGGTGGCAATCACTTCGGTGAGGTTCGTGCCTTCCTGCTGAAATACTACGGCAACGAGAAAGAAGGGGTAAGCCTTGCGGATCCTCTGCACACCGTCACAACCAACGACCGCTTTGGCTTGGTCACGGTGGAGGGCATTGATTACCAGATCGTTGATATCGGCATGCGCATGCTGCAACCGCATGAGCTTTACGCCGCCCAGGGTTTCCCGTCCTGGTACATCATCGATCAGGACTACAAGGGCAAGAAATACGCGAAAGATAAGCAGGTAGCCCGCTGTGGCAATGCGGTACCGCCGCCGTTCGCCGAGGCGCTGGTACGTGCCAATCTGCCTGAAATGTGTGTACCGAGCCGGGAGGTGGCTGCATGAAGATGCTGCTCACTCCTTACCTGCAGCGTGATCTGGGCGTGGTGTTACTGCGCCCAGGTCGGGATCTGCTCCATTACTTCACTGGCCGTGCGCGGCTGCTGATTGCCAGCGAGCCATCAGAGCTTAATCCATTACCATCCGGTCTGGTGCCGGTAGCCAGCCAGCACCTTGCCGCTGATCCGCGCCTTTCCTCTTTCTTCTCGCATGAGCGGGTACTTTCTGCTGCTGGTGGCATTAATGCGCTGGTGGATTGGCTAGACCGGTCGAACGAGTGCCAGTGGCATGCTGACGCTGACGATTATCACGATCGGAACATGAGCACGCTGCGCTACGGTGTCGGCGCAGTTCGCTTGTGCTGGCATCATGAGCACACCATTGCAGATCAGACGCTACCTGCCCTCGACGCGTTGGCGGCCAGGAACGTGGCGGATTTTGTCCTTTACCGCGCCAGAACGCACTTCCGCTTTGACGAAAACCACCAGCTAAGCCTGCCAGAACTATGCTGGTGGGCTGTGATGGAGCAGGTTTCCGACCTGCTGCCGGACTCTGTGGCCAGGTTCTCTCTGCGCCTGCCACCAGCAGAGGTTCCAACCGGTTCCCGGAAAGAGGCTGATATTGTGTGGGAGCGTGCGCCGGTCGAAGTCATCAATGACTACGTGGAGCAGATTAAGCCGGTGCTGGCGGTCGATGTCGATCCCGAGCCACCAGCGGGCTTTATGCTGCGACCGAAGATGAAGCGCTGGGAGTGCGAGAAGTACACCCAGTGGGTTAAATCGCAGGTGTGCTGTTGCGGCTGCGGGCGTCCAGCGGATGACCCGCACCATATAATCGATCAGGGTTTCGGCGGTACCGGCACCAAACCACACGACATATTCGCAATCCCGCTCACCAGAGAGTGCCACAACAAGTTGCATGACGATGTGGCGGCATGGGAGGCCGAACACGGCAGCCAACTTTATCACCTGGCGCGTACCCTCGATCGGGCGTACGGCATCGGGGCAATCGTTACAGCAAATAAGCGCGGGGCAAAGGTATGAGAGACATGTATGAAGTTTTGTCCCGGTGGGGCGCGTGGGCTCGAGATAACAAAGGTGTTGGCTATTCCAGCATAGCTGCTGGGTTTAAAGGGCTTTTGCCGCCGCAATCCAACGGGAAGCAGGCATGCAGCGACAATGACGGTCTAATGATTGATGGCTGCATAGCCAAGTTGTTTAAGTTTGAGCCAGAGGAATATGAGCTGGTTATAAGGCATCACTATTATGGCCAGTCAATACGCTCAATAGCTCGGGGCTGGAAGTGTTCGGATGGTACGGTGCGGAAGAAGATGCAGGCGGCGGAGGGATTCGTAGGCGGCTGCCTGGCCATGTTGGATGTGAAGATGGACATGGATTAAATATTTCTAACGCGTACGCAAAAACTATTGTAACGTGATAAGAGTGGCTACGTAGTAAGTGGCTTATCCAATAAAAAACCTCGCTTCGGCGGGGTTTTGTCATTTATGGGCTACCGATGGGTGGCCTTTTTCACATCTACCGCCCGGCGTTCGCTGAGCGAACAAAGGAGATCATCAATGACGTTACCTGTATCTAGGGCAACGGAAACTGCGGTAGTTGGCGGTGCCACTATCATTGGCCTGCTGTCTGGGCCGGATGCTGCTGATGTGTTTATCGGCGCATTCATCGGCTCAGTGATTTTTGTGATCAGTGCCAAAGACTACCCGCTACTTATCCGTGTGCTGCTATGCCTGGTGTCGTTCGTCGTGGGGTTAATTTCTTGTGACTTCTTCGCCTCACTAATCTCCGCATTTCTGCCGGGCAGTGTAAGCACCAGCAGGATGATCGGGGCAATAGTCAGTTCCGCCGTTTCAGTACGCCTGCTGATGGCGTTGACGCAGCGAGCATCTGATCCCGACGTGTTGAGAAGGGGGCCGCATGACTAGCGTACAAATATTACTGATGATCGTTAACGGCCTGTCATGTGGCTTGATATCTGCGCGCATGATTGGCTACCGCCGCAACGGTGCTAAGTTCAGCCGGTCAGCATCTCTGCTTGCGTACCTCATCATTATTGCTAGTGGCACGGTTGCAATCCGTATCGCGTTCGGTGAGTACCGGATCATTGATCCTGCCGAAACACTTCTCAACGTTACGCTCTGTATTGCGGTATTCCGTGCGCGGGGCAACGTGTCACACCTGTTCTATGGGGAGCGGCCACAGTGAATAATCTCAAGACAAGCCAGCGCGGCACTGCATTTATCAAAGGCTTTGAAAGCCTGGAACTGAAAGCCTATCCCGATCCTAGTACAGGTGGTAAACCCTGGACTATTGGCTGGGGCCACACGAAAGGCGTTAAGCCTGGTGACCGTATCACTGAGCGGCAGGCTGAGGCGTTCTTGACCGAGGACTTAGCCGTGTTTGAATTGACGGTTAATTCCGCCGTTAAGGTTTCGATAACTCAGAACCAGTTTGACGCGCTGGTATCGCTAGCATTCAACATTGGCGGCCCTAACTTTGCAGGTTCTACGCTGGTTAAAAAGTTGAATGCTGGTGATCCAAGAGGCGCGGCTGATCAGTTCCCGCGTTGGAAGTTTGCCAATGGTAAAGAGATGCGCGGCCTGGTGAGGCGCCGAGCGGCAGAGAGGGAGTTATTCCTATTATGATAAAGGTTCCCGTACAGAAAACCAAGGCGGTCGAGATAAAGATCGAGATTGCACAGGAGGCGTACAAAGAATACGCGGCGCAGTTCGGCAAAGGTCAGAGCTTAGAAAGACTTTGCGAACGTGGTGGATTTAGCTGGTATGAGCTTGCTTCGTTGCTCTATGACCGCATTAAGCGCCTGGAAGGAGTGCCGAAGGTATGACGCAACTCAAACGCTACAGCCTGATCGGTGCGCTGGTGGTGGCTATTTTGCTTGGCTGGTATAGCTCCGTGCTGGTCGACCGGCTTGATAAGGCCGATAAAGCAAACGAAAAGCTGGTGGAGGCAGTAGGCGATCGGGACGACACAATCAAAGCGCTCAATGATGCGTCTGGTGCTGACCGGCGCGCCACTGAGGAACAACTGAAAATCGAGCAGCAGAAGAGGGCCAAGGCCGATGCTGAAAACAGAACGTTACGCAAGGCGCTGGAGCATAGCGACTGTAGCAATCAGCACTTGCCTGATTCTGCTATCGACATCCTGCGCCGAAACGGTTAAGCCCGCACCGGCCCCGCAACTGATTTACGTGTACCCGCCAGCGGTATTGCTTCAGCAGTGCGAACAAACGCCATTTACCGGGGAAACCTTCGGTGATGCCGTGATAGCTCTGCAGGTTGCCCAGAACGAGCTGGACGTGTGCGCGTCTCGGATAGACGGGCTGATCAAATGGGAAAGGGATAGCAAACAATAGCGGGCCGCAGGCCCGCATAGAACAAAATATCAATTAGCTCTAGTTCTGAAGATTCGCCCCAAGGATAGGGTTGCAGCAATCTTAACATCTTTATCTAATCCTTGAGATAACAACAATAACTCCTGGATTATAACCGGTGCGGGGTGTGCTCCCTCACCTAATGCTTGAATTGCAGCTAACTTAATATCTTTGTCTAATCCTTTAGTTAGGGTGATTAAGTGATTAAATACTGCTGGTGACATATATCCTCCTTTTGATTGAGTATCTAATATCAACAATTAAGGGTTATAACTCAATTGTGTAATAAGAGTGTTGGGATCTGCATCGCTATCGCATCCTAAAAAAAGCGCAATAACAATCCACGAGCCTCGGCATAGTCCGGGGCTATTCTATTTGGAGAGTCACAGTGAAACAACTACAGCTTAAAGACGTTATGCAGCGCTTTACCATCACCGCCCATGAGAACGGTTATGAGGTAAGCAACCCTGCCGGTACCGCTCAATATGATGCATGTGGCGCACGTACCACCGTGAATGGTATCCCTGAATACTTCCCTAGCAGCATTTCCGTGAAGGATGGAACTAAGCCTGAAGCGGCGAGAACTGATGGTGAGTTGGCATCCGGTGGCTTTCCTGATGCTACCAAGGTGCAGGCAAAGCAATTCAAGGTATACAAGGCAGAGATGAACATCAGCGTTAACGTTGATAAAGGCAATCTCGATAAGCTTGAGGCGCAACTGAAGCGCATTGCCGAACTGAGGCAGCCATTCGAAATCAAAAAATGCGGCCAGGTATTTATTAATGACGCAGTGATTGGCGGCAACATTACTACTCAAGTGGCGATTGAGGGGCAGATAGCATTTCAAAACTGGGCTGAGGCTCACGCACAACAGGTGCATGAACTGGTCAAGAAATCTATCGCCAAGGAGCTGCAGCATGGTGGAACTCTTCATCAAGCCATGAAGCGCTAAGGCTATGGCTAGCCCCAAGCCATACGGCAGCAAGTGGCAAGCCGCCCGCCTGGAATTCTTGCGGGCTAATCCACTGTGTGTGATGTGCCAGCAGATGGGCCGCATTGAACCAGCCACGGTAGTGGATCACATCGTTCCCCATCGGATGAAGGAGGCCAAGACACCAGAAGAGATGAAGGCAGCACAGCGACTGTTCTGGGGCCGCAAGAATTGGCAGGGGCTATGCACCCCACATCATAACTCTACCAAGCAACGCATGGAGAAGACAGGCAAGGTGGCGGGCTGTTCAGCTGATGGTCTGCCACTTGATCCCAACTCTCATTGGTTCAAATGATAATGAAAGTCATTTGCATGGATATGATTTCAATTTGAAACTATATCATTTCAAATGATAATTATTATCAGGTGGGGTGGGTGAAAAGTTCCCGTTTTTCCCCTGCAAAGACCGCCGCTAGTCATTTGTGTGCACAACCGCGAAATGAAAAGTTTTTTTCTGGAGGCAAAACATGGCCGGAAGACGCCCAAAGCCCACCCATTTGAAAGTGGTCACAGGCAATCCGGGCAAACGCAAACTCAACGATAAAGAGCCACAACCCGCAAGGGAGATCCCCAGCCCGCCAGCCCATCTTACCGACTGGGGAAAAACGGCCTGGGGCCGAATGACCGTCTTGCTCGATGGCATGGGCATTCTGACAGTTGCAGATACTTTTGCCCTGGAACGTCTTTGTGATCTGTATGCGGAGATTTTACAGCTGCGCCAGATCGTGGATATCGAAGGGCGCACTTACACAACCAAAACCCAGATGGGTGATTTCCTGATTAAAGCCAACCCGGCAGTAGCTATGTTGGCCGATGCCGATCGGCGCTTTAAAAGCTACCTGGTGGAATTTGGCCTGACACCTGCGGCCAGGTCAAAGGTGAATGTAAATGGTGGAGAAAAAGAAACGGATCCGCTCGCCGAGTTCTTCGGCACCTGATCCGGCAACACAGTACGCGCTCGATGTTACCGAGGGGCGCATTATCGCTGGCCCCGATATTCGCAACGCCTGCAGGCGTCATCTTAACGATCTGGATCAGGGGGAAAGTAGGGGGCTTTGCTGGGATGTTGACGCGGTCACGCGTGCTATCGATTTCTTTGCCAAAGTCCTCAAACTGAACGGCGGCGAGCATGAAGGCGCACCTTTCATCCTTTTACCCTGGCAGGCGTTTGTTGTTGGCTCCATATTTGGTTGGAAGAGGGCCAACGGTTCCCGACGATTCCGCACCGCTTATGTTGAATCTGGCAAGGGTTCGGGTAAATCCCCACTGTCTGCGGGCATCGGCCTGTATTGCCTGATGGCGGACAAAGAACCCCGCGCCGAGGTGTATGCGGCGGCGACGAAAAAAGACCAGGCCATGGTGCTGTTCCGTGATGCGGTGGCGATGGTCAATCAGTCCCCGGCATTATCGCAGCGCATTTCGACCTCTGGCGGCGCAGGCAAAGAATGGAACCTGGCTTTCCTCCAGACCGGCTCCTTCTTTCGCCCTATCAGTTCTGATGATGGTCAGTCTGGCCCGCGCCCGCATTGTGCGCTGATTGATGAGGTGCACGAGCATAAGGATAACAAAGCCGTAGAGATGATGCGTGCCGGTACCAAAGGCCGCCGTCAGGCGTTGATATTCATGATCACCAACAGTGGCCACGATAAAACCAGTGTGTGTTACGAATATCACCAGTACGGCCAGCACTTGGCATCTGGGCAAAAAACCAATGATGCCTTCTTTGCTTTCATCTGTTCGCTGGATGAAGGTGATGATCCTTTCAAAGATGAATCCTGCTGGCCAAAGGCTAACCCCTCCATGGGGCACACCTTCGATGCGGAGTATTTGCGCGAACAGGTTGAGGATGCGCGGGGCATGCCCTCGAAAGAAAGCCTGGTGCGCCGCCTCAACTTCTGCGAGTGGGTGGATGCTGAAAACCCATGGATCGGTGGTGATGTCTGGATGGCTTGCGAGAAGGAATTCGACATTGGCGAGCTACAAGGGCAGGTGTGTTATGGCGGCCTGGATTTGTCAGGCAAGCGGGATTTGACCTCACTCGCCCTGTATTTCCCTGAAATCCGAACAGCGCTGGTGGAGTTCTGGACACCGAAAGACACCTTGATGGACAGATCCAGAAATGACCGTGTTCCCTACGATTCCTGGGTGCGTGAAGAATATATGCATGCGCCAGTGGGCAGCGTTATTGATTACGGGTTTGTGGCTAAACGGGCAGCTCAGTTGGCGGCATTGTTCGATATACAGTCCATTGCGTTTGACCGTTACCACATGGATTATCTGGAGCCGGAGCTGCTGGATGAAGGGGTTACCGTTCCGCTGGTACCACACGGTCAGGGCTTCGGCAAATCGAAAGAATCTGGCCTTTGGATGCCGCACTCTATCGAGTTGTTAGAAAAACTCATCATAGAGAAGAAGATTACCATCCTGTTCAACCCTTGCCTGCGCTGGAATGCGGCGAACGCCGTGATCGAAGAGGATAAAAGCGGCAACAGGGTATTCAGCAAGCGGCGCAGTAATGGCCGTATCGATGGCATCGTATCGCTTGCCATGTCGGTTGGTGCTTCCGAGGGGGTTGTCGAGGATGACGGCGATTTAGAGGGCTTTTTTGATGATCCGATCATAGTGGGTATCTGATGGACAAAAACAAACAACCAGGGCGCGTAAAAAGTGCCCTTTTAAATTGGCTGGGGGTCCCGATCAGTCTCACCACCGGGACATTCTGGCAAGAGTGGTTTGGTACCAGCAGCAGCGGCAAGGTGGTTACCGCCGATAAGGCGATCCAGCTTTCAGCTGTGTGGGCCTGCATTCGCCTGCTGAGTGAGTCTATCTCTACGTTGCCCCTGAAGGTTTACAGCAGAGAGGCTGACGGTTCCCGCACGCTGGCGCAGGCCCATCCGGCATACCAGGTATTGTGCCGCCGCCCCAATATGGAGATGACACCTTCGCGCTTCATGTTGCTGGTGGTGGCCAGTATCTGCTTGCGGGGCAACGCCTTTGTTGAGAAGAAAATGATAGGGCGCAAGCTGGTGGCGCTCGATCCTTTGCTACCACAGAACATGGTGGTTAAAAGGCTGCCCACTGGCAGGCTTGAATACACCTATACAGAGGACGGGGCCAAGCGGGTGATCCCTGTTGACCGCATGATGCATATTCGCGGCTTCGGCCTAGATGGTGTGTGCGGCATGATGCCATTGAGTACTGGCCGGGATGTGATCGGGGCTGCCATGGCGGTGGATGAAGCTGCCGCCAAGATCTTCGAAAACGGCCTGCAGAGCACCGGCTTTCTATCTTCAAAAACGGCATTGAATACGGAGCAGCGTGAGCGGCTGCGCAAAAGCCTGCAATCATTTATAGGCTCCAAAAATGCCGGAAAGCTGATGGTGTTGGAGAATGAGCTTTCCTACCAGAACGTGACCATGAACCCCGAGGCCGCGCAGCTTCTGGAAAGCAGGGCATTCAGCATTGAAGAGGTCTGCCGCTGGTTTCGCGTCCCTCCGTTTATGGTGGGACATGTTACAAAGCAAAGCAGCTGGGCCTCCAGCGTTGAGGGGATGAACCTGATATTCCTGACCAACACGCTGCGCCCGCTGCTGGTGAACATCGAGCAGGAGATCGCCCGCTGCCTGCTTGATGGTGATGAAGATTACTTTGCCGAGTTCTCCGTTGAAGGGCTGTTGCGTGCTGACAGTGTGGGCCGTTCTGCCTACTACACCACTGCGCTGCAAAACGGCTGGATGAGTCGCAACGACGTGCGCAAGCTGGAAAACATGCCACCGATCCCAGGGGGCGAGATCTACACGGTTCAGTTGAACCTGACGCCGCTGGAAGATTTGAAGCTAAACAACCTCGGCGCCCAGGCAGCAAACATTACTCAGTTGCATAACTACCTATTCCCCGATGTCCCTATCGAGCAATCCCCGCTGAAACGAGCGGCGTAGGAGCAATACCCCATGACAAAGAAACAACTTCCGGCAGCGCCGGTGGGTCGCCCCTGCGCGGGTGTTTCCAGTGAGCCCATGCCTTCTGCGCTTGAGCGCTGGAATGGTGGCATCAAGGCATCCACTACCGACGATAACAGTATTTCCATATTTGACGTTATCGGGCAGGACTACTGGGGCGAAGGTGTCACCGCCAAACGGATCGCCGGCGCCTTGCGGTCAATGAATGGCGCTGATGTCACGGTAAATATTAACTCCCCTGGTGGAGATATGTTTGAGGGGCTGGCGATTTACAACCTGCTGCGGGAGCACCCCGGCAAAGTGACCGTTAAAGTCCTGGGCATTGCCGCCAGTGCTGCCTCAATTATCACCATGGGTGGCGACGAGATACAAATCGGGCGCGGGGCTTTCCTGATGATCCACAACTGCTGGGTGGTATCGATGGGCAACCGTCACGATTTCGCCTCACTGGCCGATTATCTTGAGCCGTTCGACAAGGCCATGGCGGATATTTACGCGGCCCGCTCCGGCCTCGATATTGAGGCAGTTCAGAGCATGATGGACGGTGAAACTTACATTGGTGGCAGCGATGCCGTTGAGCAGGGGCTGGCTGATCGCCTGCTTTCCGCCGATGCGGTGGCCGGTGATGATGACTCACCCGCTGCAGCGCTGCGCAAACTGGATGCCCTGCTGGCAAAAGCCAATACACCACGCTCAGAGCGCAGGAAATTGCTCCAGGCGTTAAAAGGTAACACGCCAGGCGCTGTTACCGATCCCGACGGTACGCCGAGCGCTACCAAAGAAGCAACCCCTGAAACCTTAGCCAAACTGGATGCCGCATTGAACGGGCTGGTTTCGGCGTGCCAATAATCTGGAGAAATTATGTCAGAAGTTAATGAAATTCTTAAGAAAGTAACCGCTTCTATCGAAGAGGCAACCAGCAAATTTAACGCCAAGGCGGAGGATGCCCTGAAAGAGGCCAAGAAGTCTGGAGTCCTCTCCGAGGAAACTAAGGCGGCAGTAGACAAGATGGCCACCGAGTTCAACGCCCTGGTGGCGGCAGAGAAAACACTGAAGGCAGCCGTGGGAGATCTGGAGCAACATGTTGCGCAGATGCCTTTCAATAACGCCATTCAGGTTGTGCAGTCTGTTGGCCAGCAGGTTATTTCGTCCGAAGGGCTGAAAGATTTCTCCGCCAGTCTTGAGAGTGGAAAGCGGCACAGCGTGCCTGTTAAGGCAGCCATGATCTCCACGGATGTTCCTGGGCAAATTATCGCCCCAGATCGCCTGCCGGGCATTGATGTTGCGCCAAAGCAGCGTCTTTTCATTCGCGACCTGATTGCTCCAGGCACTACCGGTTCAAACACAATTTATTGGGTGCAACAGACCGGTTTCACCAATAAAGCGTCGGTTGTGGCGGAAAACACCCAAAAACCCTACAGCAGCATTGAGTTCGAAGAGAAAATCACTCCGGTCCGGACCATTGCACACCTGTTTAAGGCGTCCAAACAGATCCTGGATGACTTTGCACAGTTGCAATCTCAGGTCGATGCAGAGATGCGTTATGGCCTTAAGTACGTTGAAGAGCTGGAGATCCTGTTCGGTGATGGTACAGGCGTACACCTGGAAGGCATCATGCCGCAGGCGTCCCGATACAGCCCGGCCTTTACCGTGGATAAACAGAACGGCATCGATGATTTACGCCTGGCAATGTTGCAGTCGCAACTGGCCCGCTACCCGGCTTCTGGGCATGTACTGCACTTTATCGATTGGGCGAAGATCGAGCTGATCAAGGACACTCTGGGCCGCTATCTCTTGGCTAACCCGGCAGCACTGACCGGCCCGACGTTGTGGGGATTGCCGGTGGTAGCAACTGAGTCTGCCGCCTTCCAGGGCAAGTTCCTGACGGGTGCATTCAACGCTGGCGCTCAGATCTTCGACCGTGAAGAAACGAACGTGGTGATCAGTACCGAGAACACCGACGACTTCGAAAAGAACATGGTCACCATCCGTTGCGAAGAGCGCCTTGCTCTGGCGGTGAAGCGTCCTGAAGCCTTCGTTACTGGCCCATTCACTGCGCCAGCCTCTGGCGGCTAATCTTTCCCCTGGCGGCCTGCGGGCCGCTTTTCAATGGAGTTATGCCATGAAAGTCAAAGCATTGGTGCAAATCTTGTTTGGTAGCAAGGTGATCAACGACGGGGAGATGTTCGAAACCCGAGAGCAGCACGGTCGCGAGCTTATCAAAAAAGGCTATGCGGAATTAGCAGAGGGACAGCACGCTGAAGAGCAGCCAGAGCAGCCAGAGCAGCCAGAGCAGCCAGAGCAGCCAGAGCAGCCAGAGCAGCCAGAGCAGCCAGAGCAGCCAGAGCAGCCAGAGCAGCCAGAGCAGCCAGAGCAGCCAGAGCAGCCAGAGCAGCCAGAGCCTGAAACCAGCAAAAAGGCTAAAAAATAAGGTGGACCATGATTGATCTGGGAGTGGTAAAAGAGCATTGCCGCCTGGAGCCAGATTTCAGCGCGGATGATGCGACGCTCAATATCTATATCGGCGCGGCAAAAAAGCAGATTGAGATGTACACCCGCCGCACATTGTACGCCACCGAGTCAGAACCGGGTTATGCAGATGATGAAGATCACCTGCTGCTGAGTGACGATGTGAAGGTGGCCATGTTGCTGCTGATCGGCAATTGGTATGAAAACAGGGAAGCTACTGTTATCAGCCAGTCTGTCACTACCTTACCTTTTGCGGTAACGGCTCTCTTGCAACCATATCGGATCTACGGACTGTAAGGGGGCGCTATGCAAGCAGGCCGACTGCGCCACCGCGTCACCATTCAGAACTTTGTCCCGGTGGAACTCGCTTCCGGGCAGGAGCTGGAGGAGTGGCGCGACGGCAAGACTGTTTATGCAGAGGTGAAGGCGATCAGCGGGCGCGAGCTGGTGGCATCCGGCGCCGAGAAGGCAGAAGCCACTATCCGCGTTTGGGTGCGTCACCGCACCGATATTACCGCCGCCTCCCGGCTTCTGTGTCTGAATGGCCCGTTTAAAGGGGCCGTGCTGGAGATTACCGGCCCACCGATCCCCGATCCCAAGGGAACCCGGTTGGAAATTCTCTGTAAAAGTGGGGTGAAACCATGATCAGCGGCAACCTGGATTTTTCCGGCCTGCTCGACATTTCGAAGGATTTGGAACTGTTAAGCAAAGCTGAGAACCGCAACGTTTTACGCCAGGCTACGCGGGCAGGGGCAATGGTGCTCCGTGATGAAGTCAAAGCCCGTGCGCCGAAGAAAACCGGCAAGCTGGCGCGTAATGTCGTCGCCGTGAATATGAGGGCCAAGGATGGCGGGGCGGTTGCCGGGGTACATATTCGGGGCCGCAACCCACGAACGGGCAACAGCGACAATTCAATGAAGGCCAGCAACCCGAAAAATGCTTTCTACTGGCGTTTTATCGAGGTTGGTACGTCGAAACTGGCCCCCGTCCCATTTATTCGGCCAGCTTACGACGCCAAGGAAGCGGAGGCAGCAGCGGCAGCTTTTGCCAAGATCAATGAGGCCATTGACCAGGTGTTATCCAAATGACCGAAGCTGACCTTAACCCGTTGTTAAAACCGCTGGTGGGCGGACAGGCTTACCCGTATGTCGTCAAACTTACGCCGGAGGGGCAGCCAGCAGTAAAGCCACCGTGGATCGTCTACACCGTTCCCGATGAAAATCGGGGTGATGTGTTCTGCGGTACCGCTGAAACGGCCTCCATGGTGCAGATCGACGTGTACGCCAGCAGCATTGACGAGGCGAAGGCCATACGCGCCCAGGCCGAGGAGGCGGTAAAGGTCCTGTCCCCGGCAGAAATCCACCTTTTCAGTGGCCACGAGCCCGACACCGGTCTTTTCCGCGCCTCATTCGAATTCAGTGTGTGGCGATAACCCAACCCCCGTACACAGCCGCTTACGAGCGGTTTTTTTATGTCTGGAGAAAACTCATGACAAGTAAGTATGAAAAAACGCAAGGCACGGTGATCAGCGTCTCCGCTGGTGAAGTCAGCGAAGCTAATCCTATTGGTGTTACCTGGCTTGCCGCATCGTGCAGCACAAAGGAACTCAGCTATACAGGCGGCCAAAAGGCTGATATTGAAGTTACCACGCTGTGTTCCGAAGAGCAGGAGATGACAAACGGCCTGAAAGCACCGTCTGAAATGACCATCGGTAAAAACTGGAGCGGTTACGATGCTGCCCAGGATTCCCTGATGGAAGCCTATGAAGACGACAGCCGCCGCGCTATTCGTATCGTATTCCCTTCCGGTAACGGCTTTGCCTACCTTGCCGAAGTGCGTCAAAACAGCTGGAGTGCGGCCACATCCGGCATCGTATCTGCCTCATATACGCTGCGCATCATTGGTAAGCCGGTGCGGATTTACGCTGTAAACATCCCGGTCACCGGTGTCACCCTGGACAAAGCCACGGCCACCGTTGCCGCGGGTGCCAGCCTCACCCTGACCCCAACGATCGCCCCGGCCTCAGCCACTAACCGCGGCGTGACATGGACATCCTCGGCACCTGGAAACGTTATGGTAACCAACAAGGGCGTTATCACCGGCCTCACACCTGGTACCTCAACCATCACCGTTAAAACCACGGACGGCGCTAAAACCGCAACGTGTGTTGTGACAGTCACAGCAGCCTAATAGGAGCATTAACCCATGGCAGCAAAGAAATTAAACCTCAAGGCGCTGGTGTCAGCGCCGATGGCGGGCTTTCGCACCAAGCTGGTTGAAGTCGCCGAGTGGAATGGGGCAAAGGTGATCCTGCGTGAACCCTCGCCAGCAGGTTGGGGCCGGTGGCGGGAGGTTATGGAGCCTGAAGAGCCAAAAGAGGGCGCAAAACAGGTTGAGCTCTCAATTTCAGAGCAGACGCAACGCAACATCCGCGCTGATGCTGTGATGTTTATCGATGTTCTGCTCGATGAAGATCAACAGCCTGTTTTCACACCGGAAGATCTGACCGAAGTTATTGGCTTTTACGGGCCGGTGCATTCACGGCTGTTAAAGCAGGCAATGGCTTTGCAAACCTCGACGGAAGACGCTGAAAAAAAGTCAGAGAGCCAGAAACCTTCTTCTTGATGCAGTTGGCTCTGCGCCTCGGCAAAACCCTTGGCGAGCTGCAGCAATCCATCAGCGTAAGTGAATTGCGCATGTGGATGGCTTTTGACCGGATAAGCCCTATTGGTGATGACCGTGGTGATTATCTCGCCGCACAAATCACCGCCGCCGTCTTCAATGCCCAGCGAACAAAAGATCCATTGTCCATCGGGGATATGTTGATCCGCTGGAACGCGGAGGAAGACGCGGAAGAAGAGGATACCGCTGGGCTTGAGGCATTTCTGGAAAATCTGGCTAGTTAACACCCGCTGCGGCGGGTTTTTTTATAGGTGAAATATGGCATCTCTGCGTGAGCTAATCATTAAAATTTCGGCAAACTCCAGCTCCTTCCAGACTGAGATCGCCCGTGCCTCACGCATGGGAGCCGATTATCACAGAACAATGACACAGGGTAACCGCCAGGCGGCGAATGCGACACGGCAAAGTCAGCGGGCGCTTGCCGATCTGAATGGTCAACTGGCGACCGTTCGTGGTAGTGCATTAGCGATGGCTGGCGCGTTTGCTGGGGCGTTTGCCACCGGTAACCTGATCGCCATGGCCGATAAGTGGAACTCGCTCAATGCGCGGGTAAAGCTGGCCACCAGTTCAGCAGAAGATTTCAGCGCCGCGCAAGCCGGATTAATGCGGATCAGCCAATACACAGGATCAACGTTCGAGTCTAACGCCAGTCTGTTCTCGAAAGCATCCAGTTCGCTGCGTGAATACGGGTACACAACCAAGGATATTTTATCTCTTACTGAAGCGCTGTCTACCGGTCTGCAAGTGTCAGGGTCTTCTGCTGAGGAGACATCCACAGTGATCACCCAATTATCACAAGCGCTAGCCCGTGGTGTTCTTCGTGGGCAGGATTTTAACTCTGTTGCGCAGTCTGGCGGGCGGATAATGAAAATGCTGTCTGACGGCTTAGGGGTAGCTCAAAAGGATCTTAAGGGGTTAGCTGATGCAGGGAAGTTGCCAACCCCGGTGATCGTCCCTGCTCTAATTAGTCAGCTCGGGCAGGTTAGGAAAGAATTCGACACCATGCCAAACAGCGTCAGCGCAGCATCAACACGCATCAATAACGCATTTATGGAGTGGATTGGCGGGCAGAACCAGGCGGCGGGTATCACAACATCACTTGCCGGTGTTATGGATGGGCTTGCAGGCAATATCGATAATGTGGCCACTGGTCTTGGTGTGCTCGTCGGGATCGGCGCGGTGCGTTACTTTGGAAACTTGGCTTTAGGTGTACAAACGGCCACGGGAAAAATGCTGGGGGCATACCGCACGGAGGTAGCTGTTGCAGCCGCCCAGGTTGAAGGCACAAAAGCAGCTACTGCCGCAGCTCGAGCCACGCTTTACCGTGCTCAGCAGGCAAGGGCTGCGGCGGTGGGGATTGAGGCGCAAATCATTGCAGAAAGGCAGCTTGCTGTTGCACAAGGCCAAGTATCCGCAAGCGTAGCGGCAAGAACTGCCGCCCAGGGTGGCCTGAACGCCGTTACATCGTTGGGGGCGCGTCTGGGGGGTGGTTTGTTAAGTGCTGTCGGCGGTATTCCGGGGGTCGTGCTTGGGATTGGTGCGGCATGGTATTACACCCATCAAAAAAACGAGCAAGCCAGGAAAACAGCTCTGGCATATGGAAATACTGTTGAACAAGTCCGCAAACAGATGTCCGATATGTCGATCGCTGGCTTGGAATCCACAGCTGTAGATGCCGGAAAATCTATCGCTGTGCAGCGTTCTGAAATCGCCAAGACGGAAGAAGAAGTTCGCAAGCTGAAAGATAGCTTGTCTGCTTTGACGAAAATGGAGGCCGACGCTAAAGAAAGTCCCTGGATGAGTCGTATCAATACGCTGATGTCGCTTGAAGACATCCAGCAGGCGATGATCGAGACGCAGGGGCAGCTAAGCCAGAAAAACTTTGCACTTGAGCGGCAAACGGAAACATTACGTAATACAGAAGCCCTTCGTACTCAGGCGATTAATGAATCGATAAATAAGACCGCAGCACTGGCGGGGGCTGTTGGTGGCCTTGCGGAAATGTATGCGCAGCTTAACAGGGTAACGGGCCTATCTACCTCTGTGGCAGCTCCAAAATTCGCAGGCTTGGCACTTCCGAAGCTTGACGAAAAGCAGCAAGCAGCAATGATAAAAGTCCAGCGAGAAAAGGCACTTGCAGGGCTAAAAGGGATAGCAAAGGCCGAGCAACAGGCAATTTATGAGGCCGATGATCTAAAGCTTCCCCCTGGTCATTATGAGGCTTATGTTGCGGGTAAAGTTGCTGCTGAGAGAACAACTGAGAGCCTCACCGCAGCGACAAAAGCCCAGCAAAAAGCGGAGCAAGATGCAGCCTCCGCTAGCAAGAAATCCGCTGGGGTGGCAGGGGATTACCAGCAGAAGATAGCCAACTTGAATAAGGAAATTCAGGTTGAAAGCGTCCGACTGAAAGAGGGCGATGCGGCGGCGGCTTTATTCTCCGCGTCTCTGGAAGCCGGTACAAAGTGGACTAACGAACAGCGGGCAGAGCTGGAGCGTTTGAACAAGACGCTAGCAGAGGCAAAGCAGCGGTGGGAAGACCACAACGCGGCTATTGCCTCCGATCCCTACCGCCAGGCTGCGGACGTGCAGAAAAAGGCTAATGAGCAGCTACAGCGCCAACTGGCTGACGGTGAAATCAAAAGCGCCGAGGAACTTTCTCGCCGTAAGCAGGATATCAACACGGCCTACTTGCAGGCGAAGGCCGAGGCCGATCAGCGTTACGCTGTTTCCGGTACCGCAGAGCTGGCCGGTAATGTCGATCCTATCCAGAACCTCGAAAACCAACTTGCCAAACGGCAGGCACTGATCGAGAGCTATGCTACAGCTGGCGTGATATCACAAGGGCGGGCCAATCAGCTTATTGTCGCAGCGGATCGTGAAGCGATGGAGCAACGTTATCAGGCATCCCTGCAACTCTATGCTAGCCAGGGTGATATGCAGAAGATGGCTGTCGATATGTTCCAGGCAACCACAGAACGGGCAAGTAACATGCTTACCGGTCTGCTGACAGGTACCCAAACGTTCAAGGAGGGGGTGACTAACCTCTTCGCGTCCCTAACTCAATCCATCGTTCAAAACCTTATCGATATGGCGGCGCAGGCGCTGATCACCAGTTCCATCATGCAGACCATTACCGGCGTTGTCGGTGGGCTTGCTGGTGGCATTGGTGGGGCGGCATCCGGGGTTAGTGGCACAGCAGGATCCGCAGGAACCGGCGCGATGGGATTGAGCACCAACTTTGCAGCGTATGACCTCGGCGGCTACACCGGTGCCGGTGGTAAATATGAAGAGGCCGGCATCGTGCACCGTGGCGAATTCGTAATGACTAAGGAGGCTACGGAGCGGATAGGTGTGGATAACCTTTACGCCATGATGCGCGGCTATGCGGATGGCGGGTTGGTTTCAGCTTCACCAACTGCAACCGGTGGCTCGTTGGGTGTTCGCCATACAACCGCGAGCCAATCTATCGGCGCGGGTGGCGGTACTGGTGGAAATGTTTACGTTACGATTAACGAAAACGGTTCTACATCAGTTGCTGGCGGCGGAGATGGCGAGAGCTTTGCGCGTGAGTTTTCTGCGATTATTCAGAGGGAATACGTCAAGTTGCGCAATAAGGATCTTAGCCAGGGCGGGGCAATCAATAGTGCAATCAGAGGGGGTAGATAATGGCGCTGGAAACGTTCACCTATGCCGCCAGGGTAAACCCGACTGGCGACCACTCCTTTCGTTTACGTGAAGTTCAATTCGGCGATGGCTATAAACAGCAGGTTGGCGATGGGCTGAATGCTGAACTCCAAAGCTGGTCATTAACATTTGTTGGAAACTGGAAGCGCACTTTCGAGATCAGGAGTTTTTTCAAACGTCACGCTGGATATAAAGCGTTTAAGTGGATGACGCCTAATTTTGAATTTGGGCTGTTCACTTGCAGTAAATATCAAGTAACCGCACTGGGCAAGAATGACCGCGGCGATCAGATGTACCAGCTTGCAGCCACGTTTGATACTGCCTTCAAACCATAGGTAAAACCATGTCTATCAATGCTGATCACCAGGTGCTTGAGCCTGGGAGTAAAATCCGCCTGTTCGAAGTGGACGGCAGCCAATTTAGCGGGCCGGAGTTGTATTTTCACAGCCACCCGCTCCCCTTTACCTCGGCAGAGCTGGAAAAAGCCGGCGATGACCCGGCCAAGCTGCCAGCCAAGTCGATTTGGTTCGGCGGACGTGAGTACAAGCCGTGGCCGGTGGAGATTGAGGGGCTGGAGGTCACAAGCGACGGCACCGCCCCGAGCCCTACGTTGTCAGTGGGTAACATTGACGGCACCGTTGGTTCGATGTGCCTGGCATACCAAAATCTGGCTATGTTTAAGGTCACGATCCGCGATACTTACGCGCATTACCTCGATGCCAGAAACTTTCCAGAGGGCAACCCGCAGGCCGACGCGACACAGCAAAAAATTGACGTGTGGTACATCGACCGCAAGATCAGCGGCAGCAATACCGGCATCCAGTTTGCACTGTCTTCGCCCGCTGACCTGCAAGGCATCATGATCCCCACTCGGCAAATCCACAGTCTCTGTACCTGGTGCATCCGGGGGCAGTATCGCGGCGCGTCGTGCGGTTACACCGGTACCAAGTATTTTGACGCTGACGGCAAGCCAGTTAGTGACCCGTCGAAAGATGCTTGTTCTGGCCTGCTATCCACCGGCTGCGAACCCCGCTGGGGGAAAGGTAATCCGCTGCCGTTCGGCGGCTTCCCTGGCTCCGCATTGTTGAAGAGGTAGCCATGAGAAAGCACATTATCAACGCGATCTTTGCGCATGCAGCGGAGGCCTATCCTGCTGAGTGTTGTGGGCTTGTGATACAGAATGGCCGCCGTCAGCAGTATCTACGTTGCCGGAATACGGCCCCGGAGCCTACAGAGCAATTCAGCATGCATCCTGAGGACTACGCGGCCGCAGAGGATGCCGGAGAGATCGTCGCTATCGCTCACAGCCATCCCGACGCCACAACGCAGCCGAGCCAGCTCGACCAGGCGCAATGTGACCTGTCACAATTGCCCTGGGTGATTGCCAGCTGGCCAGAAGGGGATATCAGAACGATCATACCCACCGAGGGCGTTAAGCCACTGCTAGGGCGTCCGTTTGTGCATGGTATCTGGGATTGTTACGCCATTGTGCGGGACTGGTACCGTTTGGAGTGCGATATCGAGATACCGAACTTCGCCCGATCCGATGGCTGGTGGGAACGCGGCGAAAATCTTTACATGCAGCACTATGCAGAGGCTGGATTTATACCGTCAACCGGTAATCTGCAAATCGGCGACGTAATCATTATGCAGGTGCGGGCCGACGAGCCGAACCACGCTGGGGTATATCTCGGCGGCGGGGTGATGCTCCACCACATGTATGGCCACCTTAGTAAGCATGTTCCCTACGATGGCTACTGGCAAGAAAGGACGATCATCACGCTTCGCTATAATGGCTGATTTTTAACCTTTCTTCATAGAGGAAAAATTGTTACGCTTACCGTTCTATTTATAGAGAGGGTGGCAAAAATGGATGTTGGCTTTTTTCTTTGGTATATCATTTCCCTAGTTGTAAGTATAGCTATATGGTACTTCTTGAATAGGGCAAGTGTCAGGGCAAATAGACAAATTGAGTTGTTGGAATCAATCGATAGTAAATTGTCAAAAATACTCGATCCAAACTTTGAGGCAACAAAGCGCGATAACTCTGCCGAGGGATATCTTGAAGAGGCTAGGAAAAAAGCGGGATTGTGACAAAATCAGTTGCGATAGCTATTATTGTAGGTGAGTTTAGAGGGGGATGAGTTGCGAAATTTACTTTTGGCTTTTGCTGTTACAGCTATTTTATCCGGGTGCGCATCTTCGCCCGTGCCTATAAATGAAGCTAAACCCGCACCACCGAATAGAGTTTTTTTACTTCAATCACCAGTGGTAAATGGTGCAGAAGTTACTATTGTTCGAGATAGTGGTGTTGTTGGTTCTGCTTGTGAAATTACAGCCTATATTAATGGGCAACGAGTTGCCAACCTTGATGTAAAAGAAAAGGCAGTATTCTTCGTATCACCTGGTGAATTGATGATAGGAGCCGCCTTTGAAGGTAAAGGGTTATGTAATAGTGGGAAAGCCAGGCAGGAACGAGAGGTGGTGGTCAAGCAAGGGCAACGAAAAGTATTCAGGATTTATACTGGGGCAGATGCTGAGATAGACATAAAGCCATCTAGCCTATAACTTTAAAATAGTTTTAATAAGCCCGCTTCTGGCGGGTTTTTTTATATATAACCGGAGGCTCAATGAGTGATAAACTAATCAGCATTAAAGTATATGGCCCATTGCGCCAGTTTAGTGAGTTGAAGAAAGGTGTAATCAACTTATCAATAAAAAGCCCTATGGAAGCCATTAAGGCTTTATGTGTGGTAGTACCCGGGTTCGAAAGGTTCATGACGACAAGCAAAATGCATGGACTTACTTTTGCAATATTCAATGGTAAGCGAAATATTGGGCGTGATGAGTTGGAATTTGGATGTAATGATGAAATTAAAATCGTACCTATTATCATCGGTAGCAAAAAGGCCGGGGTTTTCCAAACTATTCTTGGTGCGGTATTAGTAGCCGTTGGCGCTGTGCTTAACTTCACTCCATTTGCTGCCATGTCACCTTATTTATACATGTCAGGTGCTTCGATGATGCTGGGCGGTGTAGTGCAAATGCTTTCACCGCAGCAAGGCGGCTTGGCGCGGCGCGAAAGCCCGGATAATAAGCCGTCATATGCTTTTGGCGGGCCGGTGAACACAATCGCCCAGGGCAATCCGGTACCGATTCTCTACGGCAAGCGCCGGATCGGTGGTGCCATTATCTCTGCGGGGATCTTCGCCGAAGACCAGCAGTAAACAACCTGCCCCATCACTAGCCAGCCATGAGCTGGTTTTTTTACGCCTGGAGAAAATCAATGGCAACAATTGAAGGCCGCAAGGGTGGCGGCGGTGATGCCCACACGCCTGTTGAGTCCCCTGACTCCCTGCAATCTACCTCTTACGCCAAAATCCTGCTTGCGCTTGCCGAGGGGGAATTGGCCGGTGGTCTGGATGGTACCAATATCTTTCTCGATGGTACCCCGATCATCGGCCCGGATGGTTCGGAGAACTTTCCTGGCGTGAAGTGGGAGTTTCGTCCAGGTACTCCGGATCAGGACTATATCCCCGGCATGCCCGACGTTGAAAACGAGATCACCATTGGTACCGAACTTACCAGCTTAAATCCGTGGGTGCGTTCGCTGACCAACACCCAACTCTCAGCTATCCGTCTTCGCTTCTCATGGCAGCAGTTACAAGAGCAGTGGGATAACGGTGACGTGGTGGGCTATCGCATCGAGTACGCGCTAGACGTTGCGACCGATGGGGGAGCGTATCGTGAAATGCTGAAAACTGCGGTCGATGGTAAGACCACGACAAAATACGAGCGTAGCCACCGCATTAATCTACCAAAGGCCACCACCGGCTGGCAGGTGCGGGTGCGCAGGATAACGCCGAACAGTACAAGCAATCGAATAGCTGACAAGATGGTTATTGAGTCGATTACCGAGCTGATCGACGTGAAACTCCGGTACCCAGAAACCGCGCTGCTTTTCGTGCAGTTCGACGCGAAACAGTTCCAGAATATCCCGCAAGTTTCCTGCGAGCCTAAAGGTTCCGTGATCCGTATCCCCACGACATACGACCCGATCAAGCGTACTTATACCGGTACTTGGAACGGAAGTTTTAAATGGGCCTGGACGAATAACCCTGCCTGGGTGTTTTACGATCTGCTTATCAACGACCGCTACAGCATCGGTAGCCGTGTTAAAGCTGAGAACCTGGCGCTGACGAAGTGGGACTTATACGCCATAGCGCAGTATTGCGATCAACTGGTACCCGATGGGCGCGGCGGCAGCGGCACAGAACCCCGTTTTCTCTGTGATGCCTACATTCAATCGCAGGAAGAGGCCTGGACGGTGCTGCGCGATTTCGCGAACATCTTCCGTGGCATGACGTACTGGGCCAACAACAGCATGAATGCGCTGGCTGATATGCCCCGCGATGTCGATTACATCTATACCCGCGCTAACGTCAAAGACGGGCTATTTACGGACAGCAGCTCCAGTGAGAAGACACACTATAGTGTGGCAATGGTGAGCTGGAGCGACCCGGCAAACAGCTATCAAGACTCTGTAGAACCAGTCTTTGATAACGCGCTTATCCGCCGTTACCAGGTCAAACAGGCTGATCTGACTGCTATCGGGTGTACCCGTCAGACCGAGGCCATTCGCCGCGGCAAGTGGCTACTGTTGACCAACGACAAAGACCGGGTGATCTCCTTTACTGTGGGCATGGATGGCAACATACCATTGCCGGGGTGGATCATCGGCGTGGCAGATGAGGCGATGGCAGGGCGGCCACTCGGCGGCCGTATCAGCTCTGTTTCTGGCCGTAACATTACGCTCGATCGTGTGTCGTCAGCAAAAGTCGGTGAGCGTCTTATCGTGAACCTGCCCAGCGGCAAATCACAGGCCCGGACAATCAGCGCTGTCAGCGGCAAAGTAGTGACCGTTTCGACCAACTACAGCGAAGCGCCAGCGGCAGAATGCGCGTGGGCTGTTGATGCTTCCGATCTGGCTATTCAACAATTCCGTGTCACCGGTATTACGGAAAACGAAGACGGTGTTTCGTTCGATATCACGGCCATCGAGCACGACCCGGACAAGTACGCACGTATCGACACCGGCGCACGTATCGAAGACCGCCCGATCAGTGTGATTCCTCCGGGCGTACAGGCACCACCGGCTAACGTCCGGATCAGAGAGAACTCTGCGACGATCCAGGGGTTGGCGGTGGCCACGCTCTATGTGACTTGGGACAGAGCCGAGAGCGCTATTGCTTACGAAACGGAATGGCGCAGGGATAACGGCAACTGGATACCCGGCCCGCGTGTTTCAACGCTGGGTTTTGAGGTGCAGGGTATTTACGCTGGCCGGTACCAGGCGCGTGTCCGGGCAATAAACCCGGCAGAGATTTCCAGTGTTTGGGCCAACGCCCCGGAAATGGTCTTAAAGGGCAAGATAGGAGAGCCGCCAGCTCTGGCCAGCTTTACCACTGCCAGCCAGGTAATGGGGATAATCATTAATTGGGCATTCCCTCCAGGGGCCGAAGACACTCAAAGGACAGAGATCTGGTATAGCAGCCAATCGAACGGAGCGGGCGCAATGCACTTGGGTGATTATGCCTATCCGCAACGTAGCCACACGATGAGTGGGTTAGCTGCGGGCGTTAAATTCTGGTTCCGAGCCCGCCTTGTTGATCGGCTGGGTAACGCTGGGCCATGGACTGGTTGGACGCAGGGGGCATCGAGCAATCAGGCTGACGAAATCCTTGATTATCTGGCAGGCCAAATAACGGATACCGAGCTTGGCAAAGAGCTACTGGCACCAATCGAAGATGCCAGAGAGTTAAAAAATATGTGGTCTGTGAAGGTCGGTCAGACCGTGGACGGGAAACAGTATCTTGCCGGGATCGGCGTAGGGGTGGAGAACACCCCCGAAGGGATGCAGAGCCAGGTGCTTATATCTGCCGATCGCTTTGCTGTTCTTAATCAGCCAGGCGGGGCCGGTTCGGCGGTATCCGTCCCGTTCGCCATTGATGGTGGCCAGGTCTTTATGAACTCGGCATTCATCAAAGACGGCTCTATCACTAATGCAAAAATTGGCGAGTCTATAACGTCAAATGACTGGGTGTGGGATCCAGACAATAGCAAAACGGAGGGATGGGCAATCGATAAAAGGGGGGCCGCCTGGTTTAATAGTGCTTATGTTCGAGGGACTATTGAAGCACAGGCCGGATACTTTGCTGGGGAGCTTCGAGCATATAACGGATATTTTGGCGGTGAAATACGTGGCGCGGATGGGTATTTTACAGGCACTGTTTTTGCCGAGAAAATTTTAGGTGACACGGTACATGTTGGAGTGTGGGATCCAATTTATGTAGTAGGCGTTAATGCGAGCAATCACAGGTATTTTAACGGTGGCCTTCCTTATGCATCGGTTGTGGTTATCCCCTACGTGAATATAGTCACAACAGGCTCTGGCCCAGGTGGCGGGCAAGTCTATATTAAAGTAAATGGTGTTGATTATTGGCGTTCTAATGCCAGTGGTGCAGGATATGACTCGTATGCCACATATAGAGGTTCTATCGTAATTGATGTTCCAGCTAACGGAACGCTAGATGTTGAGTTCGGAATTACTGGGGCTCCAAGCGGCCATGTTTGGACAAGTACGCTCCACCCCGGCCCCGGAGTTCCCGGCACTGGAGGTGCGATAGCTGTCATGGCATTCCGAAAGGGGCAAAATCCTTTCTCTTCGTAGTTATGGAAAACCAACAATCACTATAACCCGCTCCGGCGGGTTTTTTATTGGAGAGTAAAAATATGGCAGTAATCAGTGGTGTATTAAAAGGCCCAATGGGTGACGCGCGTGTAGGTGTAGTCATCGAATTGCGTGCTGTCCGAACGTCTGCATCAGTTGTTATTCAGGCGCGTTCCCAATCAGTAACTGACGCAACTGGCCGCTATACGCTGAGCGTTGAGCCTGGTCAGTATGATGTAATGATTACCGCCGCAGGTCGTCAGCCTGAGCGGGTAGGCGTCATACAGGTAATGGTGAACTCAGTGACGGGGACACTAAACGATTTCCTCCTTATCCCTGGTGAGAGTGACCTCAACCCCGCAATTGTGGCCATGGTAGACCAGATGCGAGCAGAAGCGGCCGCATCAGCAATAGCGGCAAAGACCAGTGAAAACAACGCCTCGGCGGCAATGACAAACGCGCTGAGTAAAGTAGTGGCGACAGAGCAAACTGTTGCTAGTTCGGTGAAGTTTAATAACGGGGTCACGTCACTCAGTGATGTGGTTATGCAGGCAAAAACGCCCGGTGCAAATGTAATAATGCGCTTTAAAGATGTAGACGGCGTTGAGAAAGGTGCCATTTTCAATACTGTTGCAACGGGACAAATGACGCAGCGCTGGGGAGGGACAGCTTTTAGCGCAATGTATAAAGAAGACGGCACGGTAACATTTCCTAGTGATGTTTATTCAGGAAATGCAAAATTTGCGACAAGAGCTATCGCTTTAGGGACGAAAGATTTAAACACGGTTTTTGAAGAGGGTGATCATTACCAGTCAACAAGTGCCAACGCAACCCCAGCCAGAAACTACCCAAATTACTTGGCTGGAACATTGACAGTTTTTGTATCTCGCGCATCTGTTGGTAGCGGAATCTATGTAACCCAACAATATTATCCATATAAAGCAAGCGCGTATTTTTTCCAGAGGGTTTATGATGCAGGTATATCTGCGTGGACGGATTGGGAAAGTTTCAGAAGTCAAAGTTATAACGATACTCGTTATGCTGCATTGCAAGGGGTAGGGAAAACCTTCTCGGATTTAGAATCATTTAAAACATGGCAGTCATCACAAAACGGTTTGACGTCTTTCCGACTGAGCGCCGCCGTTGGCGGGTTCCCCGCTTACAATCCGAGTTTGATATGGAACACCAGCGATACATATGCAATGCTGATGCCGTACTATTCATCATCTGAAATTAAATGCGTAACAGGTAATGCGTCTGGTAAATATCAAGAGTTCTTCCTCTGGAACACCGGCAATACTACGGTAGACGCCAACGGCTTTATCAAGAAAGCCAGCCCGATTGTGAAGTTGTTCGGCGATGGTACGAGCGAACTCAACGATCAGAGCCAGGGTGTGACCACCGAGTGGGTTTCCGAAGGGGTCTATCGTATCTCTGGTACCCTTGGCTTTAATGCTGATGCCGAGTGGGGCGGGGTGGATGGTGGTATCGAAATCCCGACAGACCGCAATAAGTTGCCGCTGGTGTGGGTTGATTATGAAGTAGATGAAACCGGCGACCTGCTGATCAAGACCTTCCACCGCGTAAACTCTACCGCGCCGAAGTTCGCCCAGAACGTGAAGGTCGGATACAAGGAAGGTCAGCCGATCGACATCCCTGCCGGTCGCTGGATTGATCTGCGTGTCGAGATGCCTGGCGGCGATGAGCCGGAGTACGTCCCTGAGCCAGAACCGGAAGACGAAGTTATCCTGGAACCAGAACAGCCAGAGGTAGCGGAGCCGGAGAACGGCGAAGAGCAGGCACCAGATGAAACGCCTGCACCGACAGAAGAGCCCAAGGAGTGATAGCAGCGCCGGGAGAAATCCCGGCCTCTATGGGGCATAAATGGGGCAGAAACTTTGCAAATATGGGTAGAGTTGAGCAGGAGAGGTTGAAACAGAAAGGTAGAAAAATACTGTTAAAACATAGGATAAGCAGGCTTAAGCAGACTTGGTAAAAAGAGGCTCAGTACTGTATAGACGTATTGAGCCACGTTGCTCCGAGCCTCTCTATCAGTTTTTATAGGATGTCTGGCGGCCTGAGTGTAGCCCGTTTCAGCACCGGTTCCCAGATCCCCTATGACGATCGCCAAGTATAACCGCTAATGCTCACCATTAGGTGAACTTTGCTGTTTCTTAAGGGGTGACGACGATCGCCACGCGACGGTTTTCAGCGCGCCCGCTGGAAGTGGCGTTACTGGCTACCGGCTGGCGTTTGCCCATTCCGCGAGTTTCTATATTGGCACGCGGGATGCCGACACCGGCCAGGACATCGGCCACGGCGTTGGCGCGGCGCAGTGAAAGCTGGTCGTTGTAGCTGTCTTCACCGTAGTTATCGGTATGACCATCCAGGCGGAATTGCACGATGTTAACGCTCTTCAGCGCCTTGCCCATCTTCTCGACGATCTCGGTGCTTTGAGGGCTCAATTTACCGACGTTGTTACCGAACAGCACTTTGTCGGAAAAGCCAAACTCCCAACCGTTATCGGTCAGTTTGAACCCTTGCGCCTGCAGTAAGGCGATCTGTTCCGCCGTCAGCCCCTGTGGTTTGCTCTGGCAGCCTGCCAGGGTGAGCAAGGTGATAAACATTAACGCCAGTAGGGAATAAGACCGTTTAAAATTTTGCTGTAACATTGATTTTTCTCTTTTTGGTTGTTTGAGGCCCGGTGCTGGTGCTATTTGCGCATCGCTAACCGCCAGCCTCCGTGGGACAGGTGTTTTGCCCGGTACATTGCGTCATCCGCTTCGTTGAGCAGTTCCTGAGTGGTAGAGGCATGTTCAGGGTAAAACGCGATGCCGATACTCAGTGCGGCGATCACTCTTTCCTTGTTGGGCAACACAATGGGTTGTTGCATACACTCGATGATGATGTCGGCAATCGGCAACACATCGTTGGTGTCTTTGAGCGGTGCCAGCAGGATGGCGAATTCATCACCCCCCATCCGGGCGACCAGATCGTGCTTGCGCAACCTGCTACGCAGGCGCTCTGCGATGGTGATCAAGACGGTATCACCGGCAGCATGGCCATGGTTATCGTTCACCTCCTTGAAACGATTGCCGTCGATAAACAGTACCGCCAGCTTTTCATCGGGTTCGAGCTCTGACAGCGCGCGGCCCAACTGAGCTTCAAAGAAGGCCCGGTTTGGCAACCCGGTCAGGCTGTCGTGGGTGGCTTGGTGGGTTAATGCGTCATTCTCTTGTTGCAGGTGCTGTTGCCAGGCTTCGATTTCATCCAGCAGACCGTTAAAATCACAGCTCAGTTCGTGCAGTTCGGCAATCGGTGCTGAAGGCACCCGCAGTTCGAAAGTCCGATCGCGGCGTACCGTATGGGCAACGTTGGTGATATCGTCCAAGGAGGTCACGATCCCTCTGAGCATTCTGCGGGAAAGTACCAGGGCGCACAACGTACTGAGCATCAGGCAGGCAATCATGCCTACCATGCCGCGCAGCAAGAATTTCAACAGACTGCTGCCGTTGCCGGTCAGCCAGACCAGGCCGATCTGTTTGCCTTCACGGGCGATGGGCAAAACCACCGCTTCCGGCAAGATCCAGCGGGCCACCATCTGTTCCAACCCATGCAATGGACTGTCCGCTGGGTGGCTCCAACTGGCCAAGGCGACCCCCCGCATATCCAGGATCCTTGCCTCCGACACTTCCTCGTTCGAAGCGATCAGCATCAACGCTTCGCGAGCGGCGGGGCGGTCTTCAAACACCACGGCGGCTTCAGCGGTATAACTGATCGAGCGGGCAATCAGATGCAGGTTATGGTTGGCATAGGCTCGCAGGGCAAACAGCGCTAGCAACGTCAGGAAGATCCCTGCAGCGCTGACGGCGATCAGCGCCAGCCCCAGGTTCATCCGTTGCAGCACTTGGCCCAGCGTAGGGCGAGATGTAGCCGAACCTTTTTGACCTAACAGTTTCATTGCGGCGGCACCTTTTTACGCGCCAACTGCAGCACGTTGGGGTGAACACGCACGCCACTGCGCGCCAGTGAGTCCAGATTCACTTTAAAACCCGCCTGATCGTTGCTGATTTGCAAACAAAAGGCACTGCCAACAGCACATTCCATATCCTTTTCGCTGATGCTGAGGATCGAGTGACCCGAAATCCGGTGGAAAAAATCTTGTTTCTGAGCAGCATTAACGTCGCCCAAGTACACTACATCGCAGCTAGTTGCCAACTGCGGATTATCTATCTCGATCCGCAGGGTTTTGATTGGCTGCGGTGCTGTCAGCAATACCGGGTCGAACAGACCTTCGGCATACTGCACAGGCGCAGTCACGCACAAGCGGATCGGATCAGGTTTGGCGGGCCAGCGAGCATAGCTGATAATCCCCACCACCACGGTGGTGACGGTATGAATACGTTTTTGGTAGGGATCTTGTGTATCAGCCCCGGCCAAGCTGGGAAACGTCAACATAGCCAGCAGCAGGATCGGTAACATGCGACGCGATCGGACCGGGTTGCTATATAAACCCTGTGTCCTGGCAGCCAACCTTCTGGCCTTTATCGACATCTTCATTTGCCATTCCTGCCTACGGCCGGCTTGGTGGCGCGGCAGTCTGATACTAAATAATTGAGCCTAGTCGAAAAGGGTAAAACTTTGCCACGTACAATCAATCACACTACCCAAAAAGCATAACCTGACCGTCTTGGGGGCGGATTGTATTATAAGAGCCGTTTGTTGTGCGCTTTATGCTCGGTTTTATGAGATTTTTCCTAGGTATTTTTAACGTTATAAAACGCCCGGCAGGGTTTGCCAGGCGTTTTAGTGAAAGTAGTGTTTCCTTACGCGCTTATAATAGCGTTTTTCGGCTCGCTTTGATGCGGTTAATCACCCATTTTTCTACTTCTACGATAAGAAATAGCCCAATGGCTATCATCAACGTCACTCCCCAATAGAACAGCGGCAGCGGCGCGGTGCCAAACAGCGCGTTCATAAACGGCAGATAAATGATGGCCATCTGCAGCAGTAACAGTACGCCACTCACCAACCACAGGCCCTTATTGAGGAACAACTGGCGGTTGAGCGGGAAGCGGTCTGCGGTGCGGCAGTTGAACATGTAAACCCACTGCGCGGTGACCAGGGTTTGCAGTAACACGGTGCGGATCAGCTCGCTGCTGTAGCCGCGTGGCGCCATCCAGGCTTCCAGGGCGAAGGCGCTGAGAGCGATCAGCACGCCGACGAAGCCGATGCGCCAGATAGCGTGCAGATCCAACACGTTGCTGCCCGGCACCCTCGGTTTACGGTGCATCAGCCCTTTTTCGGCGGGTTCATAGGCCAGGCCGAAGGACAGGGTGGTGGAGGTGGCCATGTTCATCCACAGGATCTGGATGGGCGTCAGCGGCAGCATGGCACCGGCCAGAATGGCGATGATGATCAGCAGGCCCTGTGCCAGGTTGGTCGGCAGCACGAACAGGATGGTTTTCTTCAGGTTGTCGTAAACGCGGCGGCCTTCTTTTACCGCGCTGGCGATGGTGGCGAAGTTATCGTCGGTCAGCACCATATCGGCGGCTTCTTTAGTGACCTCGGTGCCTTTGATCCCCATGGCGATACCGACGTCAGCCTGTTTCAACGCTGGCGCATCGTTGACGCCGTCGCCGGTCATCCCTACCACGCCGCCTTTATCCTGTAACGCTTTTACCAGACGCAGCTTATGTTCCGGGCTGGTACGGGCAAAGATATCGTAACGCACGGCGGCTTCCGCCAACGCCTGGTCATCCATATGTTCCAGTTGGGAACCGGTGATGGAATCCTGGCTGTTACCAATACCCAGCATAGCCCCGATGGCCATGGCCGTTTTTTGGTGATCGCCGGTGATCATCTTCACGCGGATCCCCGCTTGCTGGCATTCGGCGATAGCAGCGACCGCTTCAGGACGCGGTGGGTCCATCACACCAGCGATGCCGATAAACACCATCTGCTGGCGGATATCACCGTGATCCAGCGCCACCTCGCCGTCTGGTGTGGTTTTACTGGCGGCGGCCACCATACGTAAACCTTGCTCGGCAAAGCGCGACATCTCCGCTTCCCAGTAGCCGCGGCGGAAGGGCTTGATACCAGAATCGGTCAGTTCGAATTCGCACAGTGCGAACAGCACGTCCGGTGCGCCGGTAAGGAACACCTGATTCTTGCCTGCTACCTGGCTACGTACCGCCATATATTTGTAACTGGAGTCGAACGGGATTTTAGCCAGTTGGCGGGCTTCACCTATTTCCAATCCGGCCTTCATCGCCAGCACTTTCAGTGCACCTTCCGTCGGGCTGCCTGTGATCGCCCAGCGGCCGCTGTCATCCTGCTTTACCTGGCTGTCGTTACACAGGGTGATCGCGGTAATGAACTGCGCTAACGGTGGGATATCTTGAACTTGCGCCGGTTTGTTACTGTCGGCAAAGAAAATGCCGCCAACCGGTTCATAGCTTTCCCCTTCCACACGGTAGGCATGGTCGGCCATGATGACGTTTTTTGCCGTCATTTCGTTCATGGTCAGCGTGCCGGTCTTGTCCGAGCAGATCACCGTCATCGAGCCCAAGGTTTCTACCGTAGGCAGTTTGCGGATAATCGCGCGGTTACGTGCCATCGACTGCACGCCCAGGGACAAGATAATGGAAATAATGGCTGGCAGACCTTCGGGTACCGAGGCCACCGCCAGGCTGATCAACGCTACCAGCAGCTCACCGAGCGGCATATCACGCATTGTGAAGGCAAACACGAACAGCAACACCATCATTACCAGGATCAGGATGAAGATGTTTTTGCCCAGGCGATCCATCTGTTGCAGTAACGGGGTGCGCTGGGTCTTAACGGTCGAGATCATCTCGCTGATGTGACCGAGTTCGGTATAGCCGCCAGTTGCGATAACCACGCCCTTGGCATTCCCGGCGCTGATGGTGGTGCCGGAGAACAACAGGTTGGTGCGATCGCCAATCATCACTTCATCAGGGATAGCGTCGGTTTGTTTCGAGACCACGGTAGATTCGCCGGTCAAGATGGCCTCTTCAACCTGAAGGTTGTGAGATTCCAGTAACCGCAGGTCGGCGGGAATTTTATCGCCAGGGCGCAATAATACGATATCTCCCGGGACCAAATCTTCCGCATTCACGGTGTGGTTAATTCCGTCACGCACCACAATAGCCTGGCTGGAAAGCATATTCTTAATGCCTTTCAGCGATTTCTCTGCGCTGTTTTCCTGCACAAATCCGATAAGGGCATTGATCACGGCAACGCAAAGAATAACCACCGTATCGATCCAATGCCCCATAATGCCTTTGAGGAAGGCGGCGGCCAGCAAAATATAAATCAGCACATCGTTAAAGTGGGCAATAAAGCGCATAAAGGCACTTTTGCCTGCCTGCTCCGGCAGGGCGTTGGGGCCAAACTTCTTCAGCCGCTCGGCGGCTTCCTGCTCGCTCAGGCCTTGTTGCTGGCCGTTCAAGTGCTGAAGCGTTTGTTCAATATCATATTGATACCAGGCTTTTTCCGGCTTGGGCGGCTCTTGGTATGCAGTGGGGGAATGTTTTGGCATGGAGTGCCTCTCCTTAAAGTCGTTCGAATCTAAGTCCCCATCTGTGTCGGCAGCCCTTTTGCCGGGTTGATATTCCATTGTTTTCTGTCACACAGACGTGAATGGTAATAATTTCAGTTAGTGGATGGTCAATTATCTGCCGCGTGATAGTAAATAATCGCAAACTTGAGTTTTTGATCTGAGATAATAAAAACAAAGTAATAGGAATTGTTTTAATCAGTGAGAAAATGTTTCTCTATTAATGTCTCTGTAACGTCATTTTTTGTATAGAAAAACTCGTGTCTGCATAGAAAACTATAGAACACTGGCGTTATTGTGTGATGAAAAAATTTCCCATAATCCCATGATTTTTCAAAACGTCGTCTTGCTGTTCTGCCTGATGCGATAGTCTGACAGCGTGGTTTTCATCTACGCTGATAAACTTGTTATAAAGTAATGAATGGATACACGTTTTTGCTGTCTATGATTAATACCTGATGCCAGCCAATGGTGGCGGCACAGTTTTGTTCCCAGCGTGGCTTCACACGGTGGGGCGTGAGACACTCGCAGAGCAGGATCCACTGGCCCGTTGGCTGCTGACGCGTCGCGGCAGCGGGGTGGATCGGTTCTGGCAAGCTAACCCAGCGAGGAAAGAGTAAGTATGGTCAAGGTGGACAAATGGCGGTTGTGGGCTGTAGGCCTGTGCCTGACGGCATTTTCTGGTGCAACATTGGCAGACTCGCTGGACGGCGAACGCCAGCGTTATCTGCAAATCAAGCAGGCCTGGGACAGTAAACAGATGGACGTGGTGGCGCAACTGATGCCAACGCTGCAGGATTACCCCCTGTATCCTTATCTGGAGTATCGCCAGTTGACGCAGGATCTCAGCACGGCCAGTGCGGCTCAGGTCCAGCAGTTTTTGCGGTCGCATCCTACGTTGCCACCCGCAAAATCGCTCTCTGCCCGTTTCGTGAACGAGCTGGCGAGCCGTCAGGATTGGACTACCCTGCTGGCCTTCAGCCCGCAAGAGCCGAAACCGGTCGCGGCGCGCTGTAATTTCTATTACGCCAAGTGGGCCACCGGCGATCAGCAGGCAGCTTGGGCCGGTGCCGATGATATCTGGATGAGCGGTAAAACCTTGCCTGGCTCCTGCGATAAGCTGTTCAGCGTCTGGCAGGCTGCCGGTAAGCAAACGCCGTTGAACACGCTGGCGCGGATGAAACTGGCGCTGAAAGAGGGCAACAGCGGCCTGGTGAACTACCTGTACCGCCAACTGCCAAGCGATTATCAGACCATGGGGGATGCGCTGGTACGGTTGCAAAACGATCCCGCCACGCTGGAAGCCTTTGCCCGTAGCGTCGGCCCCACAGATTTTACCCGTTCGGCTACCACCATCGTATTCGCCCGTCTTGCCCGTCAGGACGTAGAAAATGCTCGAGCCATGATCCCAACGCTGGCCCGCCTGCAGAAAATGAGCGAAAGCGAGAAGTTGGCAATGGAGGAAGAGGTAGCCTGGCGGTTGATGGGCAATGATGCCACCTTTGAGCAGACTCAATGGCGTGATCGGGTGATCCTGCGCAGCCAACAGCCAGCCTTGCTGGAGCGCCGCGTGCGTATGGCGCTGGGCGTGGGCGATCGTCAGGGGCTGAAAACCTGGCTGGCACGTCTGCCTGAAGAATCGCGTAACAAGGACGAATGGCGCTACTGGCGTGCCAGTGTAATGATCGATGAAGGTAAACGCAGCGAAGGGGAAGCGATACTGCGTAGCCTGATGAATGAACGCGGCTTCTACCCGATGGTGGCGGCGCAAAAACTGCAGGTGCCTTATCCGGTGATGGTCGCCGTGGCGGCAAAACCGCGCGCCGATCTGGTGAGTGGCCCAGAGATTGCCCGGGTGCGTGAACTGATGTACTGGAATATGGATAACCTGGCGCGCAGCGAGTGGAGCTCATTCGTCGCCAGCCGCAGCCGCCCGGAGCAGGAAGCGCTGGCCCGCTATGCCTTTGAGCAGAAATGGGCCGATCTAAGCGTACAGGCGACCATTGTTGGCAAACTGTGGGATCATCTTGAAGAACGTTTCCCGATGGCCTGGCCGCAGGAATTCCGCCGTGCTACCGAAGATAAAGGCATTACGCCGAGCTATGCCATGGCGATAGCCCGCCAGGAGAGCGCCTGGAACCCGAAAGCGCAGTCGCCGGTCGGGGCCGCAGGTTTGATGCAGGTCATGCCGCGCACCGCGAAACATACGGTGGATCTGTTCGGCATCCCAGGCTACAGCAGCCCGAGCCAGCTGTTTGATCCGCAAACCAATATCACCATTGGTACCAGCTATCTGGAGTCGGTGTATCAGCAATTTGGTCGTAACCGTATTCTTGCGTCTGCGGCCTATAACGCTGGCCCATCACGGGTGAATACCTGGTTAGGCAATACCGATGGCCGGGTGGATGCCGTGGCGTTTGTGGAAAGCATTCCGTTCTCGGAAACCCGTTCTTACGTGAAGAACGTGTTGGCCTATGACGCATTTTATCGTTACTTCATGCATCGACCAGCGAAGGTATTGACGGATGCCGAGTGGCAAAGACGCTACTAATTCTCGATAAGATAGTTACCTAAATAACTGTGTTTAATACCGCACCACGAAAGTCAGAGGCAGGTGGGAGCCAGGCAGGTTAGCCGACCGTTGAGCGCAAGGATGCGCGATTCGAGCCCTCAGGGATGAGTTTACGGCGTGTCGGCGTTCTGCATGGCCCCACCTGTTGCACCAATACATGCAGCTATTTAGCTTAGCGTTAGCGGCATTTTGACGGCTACCTGGTCTATGCTATGCTGCTGTACTAGTTAAATAGTATGGTGGCTGGCATGACGCAATTATCGCTAAACGACCCCGCTCTTTCAGAACAAGGCAATGAAGATTGGCTGCGCTTTGTCGCACTGCTGCAGAGCTCGTTCGATCAGGATCTGCACCAACAGTTGATGCAACTGCTGCTGACGCCGGATGAGCGAACTGCGCTGGGGACACGGGTGCGGATTATTCAGGAACTGATGCGTGGCGAAATGAGCCAGCGCGAGCTGAAGAATGAGCTCGGGGCAGGTATCGCAACCATCACCAGAGGGTCAAACAGCCTGAAGATGGCGACGCCAGCGCTGAAACAGTGGCTGGAACAGCAACTACTGGGGTGACGCCATCACCCCGGTGGCTTATTGCTGCGGCGTATTATTGCTGTTGTGGCTGCGGTAGATCGGATTGTGGAACGGCACCAGTGCCAGCAGCAGCGCCTGATGGTAAACGCTGGTGCGGCTCAGCCGACCGTCGGTAAAGATACCGATCGCTCCCCCCTGACGTTTGACTTCGCTATTGCCGGTGATCAAGGTCATTTCATCGCCTAACTCGCGACCAGCCCGAATACCCTGTAAAATTGATTCTGGCAGCATCAGGCTGGCAGAACGCGATTCGCCACGGGTCGTCGGGTTTTCTACCGTCATCCAGGCGAACGTCATATTTTCTTCGATCCCGGCTTCTACTCCGACCCAAAAGTCGGCTTCTGGCCGCACCTGCCGGGCTTCCATCACGCGCTGGCGTGCGCCGGTACGGGTTTCGGTATTGCCAATGGGTTGCAGTGAAACGCCGCTGGCGACGTCAACCGATTCTATGCGGCATTGGTCTGCGCCAAAGGTATCTTCAAAAGCCAGTTGAATAGCCCTGATCTTTGCCGGGTTGGTAGTTGCAGCGATAACATGATACATAACGGCTTTAGCTTCCTTAAAGTGGGGCTGTGTCTTGCCATGATTTTTGATGGCGGCAAGTTATGCGTAGTGCAAGGCACGAGCCACAGATAAACTCAAGTTTCACGCAGTATAACGGAAAAGCATAATGTTACAGGTATACCTCGTTCGCCACGGCGAAACGGAATGGAACGCAGCACGCCGCATTCAGGGCCAATCCGACAGCCCATTAACCGCCACTGGCGTTCACCAGGCTCATCTGGTTGGCAAACGCGTTAGCCGCGAGGGCGTGACGCACGTGATTTCCAGCGATCTGGGCCGCACCCGTCAGACCGCGCAAATCATTGCGGACGCTTGCGGTTGCGACGTTATGGTAGATGCCCGGCTGCGTGAACTGCATATGGGCGTTCTGGAAGAACGTTTGATCGACAGCCTGACACCGCAGGAAGAGCTGTGGCGTAAACAGATGGTCGATGGTACTGCTGACGGCCGTATCCCTCAAGGTGAATCTATGACGGAGTTGGCCACGCGGATGCATGCGGCGCTGACAGAGTGCCTGAAACTGCCACAGGGCAGCAAGCCGTTGATTGTCAGCCACGGTATCGCACTGGGGTGCCTGATCGGGACAGTGTTAGGGTTACCGGCCTATGCAGAGCGCCGTCTGCGTTTGCGCAACTGCTCGTTGTCACGCGTCGACTATCAGCAAAGCCCCTGGTTGGCTCCAGGCTGGATTGTGGAAAGCGCGGGCGATATCTCGCATCTGGACATGCCCGCGTTGGATGAGCTACAGCGCTAACGGCGGATCGGGATCAGATAGTCGCAACGGATCTCGCTGGGTGGCTGAGGCGGACGCCGGTCACCTTGCGGATAGAAGCGCTCAATATCGTGCCCTTTGCGGCGGGTCAGTTCCAATGCTGGCAGGCAAGTGCCGTACAGTATCAGGATAAAGTCCTGCAGGCCGGATGCTGGCCCCTGATAGCTGAACATGGCATATTCACCGCCCTGCAGCGTGATCGGCTGGCCTTCCTGCACCTTGGTCGGAACGTGTTGCGCCTCCAGGGCAGTGGTATACAGCACTTCCTGCTCGTCGTCTTTTTCCTGGCTTGGCCGCGAGTGGTGCAGGCCGTAAAGCACCGGTGGCAGGGTTTCTATCTGCCCCAGGTACTGTTGCCAGAATTGGGTACGGAGCTCGGAGCGGAAGTTGGAGATTTGCTCTAACGTACAGGAGTAGCTCTGCGTCAGGCCGATCAGGTCCAGCTCTGGTAGCGTGACAAACTCTGGATGTGGCAGCGTAAAGGCGCCCAGACGTATTGGCGGGCACATGCCGAAGGCGTTCCAGTCTTCTGAACGGCGATACAGCGCCGGGGTTTGCGCAAACTGTTTTTTGAATGCGCGAGTGAAGGTCTGCTGTGAGTCGAAACGATACTGCAAAGCAATATCCAGAATAGGCCGACTGGTGAGGCGTAATGCGACGGCGGCTTTGGACAATCTTCTTGCCCGAATATAGGCGCCGATGGCGTTCCCAGTGATATCCTTAAACATCCGTTGCAGATGCCATTTAGAGTAACCCGCTTTTGCCGCCACGTTATCCAGTGACAAAGGTTGGTCCAAATGGCTTTCCAGCCAGCTAAGCAGATCACGAATGATACCGGCTTGATCCATAGATCTTCCTCGTAGAGCTTCAGGTTCGGAACCCGAACTGTTTGATTTGTCATGCTGATACCTGATGCTCACTGACTTATTGATCAATCAGTTGCATTACATACGGCGCTTTTGCGATATGCGTTGCGGGAAGCGGGGGAAAACTGGTGTTAACAGGCATTAAGCGATGACGATGCCGCATAATAGCAACTTTTTTCCTCCACGACTCCCAAAGATTTTTTTCGCTCTCTGTGCTAAAAAGAGCTGCCTGGGCCGAGGAAAACCCATTTCTATGACCTGAAGCATCGGCGTTCTTATTAGCAGCCCTGTGATTTAACACGCTGTTCTATTGGAGTTAAGTGAATGAAAAAAGGATGGATATTTTTGTTCGGTCTGGTTTGCGCAACGGTTAATAGCGCGCAGGCGGAACAGGTAGGATCGGTCGATACGGTGTTCAAACTGTTTGGTCCAGATCATAAAATTGTGGTGGAAGCGTTCGACGATCCCGATGTGAAAAATGTAACTTGTTATATCAGCCGGGCTAAAACCGGTGGGATAAAGGGTGGGTTAGGGCTGGCAGAGGATACCTCGGATGCCGCCATTTCTTGCCAGCAGGTTGGGCCGATCGAGCTGAGCGACAAGATTAAAAAGGGCAAGGCGGAGGGAACCGTGGTGTTCCAGAAGCGCACCTCTTTGGTGTTCAAAAAGCTGCAGGTAGTGCGTTTTTATGATGCCAATCGCAATGCGCTGATCTACCTGAGCTATTCCGATCGGGTGGTAGATGGTTCACCGAAAAATGCCCTGAGCGCGGTGCCAATCATCCCTTGGGGTGAAGCCAAGTAATCCAGACGGGCGCAGTATACAGCGCCCCCCTACGTTGTGAGCCCATTCAGATGGCATCGCGTCTGGTCTCAATAAAAAAGGGTTCAGCAAGCTGAACCCTTTTTAACCTGTGACGTTAAGACAGGCTTATTCTTCCAGATCGCCGCAGAAGCGGTAACCTTCACCATGAATGGTGGCAATGATTTCCGGCGTGTCCGGCGTGGATTCGAAGTGCTTACGAATACGACGGATGGTCACGTCTACGGTACGGTCATGCGGCTTCAACTCACGGCCAGTCATTTTCTTCAGCAACTCACCACGGGACTGGATCTTGCCCGGGTTTTCACAGAAGTGCAGCATGGCGCGGAATTCGCTGCGTGGCAGTTTGTACTGCTCGCCAGCAGGGCCGATCAGAGAACGGCTGTTGATGTCCAGCTCCCAACCGTTGAACTTGTAGCTCTCAACCAGCTTGCGCTCTTCGCCGACGCTACCCAGATTCATGGTGCGTGACAGCAGGTTGCGCGCACGGATGGTCAGTTCGCGTGGGTTGAACGGTTTGGTGATATAGTCATCGGCGCCGATTTCCAGGCCAAGGATTTTATCGACTTCATTATCACGACCGGTCAGGAACATCAGCGCGACGCTGGCTTGTTCGCGTAGTTCACGCGCCAGCAACAGGCCGTTCTTGCCTGGCAGGTTGATATCCATGATAACCAGGTTGATATCATTTTCGGACAGGATGTTGTGCATTTCTGCACCGTCATTGGCTTCATGAACAATGTAGCCTTCCGCCTCGAAAATGCTCTTCAGGGTGTTACGAGTGACTAACTCGTCTTCGACAATCAGAATGTGCGGGGTCTGCATATTTGCTACCTAAAATTGCCAACAAAATAGAAAATAGGAAGTACAGCAGTCTCGGTGTTCTTCCATGGAGGGCAGAGATACCGCTCACGTTCCCTCAATTACCAAACGACTACAGTACGTAAACTCGTTCTTGATGCGCTTTCCATCAATGTCAACAAGATCGCTAGCTGGGTGGGGGGCTATTTTTTACCACCCCGAATGATGCCAAAACGGCGCATATCCTAACCCTATTAACAGCAATATAACAGTGTGTGCCGAATTCATCACCTAACAAAACTACCCTTTGTTGACATATATCAAATTCAATTGTAGCACGTTAACAGTTTTGTGAAAAACACTTACAGAACTGCCAAGTTAAGTCACAGATCGTCAAATTCTGTGAACGATTCAGCTTTGTTGGGGCCGATGCGTTACAATTGAAAGCTAACTGTTTAGGGTGAAAATACAGTGCTTTGTTTTTAATGAAAATTAAAATTTAACCTGTAGTTATGAATGCTTCGTCTGCTTTATAGGTTGAAGTGCCTATTTAATAATATTATAGCAAGAGACCATTTACGATGTTAATCGTTTGTAAATATAATCAGACAAATCCCAACAGTCAAAGAACTATTCTCTTTATTTTTCTGGAGTCTTGATGCAGCTTCATATCGTGTTAGTCGCGCCCGCTCGGGCGGAAAATGTTGGCGCAGCGGCGCGGGCGATGAAAACCATGGGCTTCACCTCATTGCGCATCGTAGACAGCGAGGCCCATCTGCAGCCCGCCGCCCGCTGGGTCGCCCACGGCGCTGGCGATATTCTGGATGCGGTGCAGACGTTTTCTACCCTGCAAGAGGCATTGGCAGACGTGGACTTTACCGTTGCGACCACCGCTCGCAGCCGCGCACGCTTCCATTACTACTGTACCCCTCAGCAACTGACGGAGCAGTTGGCGGAACGCCAGCAATGGGTGCATCAGGCTGCACTGGTGTTTGGCCGTGAAGACTCGGGCCTGACCAATGAAGAGCTTGAGTTGGCCGATCTGCTGACCGGCGTCCCGATGGTGGCCGATTATCCTTCGCTGAACCTCGGCCAGGCGGTGATGGTGTATTGCTATCAACTGGCGCAGTTAATGTCAGTCAGCGCGCAGCAGGACCCCCTAGCCGATGCCGGGCAGCTCAACGCGTTGCGGCAACGGGCAGATCGCCTGTTACAGGCGCTGGACGTGGCAGATGACCAAAAATTGCGCGATTGGTTACACCAGCGGCTCGGGGTGTTGCAGCAGCGCGATACTGTCATGCTGCACCGGTTGCTGCATGATATTGAAAAAAAACTGACGAAGTGATGTAGGCGTTTTCTGTTGCTTGTCTGGTGTTATTCACTATTTAATCGGCTTCATTGTGATTTTTTGTTCTGCAATTCCGTTTTTTTATCGGCTTCATCGCGCAGATCCCGCTGTGGCCAGTAAATAGGCAAAATAAAGAAATAATTTGACTTGGCCAGACGATTGCTTTAACCAATAGAGGGGACAGAGATTCTAATGAGACAGACAGACAAAATGCGAAACATCAGCCTGAATACGACAATTATTACCACCACCGATACCACAGGTAACGGGGCGGGCTGACGCGTACAGGAAACAGAAGAAAAAAGCCCGCACCTAACCAGTGCGGGCTTTTTTTTCGGCATAAATTCAGGAGATAACAGAAATGCGAGTGCTTAAATTTGGTGGAACCTCGGTAGCGAATGCGGAACGTTTTCTGCGCGTTGCCGATATCGTGGAGAACAATGCACGCCAGGGACAGGTAGCCACGGTATTGTCCGCACCGGCCAAGATCACCAATCACCTGGTGGCGATGATTGAAAAAACGGTAGCCGGCCAGGATATTCTGCCAACCATGAGCGACGCCGAGCGTATCTTTGCCGACCTGCTCAGCGGTTTGGCCAAGGCGCTGCCTGGCTTTGAGTACGATCGCCTCAAGGCACTGGTCGAGCAGGAGTTCGCGCAGCTCAAACAGGTACTGCATGGCGTGGCGTTGTTGGGGCAGTGCCCGGATAGCGTCAATGCGGCCATCATCTGCCGGGGTGAAAAGCTTTCTATTGCCATCATGGAAGGCGTCTTCAAAGCCAAGGGCTACCCGGTGACGGTGATTAACCCGGTAGAGAAGCTGCTGGCTCAGGGCCACTATCTGGAGTCGACCGTAGATATTGCCGAGTCCACTCTCCGTATCGCTGCAGCGGCCATTCCTTCTGACCATATCGTCCTGATGGCGGGCTTTACTGCCGGTAACGACAAAGGCGAACTGGTCGTGCTGGGGCGCAACGGCTCCGATTATTCCGCCGCCGTGCTGGCCGCTTGCCTGCGTGCCGACTGTTGCGAGATCTGGACCGATGTGGACGGGGTTTATACCTGCGATCCGCGTACCGTGCCGGATGCCCGACTATTGAAGTCGATGTCCTACCGCGAGGCGATGGAGCTCTCCTACTTCGGCGCCAAAGTTCTCCACCCGCGTACCATCACCCCGATTGCCCAGTTCCAAATCCCTTGCCTGATTAAAAACACCGCCAACCCACAAGCTCCCGGCACCTTGATCGGTGGCGAAAGCGTGGCTGATGATACGCCGGTAAAGGGCATCACCAATCTGAACAATATGGCGATGATCAACGTGTCCGGCCCAGGAATGAAAGGCATGGTCGGCATGGCGGCACGTGTGTTTGCCGTGATGTCACGCGCCGGGATCTCGGTGGTGTTGATCACCCAGTCCTCTTCCGAATACAGCATCAGCTTCTGTGTGCCCCAGAGCGAGCTGCAACGCGCTCGTCGTGCCCTGGAGGACGAATTCTACCTGGAGTTGAAAGACGGCGTGCTGGAGCCGCTGGACGTGATGGAGCGCCTGGCAATCATCTCGGTCGTCGGCGACGGTATGCGCACCCTGCGTGGCATCTCTGCGCGCTTCTTCTCTGCTTTGGCTCGCGCCAACATCAATATCGTGGCGATCGCTCAAGGCTCTTCCGAGCGTTCAATCTCCGTGGTGGTCGATAATGATTCCGCCACCACCGGTGTGCGCGTCAGCCATCAGATGCTGTTCAACACCGATCAGGTGATCGAAGTGTTTGTGATTGGCGTCGGCGGCGTCGGCGGGGCGCTGATCGAGCAGGTTTATCGCCAGCAGCCTTGGCTGAAGCAAAAACACATCGATCTGCGTATCTGTGGCATTGCCAACTCAAGGGCGATGTTGACCAACGTGCACGGCATCTCGCTGGAAAGCTGGCGGGACGAACTGGCCGAAGCCAAAGAGCCTTTCAATCTGGGCCGCCTGATCCGCCTGGTGAAAGAGTGCCACCTGCTCAATCCGGTGATCGTCGACTGTACCTCCAGCCAGGCAGTGGCCGATCAGTATGCCGATTTCCTGGCCGATGGTTTCCACGTGGTAACGCCAAACAAGAAGGCCAACACCTCGTCGATGAATTATTACCAGCAACTGCGCACCGCAGCAGCCGGTTCTCGCCGCAAATTCCTGTATGACACCAACGTGGGTGCGGGCCTGCCGGTGATTGAAAACCTGCAGAACCTGCTCAATGCGGGCGATGAGTTGGTGCGTTTCACCGGTATCCTGTCGGGGTCACTGTCCTTTATCTTCGGTAAACTGGATGAGGGGATGTCGCTGTCAGAGGCCACCTTGCAGGCCAAGGCCCTCGGTTACACCGAGCCAGATCCGCGTGATGACCTCTCGGGGATGGATGTCGCTCGCAAGCTGTTGATCCTGGCGCGTGAAGCGGGCTATGCGCTTGAACTGAGCGATATTGAAGTCGAATCGGTGCTACCGCCGTCGTTTGATGCCAGCGGTGATGTGGAGAGCTTTATTGCCCGCCTGCCGGAGTTGGATGCCGAATTTAACCGCCGTGTGGCCGCTGCTGCCGCGGAAGGTAAGGTGCTGCGTTATGTGGGTGCCATCGAAGAAGGCCGCTGCCTGGTACGTATTGATGCGGTAGACGGCAACGATCCGTTGTATAAAGTGAAGAACGGTGAGAACGCCCTGGCCTTCTACAGCCGTTACTATCAGCCATTACCGCTGGTGCTGCGCGGTTATGGTGCCGGTAATGATGTGACGGCGGCCGGGGTATTTGCCGATCTGTTGCGCACACTGTCATGGAAGTTGGGAGTCTAATATGGTTAAGGTGTATGCACCGGCCTCAATTGGTAACGTCAGCGTCGGGTTCGATGTGCTGGGAGCTGCGGTTTCCCCTATCGACGGCACGCTGCTGGGGGATTGCGTCAGTGTAGAAGCGGCCAGCCGCTTCAGCCTGGAGAATGGCGGGCGTTTTGTCAGCAAGCTGCCGAGCGATCCTAAAGAGAACATTGTTTACCAGTGCTGGGAGCGTTTCTGCCAGGCGATTGGCCGTGAAGTGCCGGTAGCGATGCGGCTGGAGAAGAACATGCCGATCGGCTCTGGGCTGGGATCCAGCGCTTGCTCGGTGGTGGCCGGTCTGATGGCGATGAACGAATTTTGCGATCGCCCGCTCAACGAGACGCAACTGCTGGCCCTGATGGGCGAACTGGAAGGGCGTATTTCCGGCAGCGTGCATTACGATAACGTTGCGCCTTGCTATCTGGGCGGCTTGCAGCTGATGCTGGAAGAAGAAGGGATCATCAGCCAGGAAGTGCCTGGCTTTAAAGACTGGCTGTGGGTGATGGCCTATCCGGGCATCAAGGTATCCACCGCAGAGGCGCGTGCCATTCTGCCCGCGCAATACCGCCGCCAGGACTGTATCAGCCATGGCCGTTATCTGGCGGGCTTTATTCACGCTTGTCACACTCAGCAACCGCGTCTGGCGGCCAAGCTGATGCAGGACGTGATTGCCGAGCCTTATCGCACCCGCCTGTTGCCAGGCTTTGCCGAAGCGCGTAAAGCCTCACAGGATATCGGTGCCTTGGCCTGCGGTATTTCCGGCTCCGGCCCGACGCTGTTTGCGGTCTGTGATGACGGCGCAACGGCGCAACGCATGGCCGATTGGCTGACCAACCATTACCTGCAAAACGACGAAGGTTTTGTTCATATTTGCCGCCTGGATACCGCTGGCGCTCGACTATTGGGATAACGCATGAAACTGTACAATCTGAAAGATCATAACGAACAGGTCAGCTTCGCGCAGGCTATCAAACAGGGCCTGGGTAAGCAGCAAGGGCTGTTTTTCCCGCTGGAACTGCCAGAATTCGAACTGACCGAGATTGATAAGTTGCTGGAGATGGACTTTGTCACTCGCAGCAGCAAGATCCTGTCCGCTTTTATTGGCGACGAGATCGCCGAAGAGGCGCTGTACAAGCGGGTGAAGGCCGCGTTTGAGTTCCCGGCCCCGGTGGCACAGGTGGAGAGCGATGTCGCCTGCCTGGAGCTGTTCCACGGCCCGACGCTGGCGTTTAAAGACTTCGGCGGCCGCTTTATGGCGCAGATGCTGGCGGAAGTTGCGGGCGATCAGCCAGTGACCATCTTGACTGCAACCTCCGGTGATACCGGCGCTGCCGTTGCTCATGCCTTCTATGGCCTGAAAAACGTGCGCGTGGTGATCCTCTATCCACAGGGCAAGATCAGTTCGCTTCAGGAAAAGCTGTTCTGCACATTGGGTGGCAACATCCACACCATCGCTATCGATGGCGACTTTGACGCCTGCCAGGCGTTGGTGAAGCAGGCGTTTGACGATCAGGAACTGAAAGAGGCCGTTCACCTGAACTCGGCCAACTCGATCAATATCAGCCGCCTGCTGGCGCAAATCTGCTACTACTTTGAAGCCGTGGCGCAACTGCCGCAGGAAGCCCGCAATCAGTTGGTGATTTCCGTGCCAAGCGGCAACTTTGGCGACTTGACCGCCGGGCTGCTGGCGAAATCCCTGGGGCTGCCGGTGAAACGCTTTATCGCCGCCACCAATGCTAACGACACCGTGCCACGCTTCCTGACCACTGGTGAATGGCAGCCAAACGCCACCGTGGCGACGTTATCCAATGCGATGGACGTCAGCCAGCCTAACAACTGGCCGCGTGTGGAAGAACTGTTCCGCCGTAAAATCTGGCAGTTGAAGGAGTTGGCACATGGCGCGGTGAGTGATGAAACTACCAAAGAAACCATGAAGGAGTTGGCTGCCTTGGGCTACCTTTCAGAGCCTCATGCGGCGATCGCCTACCGCGTTCTGCGCGATCAATTGCAGGCAGGGGAGTTTGGTCTGTTCCTGGGCACGGCACATCCGGCCAAGTTCAAGGAAAGCGTTGAAGAGATCCTCGGCCAGGAGTTGCCGTTACCACAGGCCTTGGCTGTGCGCGCACAGTTGCCACTGTTGTCGCATAACATGGCGGCGGATTTTGCCGCGCTGCGTCAATTCATGATGACGTTGCCAGTCTGATAAAACCCGTTCCCTCTCCTAATGGGGAGAGGGAACGGATTTCTCACTGCTCCGGGCGTTTGAACACCAGCTCATTACCTGCCGAAGCCGCCTCATCGAAGGCATACCCTTCCAGATTGAAATCAACCAGCTGTTCTCTGCGCTCCAAGCGATTCTTGATGATAAAGCGGCTCATCAGCCCACGCGCTTTCTTGGCGTAGAAGCTGATGACTTTGTACTTGCCGTTTTTCTCGTCCAGGAATACCGGCTTGATCAGCGTACCGCGCAGCTTGGCCGGTTTTACCGATTTGAAGTATTCATCCGATGCCAGGTTCACCACCACATCATCGCCTTGCTGCTCCAGGGCCTGATTCAGCTTTTCGGTGATCCGATCGCCCCAGAAGCTGTATAGGTCTTTGCCCTGCGGGTTCTCCAGCTTGATCCCCATCTCCAGCCGGTAAGGCATCATCAGGTCCAGCGGGCGCAGCACCCCGTACAGGCCAGAGAGCATCCGCAGATGCTGCTGTGCGAAGTCGAAATCCTCTTCGCTGAAGTCTTGTGCCTGTAAGCCGGTATAAACGTCGCCTTTAAACGCCAACAGCGCCTGGCGAGCATTGTCCGGGGTGAAGTCAGGCTGCCATTCGCCAAAGCGTGCGGCATTCAGGCCCGCGAGCTTATCGCTGATGCCCATCAGGCCGGAAATTTGTGCCGGGGTCAGCTTACGGCAGATTTTGATCAGCTTTTGCGACTGATCCAACAATTCGGGCTGAGTAAAGCGCTCGGTGGCTAACGGGCTTGCATAATCCAGGGTTTTGGCAGGTGAAATAATAATGAGCATGGTCACATCCTGTTTATCAACATGTGGCTACTGTAGCAAAAAGCGCGCAAGACCAGGAGGTATGGCTGTGATAGGGCGCACTTTACGCGCGCCCTAGAGGATTAACTCTGCCTGCTCGGCTTCCAGATCCCCGGTTCGAGTTGGGATCCCAGCTCCGGGTAGTGGTTGATGTCAAAGGTGGGCAGCTTGCCGAGTGAACGCTGGTGGTTGTAATCCTTGGCCAATTTGAAGGCCACGTCGGACAGTAACAAGATAGCGGTCAGATTGGTGATCGCCATCAGCGCCATCGAGATGTCGGCCATTTTCCACACCGTGGATAATTCTGCCATAGAGCCAAACATCACCATCCCCAAGGCAAAGCAGCGGAAAATCGTCAGCTTGGTCGGATGGTGGTGCTTAAGGAAGATCAGGTTGTTCTCGGCATAGGCATAATTGGCAATGATAGAGGTAAAGGCAAACAGGAAAACGGCAATCGCGACAAAGGGCGCGCCCCAGGAGCCGACGGCGCTGGCCATGGCCCGCTGGGTCAGATCGATGCCGCTGATGTCGGACGGGGGATTATCCAGTGCACCAGAGGCCAAGATTATCGCCGCCGTTGCGCTACAGATGACGATGGTATCGACAAATGCGCCAAGCATCTGCACATAGCCCTGTGAGGCAGGGTGTGGCGGATAAGGGGTAGCGGAAGCGGCCACATTGGGAGCCGAGCCCATCCCGCCTTCGTTAGAAAACAGCCCGCGTTGTATACCCTGAGTCATGGCCTGGGAGATCCCTTAGCCGAGGGTACCGGCAGCGACTTCCTGCACGCCAAAAGCGCTTTTGAAGATCAACGCCAGGATGGCTGGCATATGCTCAATATTCAGGCCGATGATCCACAGCGCCAGCAGGAGGTAAGCCAAGGCCATAAACGGTACGATTTTTTCTGCGACCCGGGCGATGGCGCGGATACCGCCAAAGATCACCATGGCGCTCAGCACCACCAACACTATGCCGACGTACATGGGGTCGATGTTAAAGGCCACGGAACTGGCCAGGGCGATGGAGTTGGCCTGTACCGCATTGAACACCAGGCCGAATGCGATCAGCAGGAAAATGGAGAACATCACGCCCATCCAGCGCATACCCAAGCCTTTTTCCATATAGTAGGCCGGGCCACCACGGTAGTGGCCGTTATCGTCTTTGGTTTTGTAGAGCTGCGCCAGGGTACTCTCAATGAAAGAGGTCGCCATGCCGATAAACGCGATCGCCCACATCCAGAAGATGGCGCCGGGGCCGCCAGCCGTAAGCGCTATCGCCACGCCGGTAAGGTTGTTGGTGCCGACACGAGCGGCTAATGAAGTGCATAGTGCCTGGAAGGATGAAATGCCCGCACCGTCGCTTTTGGTGCTGTTCTTCAGCACGGAAAACATATGGTTGAAGTGACGAATTTGAATAAAGCGGGTACGTAAGGTGAAGTAGATGCCGGCCCCCAACAGCAAATAGATCAGTACTGAACTCCACAGGATGTTATTGATAAAGTTAATCAGATCCGTCACATGTTTCTCCTTGTTAAGATTACTGCTGCTCTGGTTCTTCGACCTTGGTTCGGAAAACTTGAGTCAGTTATCTACAAGAACTTGGCTAAAATCATCCCATTGACGGGAATTACAGCCTTCTTCTGGATTTTTGCGGTGAATAAAAAAGTTGGCGGGAATTTAACATAATTTTCAGGGGGGACTGCGCGTTAATGCCGTGGCATTGCTTCGGTAATTGCGAATTATCGGTGCGTAACCGGTTGCTCGCACAAGGATAAAACAACCGCCGCCAGCGCGTGATTTTCCTGCCTTGCGCCGGGCTACGTGCATGTTATTATCAGGACAAGGCATGGTTGAACGATGCCAAAAGTTCATGCACAAACGATGAGATAATGCCAACATGACCGATAAATTAACGTCCCTACGCCAGCTGACTACGGTAGTTGCGGATACGGGTGATATCGCTGCAATGAAGCTATATCAACCGCAAGATGCCACCACCAACCCTTCGCTGATCCTCAATGCAGCGCAAATTCCTGAATACCGCAAACTGATCGATGAAGCCATTGCGTGGGCTCGCGAGCAGAGCAGCGATAGCGATCAGCAGGTTGCCGATGCCGCAGACAAGCTGGCCGTCAACATTGGTCTGGAGATCCTGAAACTGGTCCCGGGCCGCATTTCCACCGAAGTAGACGCGCGTCTGTCTTATGATACCGAAGCCAGCGTTGCCAAAGCCAAGCGCCTGATCAAACTGTATAACGAAGCGGGCATCAGCAACGATCGCATCCTGATCAAACTGGCCTCCACCTGGCAGGGCATCCGTGCGGCCGAGCGCCTGGAAAAAGAAGGCATCAACTGTAACCTGACGCTGCTGTTCTCCTTCGCTCAGGCACGTGCCTGCGCCGAAGCTGGCGTGTACCTGATCTCGCCGTTCGTTGGCCGTATCCTTGACTGGTACAAAGCCAATGGCGACAAGAAAGAGTTTGCCCCGAACGAAGATCCGGGCGTGGTTTCAGTGTCTGAAATTTATCAGTATTACAAGCAGCACGGCTATGAAACCGTGGTGATGGGCGCCAGCTTCCGTAACGTGGGTGAAATCATCGAACTGGCGGGCTGCGATCGTCTGACCATTGCCCCTGCACTGCTGAAAGAGCTGGCGGAGAGCGAAGGCGCACTGGAGCGTAAACTGTCTTATACCGGCGAAGTGAAAGCGCGTCCGGCACCGCTGACCGAGCCTGAGTTCTACTGGCAGCACAACCAGGATCCAATGGCGGTTGAGAAACTGACCGACGGTATCCGCAAGTTTGCCGTAGACCAGGGCAAGCTGGAAAAAATGATCGCCGACTTGCTGTAATTACGAAAAGTCGTGCAGAAGGTGGCCTCGGCCACCTTTTTTTATACCTGAATATCCACCTCATCGGGCAAACCCCCTATACTCCCGTCATTCATCTCCCTTCGGTAATCGGGGCATAAGACAGAGGTAAAACATGGATACATTACGCATTGGTTTGGTTTCTATTTCGGACCGCGCTTCAGGGGGCGTTTATCAGGATAAAGGGATCCCGGCGCTGGAAGAGTGGCTGGGCAGCGCTTTGGCAACGCCGTTCACCCTGGAAACCCGGCTGATCCCTGACGAGCAGACGCTGATTGAGCATACGTTGTGTGAGCTGGTTGATGAAATGGGCTGCCATCTGGTGTTGACTACCGGCGGCACCGGGCCGTCCCGGCGTGACGTTACTCCCGACGCTACGCTGGCGATTGCCGATCGGGTAATGCCGGGTTTTGGCGAGCAAATGCGCCAAATCAGCCTACACTATGTGCCAACGGCAATTCTTTCACGCCAGGTTGGCGCGATCCGTAAACAGGCGTTGATCATCAATCTGCCGGGGCAACCCAAATCGATTAAAGAAACGCTGGAAGGGGTGAAGGACGAGGCAGGCAAGGTGGTAGTGCACGGTATTTTTGCCAGCGTGCCTTATTGCATCCAACTGCTCGAAGGCCCTTATGTAGAGACTCACGAGGCCGTGGTAGCAGCATTTCGTCCCAAGAATGCGCGGCGCGAGATAAATCTCTAAATTTCAGCAATCTGCGGGATAACCTTCAGCGCATCTGGTGTGAAATTATTTTGCCGTTATAGTAAGAAACTTTTTACAGTCAGCCGTTATGCTTTCTGTGTCTTTCCTGTTTCCTCTAACGGTATCTTATGCATCACGATAATAATCGCCGGCTCAACCGGCAAGATTATAAAACTCTGACGTTGGCTGCCCTGGGCGGTGCGTTGGAGTTTTATGACTTCATCATTTTTGTTTTCTTTGCCGCGGTAATGGGCGATCTGTTCTTCCCGGCGGATATGCCTGAGTGGCTGCGTCAGGTGCAGACCTTCGGTATCTTTGCGGCGGGCTATCTGGCTCGGCCATTGGGCGGCATTATCATGGCGCACTTCGGCGATCTGGTGGGCCGTAAAAAGATGTTCAGCCTGAGCATCCTGCTCATGGCGTTACCGACGTTGGCGATGGGGATGCTGCCCACCTATGCCAATATCGGCATCGCCGCACCGTTGCTGCTGCTGTTGATGCGGGTTATGCAAGGCGCGGCGATCGGTGGTGAAGTCCCTGGTGCCTGGGTGTTTGTGGCGGAGCATGTGCCGCGCAAACGCGTTGGTTTTGCCTGTGGCACGCTCACTGCTGGCCTGACGGCCGGTATCCTGCTCGGCTCGCTGGTGGCCACCGTTATCAATACCACGCTCAGCCAACAGGCTATTCATGACGGTGGCTGGCGTATCCCGTTCTTCCTGGGGGGCATCTTTGGTCTGTTCGCCATGTATCTGCGCCGTTGGTTGCAGGAAACGCCAATCTTTATCGAGATGCAGGCGCGTAAGGCGCTGGCAGAAGAGCTGCCGCTGAAATCGGTGGTGATGAATCACCGTAGAGAGATCGCGGTCTCGATGTTGCTGACCTGGTTGTTGTCGGCAGGCATTGTGGTGGTGATCCTGATGACGCCAACCTACCTGCAAAAACAGTTTGGCATAGCCCCGGCGTTGTCACTGCAGGCCAACAGCATCGCGATCGTCATGCTGTTTGCGGGCTGTATCGTCTCTGGTTCGGCGGCAGATCGCTTTGGTGCCAGCAAAACCTTTATCGTCGGCAGTTTGCTGTTGGCGGGGTGCAGTTGGCTGTTCTATCAGTCGGTGGCAACCCATCCAGAAATGCTGTTTGCCACCTACGCATTGGTTGGCTTCAGCGTGGGGATCGTCGGCGCGGTGCCTTACGTCCTGGTGCGGGCTTTTCCGGCGGAAGTGCGATTTAGCGGGATTTCGTTCTCCTACAATGTGGCATACGCGATTTTTGGTGGTTTAACCCCGGTATTTGTCACGCTGATCATGAAGTTAACCCCGTTAGCGCCCGCTTACTATATGCTGGCGTTATCGACGCTCGGCCTGCTGCTGGGGATCTACCTGCGTCGCGACCTGAACAGTGAAAAGCCACTCTTGAACTAAGGGATTTTCGCCCAATAAAAAACCCTGCGAGTGAACACCGCAGGGTTTTTTTATAATCACGTTAGTACGGATTTATGCAGTAACAGCGGCAGGCGTGGCCTGCTGAACTTTCACCGGGCCGATTGGCAGAACGGTGCGGCCCAACTGTTCGTTGATCACCTCAGCCATTGCCAGATAGATCGCGCTGGCACCACAGATAATGCCTTCGTAACCGGCGAACGTCAGGATCGCGTGGTTACCGGTGATGTTGCCGACGGCCAGCAGTGCGAACAGCACGGTCAGGCTGGCAAACACGAACTGCAACCCACGGTTGGTGCGCAGCGTGCCGAAGAACATGAACAGGGTGAAGACGCCCCACAGTGCAAGGTAGATGCCGAGGACGTTCGCGTCGGTCGGTTCTGCCAGGCCCATGCGTGGCAGCAGCAGGATGCCTACCAGGCTCAGCCAGAAGCAGCCGTAAGAGGTGAAGGCGGTCAAGCCGAAGGTGTTGCCTTTCTTGAACTCAAGAATACCGGCAAAAATCTGAGCCATGCCACCGAAGAAAATCCCCATACTGATGATGACGGAAGTCAGTGGGAAAAAGCCCGCGTTGTGCAGGTTCAGCAAGACGGTAGTCATCCCGAAGCCCATCAGACCCAGGGGGCCGGGATTTGCCAACTTGTTGGAGTGCATATGTCCTCTGCGATAACAGAATTGTAACGAAAATGGATAGGTAATTTAATAATTGGTCTGAATGGCCGAAAAACCCATAACTTCCATCAGAGCGCGCGGCATCATAATGATCCCCACGTCAGGAAACAATGATCTGGCTGCGGATAAAAACGAAATTTTTTTTGCCCTGCCCCTTGATGCTGGTGTGGATGGCCCCATCTTATTGGCAACCGCAGTTGCTGACCGCGGGTAACACTGAGATGCCGGGCAGTTGAAAAGCAAAAAAACGCCCGCATATAGTTAGCAACCTGACCGATTATGAATTTATTAGTGGAGATGTTTAGATGGGCAAAATTATTGGTATCGACCTGGGTACAACCAACTCTTGTGTAGCAATTATGGATGGTGGCAAGGCGCGCGTGCTGGAGAATGCCGAAGGCGATCGCACCACTCCTTCAATCATCGCATATACCCAGGATGGTGAAATTCTGGTTGGCCAGCCTGCTAAGCGTCAGGCTGTTACCAACCCACAAAACACCCTGTTTGCGATCAAGCGCCTGATTGGCCGTCGCTTCCAGGATGAAGAAGCACAGCGTGACAAGGCTATCATGCCTTACAACATCGTCGCTGCCGATAACGGTGACGCCTGGCTGGAAGTGAAGGGCCAGAGAATGGCACCTCCGCAGATCTCTGCGGAAGTCCTGAAGAAAATGAAGAAAACGGCGGAAGATTACCTGGGTGAGCCGGTAACTGAAGCGGTTATCACCGTTCCTGCCTACTTCAACGATGCTCAGCGTCAGGCGACCAAAGATGCTGGCCGTATCGCAGGTCTGGAAGTGAAACGTATCATCAACGAACCGACTGCTGCGGCCCTGGCTTATGGCCTGGACAAAGAAGTGGGCAACCGTACCATCGCGGTTTATGACCTGGGTGGCGGTACTTTCGATATCTCAATCATTGAGATCGACGACGTTGACGGTGAAAAAACCTTCGAAGTTCTGGCGACCAACGGTGATACCCACCTGGGTGGTGAAGACTTCGACAGCCGCCTGATCAACTATCTGGTGGAAGAGTTCAAGAAAGAGCAGGGCATGGATCTGCGTAACGATCCGTTGGCGATGCAGCGTCTGAAAGAAGCCGCTGAAAAAGCCAAGATCGAGCTGTCTTCTGCTCAACAGACCGACGTCAACCTGCCGTACATCACTGCAGATGGCAGCGGTCCAAAACACATGAACATCAAAGTGACCCGTGCAAAACTCGAGTCGCTGGTAGAAGATCTGGTTGCTCGCTCTATCGAGCCGCTGAAAGTGGCACTGAAAGATGCAGGCCTGTCAGTTTCTGACATTCAGGACGTGATCCTGGTCGGTGGCCAGACCCGTATGCCTATGGTTCAGAAGAAAGTTGCTGACTTCTTCGGTAAAGAACCACGTAAAGACGTTAACCCGGACGAAGCGGTTGCCGTTGGTGCTGCGGTTCAGGGCGGTGTGTTGGCCGGTGATGTGAAAGACGTATTGCTGCTGGACGTTACCCCACTGTCACTGGGTATCGAAACCATGGGCAGCGTAATGACGCCGCTGATCACCAAAAACACCACTATCCCGACCAAGCACAGCCAGGTGTTCTCTACTGCCGAAGACAACCAGGCAGCGGTGACCATCCATGTGCTGCAGGGTGAGCGTAAACGCGCCAATGACAACAAGTCACTGGGCCAGTTCAACCTGGACGGCATCCAGCCGGCACCACGCGGTATGGCACAGATCGAAGTGACCTTCGATATCGATGCCGACGGTATTCTGCACGTGTCTGCGAAAGACAAGAACACCGGCCGTGAGCAGAAGATCACCATCAAGGCTTCTTCTGGTCTGAACGAAAAAGAAATCCAGAAAATGGTGCGCGATGCCGAAGTGAACGCTGAAGCTGACCGTAAGTTCGAAGAACTGGTGCAAACTCGTAACCAGGCGGATCACCTGATCCACGGTACCCGTAAGCAGTTGGAAGAAGCGGGCGAGCAATTGCCAGCTGAAGACAAAACCGCTATCGAGAGCGCGCTGAAAGATCTGGAAGCGGCGGTGAAAGGCGAAGATAAAGCCGAAATCGAAGCGAAAACCCAGGCTCTGGTGCAGGTTTCCGGCAAGCTGATGGAAATGGCCCAGGCTCAAGCGCAGCAGGCACAGGGTGCTGATGCCGGTGCAGACAACGCGGCGCAGAAAGACGACGACGTGGTTGACGCCGAGTTTGAAGAAGTTAAAGACAAAAAATAATCGCCCTTAAGCGGGCACGGTGCGGCCACAGGCCGTAACCGGAAACCAGCACGGGCGTCGAGGCAACTCTACGCCCGTGCACGCATGTTAAGGGTAAGAGAAATAATGGCGAAGAGAGATTATTACGAGGTGCTCGGCGTTGCCAAGACGGCAGACGAGCGCGAAATCAAAAAGGCGTATAAGCGCCTGGCGATGAAGTATCACCCTGATCGTAATCAGGAAAAAGACGCCGAAAGCCAGTTTAAAGAGGTCAAGGAAGCCTACGAGATCCTGACCGACGATCAAAAACGTGCTGCCTACGATCAATACGGCCATGCGGCCTTTGAGCAAGGTGGTATGGGCGGTGGTGGTGGCTTTGGTGGCGGCGGTGCCGACTTCAGTGACATCTTTGGTGACGTGTTTGGCGATATCTTTGGCGGCGGACGCCGTCAACGTGCCAGCCGTGGATCCGATTTGCGTTACAACATGGATCTGACGCTCGAAGAAGCCGTGCGTGGCGTGACCAAAGAGATCCGTATTCCAACGCTGGAAGAGTGCGATGTCTGCCATGGCAACGGTGCCAAGCCGGGCAGTTCACCGGCAACCTGTCCGACCTGTCATGGTCAGGGCCAGGTGCAGATGCGCCAAGGGTTCTTCACCGTGCAGCAGGCTTGTCCGCACTGCCACGGGCGTGGTCAGATCATCAAGGATCCGTGCAACAAATGTCATGGCCACGGTCGCGTAGAGAAATCCAAAACCCTGTCGGTGAAAATCCCGGCGGGCGTAGATACTGGCGACCGCATCCGCTTGGCGGGTGAAGGTGAAGCTGGTGAACACGGTGCACCAGCAGGGGATCTGTACGTTCAGGTTCAGGTGAGTGCTCACCCGATCTTCGAGCGTGAAGGCAATAACCTCTATTGTGAAGTGCCGATCAACTTTGCTATGGCTGCCTTGGGTGGCGAGATTGAAGTGCCAACGCTGGATGGCCGCGTCAAGCTGAAAGTCCCGGCGGAAACTCAGACCGGTAAACTGTTCCGCATGCGTGGCAAAGGGGTGAAATCGGTACGGGGTGGCAGCCAGGGTGACCTGCTGTGCCGCGTGGTGGTAGAAACGCCGGTGAGTCTGAACGAGAAGCAGAAGCAGCTGCTCAAAGAGTTGGAAGAGAGTCTGGGTGGCCCTTCTGGGGATAAAAACAGCCCGCGTTCGAAAAGCTTCTTCGACGGCGTGAAAAAGTTTTTTGACGACCTGACTCGTTAATCAACTTTCTCTGCGCATCACTCCTCAAACCCCGGTTTAAGCAAACCGGGGTTTTTTTATCTTTGCTGTCTGAATGCCCCTATAAAAAGTGTGATATACAGCTCAAACAGATCGGTTTTATCGAGTTATTTTGCATTTATAAACTGATTTTTTCGAGGTGATTACTCGACTATACTCGTTTCATTGTCTGGAAACCGGGGCGCTTTGCCTCTTTATCTATGCCCTATGGATTTCGAGTTGCAGCTTGAAACACGACGGCATTTTGGAGCGACGTACTGTGACTACTATTATTCGTCAATTTCTGCGTCAAGAAGCCGCTGGCGGCATTATTCTGATCGCTGCTGCCGTGGTGGCTTTGATCATGGCCAATACCCCCGTACAGGGGCTGTATCAGGCCTTCCTCAATTTACCCGTGGCGGTCAGCATCGCCTCGCTGGAAATTGCCAAACCGCTGCTGCTGTGGATTAACGACGGTTTAATGGCCATCTTCTTCCTGGTGGTGGGGCTTGAAGTCAAACGTGAACTGCTGCAAGGTTCCCTGGCTGGGCGTGAGAAGGCCATCTTCCCGGCGATTGCCGCGTTAGGCGGCATGCTGGCTCCGGCGCTGATCTATCTGCTGTTCAACGGTGCCGATGAAGTGACCCGCCAGGGCTGGGCGATCCCGGCGGCAACGGATATTGCCTTTGCCTTGGGCGTGATGGCCTTGCTGGGCAACCGGGTGCCGACCAGCCTGAAGGTATTCCTGCTGGCCTTGGCGATTATCGATGACCTTGGGGTCATTATCATTATCGCGTTGTTCTATACCCATCAGGTCTCGATGGTGGCGCTGGGCGTTGCGGCTGCGGCGATCGTGGTATTGGCGCTAATGAACTGGCGGGGAGTGGGTAAGACCTCGCTGTATATGATGGTCGGATTGGTGCTGTGGGTAGCGATCCTCAAGTCAGGCGTTCACGCTACGCTTGCGGGGGTGATTGTGGGCTTCATGATCCCGCTGAATGCCAAGAGTGAGCCTTCACCCTCTGAAACCTTGGAACATGAGCTGCACCCTTGGGTCGCCTTCCTGATCCTGCCGCTGTTTGCCTTTGCCAACGCGGGTGTATCGTTGCAAGGGGTGTCCTTGAGCGGGTTGACTTCACTGTTGCCGCTGGGGATTGCTGCCGGGCTGTTTATCGGCAAGCCGCTGGGGATTTTCGTCTTCTGCTGGCTGGCGGTGAAGCTGGGGATTGCCCGCTTGCCGCAGGATATCGGCTTTAAACAGGTGTTTGCCGTGGCCGTGCTCTGTGGTATTGGTTTCACCATGTCGATTTTTATTGCCTCATTGGCCTTCGCCGATGCGGATGTGGCTCTCAGTACCTATGCCAAATTAGGCATACTATTGGGATCGACCAGTGCTGCGGTAGTGGGTTACGGCCTGCTGCGTTTGAGCTTGCCTCGCAGCCGATGACCTTTGTATTTACCCCTCGTTACTGAAGGGCTATTACAATAGTAGAGGTAGCGTGGCTTTGTCAGCCACGCTGCACTTGGGATTAAAGATAACTTTGCGTTGTCCGAAATTAACGATAGGGAGTTTGTCGCTCATCACGGCAGACCGTTTGCCGATGAGAAACCTAAGGAGAGAACGTTTTGAGAATGTCTCATATCAACTTTAACCATCTGTATTACTTCTGGCAGGTGTGCAAGGAGGGGTCGGTCGTGGGAGCGGCAGAAGCCCTGTTCCTCACGCCGCAGACCATCACCGGCCAAATCAAGGCACTGGAAGAACGGCTCAACGGTAAGCTGTTCAAACGCCAGGGGCGTGGGCTGGTCCCCTCCGAGCTAGGCCAACTGGTGTTCCGCTATGCCGACAAGATGTTTATGCTCAGCCAGGAAATGCTGGATATCGTCAACTACCGCAAGGAGTCCAACCTGCTGTTTGACGTGGGCGTAGCGGATGCGCTATCCAAACGTCTGGTCAGCCAGGTCTTGGAAACGGCGGTGGTGGTGGACAACGAGCAAATCCACCTGCGCTGTTTTGAATCAACCCATGAGATGCTGTTGGAGCAACTGAGCCAGCATAAGCTGGATATGATCCTGTCGGATTGCCCGGTTGACTCTAGCCAGCAGGAAGGTTTGTTTTCGCTTAAGCTGGGCGAGTGTGGGGTCAGTTTCTTCTGTCGTCAGCCGATACCCGACTTACCGTTCCCTGCCTGTCTGGAACAGCGCCGCTTGCTGATCCCGGGAAGGCGTTCAATGCTGGGGCGCAAGCTGCTCAACTGGTTCAACACGCAAGGTATCAAGGTCGAAATACTGGGGGAGTTTGACGATGCGGCCCTGATGAAGGCTTTCGGCCTGTACCACAATGCGATCTTCGTGGCGCCAACGCTGTATGCGCTGGATACCTATAGCGATGATGACGTGGTGGAGATCGGGCGTGTCGATAGCGTGCAGGAAGAGTATTACATCATTTTTGCCGAGCGAATGATCCAGCACCCGGCGGTACAGCGGGTATGCAACAAGGACTTCTCGGCGCTGTTTGCGCTGTAGGCTTGAACGTCAGGCGTAAAAAAACCGGCCGAGGCCGGTTTTTTTAACAAGCACACAACGTAATGCTTATTGCATTGCGTTGATACGCGCCGTCAGGTTTGACTTATGACGCGCTGCTTTGTTTTTGTGGATCAGGCCTTTAGCTGCCTGGCGATCCACAAGTGGTTGCATTACGAGGAATGCGTTTTGTGCTGCGTCTTTGTCGCCAGCTGCGATAGCTGCGTCAACCTTCTTAATGAAGGTACGCACCATTGAGCGACGGCTAGCGTTATGCTTGCGACGTTTCTCAGACTGTATGGCGCGTTTCTTAGCTGATTTGATATTAGCCAAGGTCCAACTCCCAAATATATATATTGAGGACAATTCAAAGGCCGAGGAATATGCCCTTTTAGCCTTCGTTTGTCAATGGATTTGTGCAAATAAGCGCCGTTTGTACGGGCGGCACTTGCTACGTTGTGATGGCGCAGGATTTTACCAGCTTCAGCCATGGGAATACAGTGTTTCACGAGAAAAATCGCCATGTGATTTGCATCACAGTCTGCAAGCTGTTGGTCCTGGTGGGTTATCCCCCGTCTTTCAAGCGTCGGCCAGAAGCCAAGCTCGCTATCAGCGCGCTAATATAGCACGCATTGGGCCAGATAAACGGTGGTTAAGGCGATTATCCTCCGGTATGGTATGACTATTACATCAAAGGAACCAATCGCGGGTTAACCTTGACCGCTGTACAAGGTATAATCCGCCGATTTCCACTGTGTTGGGCCAGCTATGCAGCTAATTCGCGGCATCCATAATATCCGGGCACGCCACCGTGGCTGTGTGCTCACCATCGGCAACTTTGACGGCGTCCATCGCGGTCACAAGGCGCTGTTGGGGCAGTTGAAGCAGGAAGGGCGACGCCTGGGGTTACCCGTCATTGTCATGATCTTTGAGCCACAGCCGCTGGAACTGTTTGCCGCGGACAAGGCTCCGGCCCGCCTCACGCGTTTGCGTGACAAAGCCAAATACCTGGCGCAGGCCGGGGTTGATTACCTGTTATGCGTCAAGTTTGATCCCCGCTTTGCCGCCCATACCGCTCAGGCATTCGTTGCCGAGCTGCTGGTCGAAAAGCTGGGGGTAAAATTCCTGATGGTGGGGGATGATTTCCGCTTTGGTGCTGGTCGCCAGGGGGACTTCCCGCTGTTAGAGCTTGCCGGGCAAGAGTTCGGCTTTGAGGTGGTCAGCACGCCAAGCTTCCGTGAAGGCGACCTGCGCATCAGCAGCACCGCTATCCGCAATGCGCTGCGTGATGATGATTTGCCGCTGGCAGAAACCCTGCTGGGGCATCCTTACAGTATTTCCGGGCGCGTAGTGCATGGCGATGAACTGGGGAGAACCATTGGTTTCCCCACCGCCAACCTGCCGCTCAAACGCCTGGTTGCCCCGGTGAAAGGGGTATATGCCGTCGATGTTTATGGCCTGGGCCCCGAGCCTTTGCCTGGCGTGGCCAATATCGGCACCCGCCCTACGGTGGCAGGCGTACGTCAGCAGTTGGAAGTGCATCTGCTGGACGTAACCATGGATCTTTACGGGCGCCACTTGGATGTGGTGCTGCGCGCAAAATTGCGCAATGAACAGCGTTTTGCTTCGCTCGATGCGCTAAAGCAGCAAATCGCCAATGATGTGGTGACGGCCCGGACGTTCTTCGGGCTACAGACACCGGCTTAATCTACGAACCGAAACGAGATCGAGAATCTAATGAGTGACTACAAGAATACCCTGAACTTGCCGGAAACAGGGTTCCCGATGCGTGGCGATCTCGCCAAGCGTGAACCTGGCATGCTCGCACGTTGGTATGAACAGGATCTGTACGGGATCATTCGTGCCGCCAAAAAGGGCAAGAAATCCTTCATTCTGCATGACGGCCCTCCGTATGCGAATGGCAGCATTCACATTGGTCACTCGGTAAACAAGATCCTCAAAGACATTATTATCAAGTCAAAAGGGATGGCTGGCTTTGATTCGCCTTATGTTCCTGGCTGGGACTGTCACGGTCTGCCTATCGAACTGAAGGTTGAGCAACTGTATGGCAAACCGGGTGAGAAACTGACACCGGCAGAGTTCCGCCAGAAATGTCGTGAATATGCCGCCGAGCAGGTAGAAGGCCAGAAGAAAGACTTTATCCGTCTGGGGGTGCTGGGTGACTGGGATCATCCGTACCTGACCATGAATTTTAAAACCGAAGCCAACATCATCCGTGCGTTGGGCAAGATCATCAGCAATGGTCATCTGCTCAAAGGCGCCAAGCCGGTGCACTGGTGCACGGACTGTGGTTCTTCCCTGGCGGAAGCGGAAGTTGAATATTACGACAAAACCTCGCCATCCATCGACGTCGCGTTCCACGCGGTTGATGCGGCGGCTGTGGCCAGCAAATTTGGCGTAACCCGCGTTAATGGCCCTGTGTCACTGGTGATCTGGACGACCACACCGTGGACGCTGCCTGCCAACCGTGCGATCTCGCTGAATGCAGAGTTCGCCTACCATCTGGTCCAGGTTGAAGGCCAGTGCCTGATCCTGGCAGCGGACCTGGTAGAAAGCGTGATGAAACGTGCAGGCATCAGCCATTGGGAAGTGCTGGGTAGCTGCAAGGGCAGCGATCTGGAACTGATGCGCTTTACCCATCCGTTTATGGGCTTTGACGTGCCAGCGATCCTAGGCGATCACGTTACGCTGGATGCCGGTACCGGTGCCGTACATACCGCTCCTGGCCACGGCCCGGATGACTTCGTGATCGGCCAGAAATACGGCCTGGAAGTCGCCAACCCGGTTGGCCCGAACGGCTGCTACCTGACCGGCACCTATCCAACGCTGGACGGCAAGTTCGTGTTCAAGGCCAACGATCTGATCGTTGAGCTGCTGCGTGAAAAGGGTGCTCTGCTGCACGTGGAAAAACTGCAACACAGCTACCCGTGCTGCTGGCGCCACAAAACGCCGATCATCTTCCGTGCCACGCCGCAATGGTTTATCAGCATGGATCAAAAGGGTCTGCGCAAGCAGTCGCTGGAAGAGATCAAAGGCGTGCAATGGATCCCGGATTGGGGCCAGGCGCGTATCGAAACCATGGTTGCTAACCGCCCAGACTGGTGTATCTCACGCCAGCGTACCTGGGGCGTCCCAATGTCCCTGTTCGTACATAAAGACACCGAGCAGCTTCACCCACGCAGCGTAGAGCTGATGGAAGAAGTGGCCAAGCGTGTTGAGCAAGACGGGATCCAGGCCTGGTGGGATCTGGACGCTGCCGATATCCTCGGTGCCGAAGCGGCCGATTATGTGAAAGTGCCAGATACGCTGGACGTCTGGTTCGACTCGGGTTCAACCCATTCTTCCGTGGTTGACGTGCGTCCAGAATTCAACGGCCACTCTGCCGACATGTATCTGGAAGGTTCCGACCAACATCGTGGCTGGTTCATGTCATCGCTGATGATTTCAACCGCCATGAAGGGTAAAGCGCCTTACAAAGAAGTGCTGACCCACGGCTTTACCGTCGATGGTCAGGGCCGCAAAATGTCCAAATCAATCGGCAACACCGTCAGCCCGCAGGACGTGATGAACAAGCTGGGTGGCGACATTCTGCGCCTGTGGGTCGCCTCTACCGATTACACCGGCGAGATTGCGGTTTCCGACGAAATCCTCAAGCGTGCTGCCGATTCTTATCGCCGCATCCGTAATACCGCGCGTTTCCTGCTGGCCAACCTGAACGGGTTTGATCCAAGCACTGACTGCGTGGCACCGGAAGAGATGGTGGTACTGGATCGCTGGGCCGTAGGTCGTGCAATGGCCGCGCAGCAGGATATCGAGCAGGCCTATGCCAACTACGATTTCCACGAAGTGGTGCAGCGCCTGATGCAGTTCTGCTCGGTAGAAATGGGGTCCTTCTATCTGGACATCATTAAAGACCGTCAGTACACCGCGAAAAGCGACAGCGTTGCCCGTCGCAGCTGCCAGACCGCTCTGTTCCACATTGCGGAAGCGCTGGTACGTTGGATGGCGCCGATCATGTCGTTTACCGCCGATGAAATCTGGGCCTTCCTGCCAGGTGAGCGCCCGCAGTACGTGTTTACCGAAGAGTGGTACGACGGTCTGTTCGGGCTGGCGGCAGGCGAAGGCATGAACGATGCGTTCTGGGCCGATCTGCTGAAAGTGCGTGGTGAAGTGAACAAGGTGCTGGAGCAGGCACGTGCGGACAAGCACATTGGCGGTTCGTTGGAGGCGGCGGTTACGCTGTACGCCGATAGCGATCTGGCAGCACGTCTGAACAGCCTGCAGGACGAACTGCGCTTTGTGTTGCTGACTTCATCGGCCAGCGTAGCACCGTTTGCAGATGCTCCTGCCGATGCGCAGCAAAGCGAACTGTTGAAAGGGCTGAAAATTGCATTCAGCAAAGCGGATGGTGAGAAGTGCCCGCGCTGCTGGCATTACACCACCGATGTCGGCCAGGTGGCGGAGCACGCAGAACTCTGCGGCCGCTGTGTGACCAACGTAGCCGGTGACGGCGAAAAACGTAACTTTGCCTGAGATCAAGCGCCTGATGAGTAGACCGATAAGTTCGACCGGCTTGCGCTGGCTATGGCTGGTAGTGGTGGTGCTGGCGCTGGATTTTTTCAGCAAACAGTGGATCCTGAGTAACTTCGTGCTGGGCCAGACCCAGCCGTTGTTCCCGTCTATCAACCTGTACTACGCCCGTAACTACGGTGCGGCGTTCAGTTTCCTGGCGGATCACGGTGGCTGGCAGCGCTGGTTCTTTGCCGGTATTGCGGTCGCCATCGTGGTGGTGCTGCTGGTGATGATGTATCGCAGCAGTGCCCAGCAGAAGCTGAACAATATCGCCTATGCCTTTATTATCGGCGGTGCGCTCGGCAACCTGTTTGATCGTCTGTGGCATGGCTTTGTGGTCGATTTCATCGACTTTTATATCGGCAACTGGCATTACCCGACCTTCAATCTGGCGGACAGCTTTATCTGCGTCGGTGCCGCCATGATCGTGCTGGAAGGGTTCTTGCCGGCGAAGAAAAGCGTCAACAGCGAAGGTAAGTGATATGACGGCTCAGGTTAACGGCAACAGCGCAGTGCTGGTGCATTTCACGCTGAAACTGGCAGATGGAACGACCGCGGAATCAACCCAGGGTAACGGCAAACCAGCGCTGTTCCGCCTGGGTGATGGCAGCCTGTCTGCTCCGCTGGAACAGCAGCTGATCGGCCTGCGGGCAGGGGACAAATGTGCGTTTACCCTGCAACCGGAAGCCGCGTTCGGTGCGGAGAACCCGGATCTGATCCAGTTCTTCTCACGCCGCGATTTTAACGAAACCGGCGTGCCGGATGTTGGCACCATCATGCTGTTTACCGCCATCGACGGCAGTGAAATGCCTGGTGTGGTGCGTGAAGTGGCGGAAGATTCGATCACCGTTGATTTCAACCATCCGTTGGCGGGGCATCCGGTGACCTTCGATATCGAAGTGCTGGAGATCGACCCGCAGCAGGAGGAAGCGCATGCAAATATTGCTGGCTAACCCGCGTGGCTTCTGCGCCGGGGTCGATCGTGCGATCAGCATCGTAGAACGTGCGCTGGAGATTTATGGTGCGCCGATTTACGTGCGTCACGAAGTGGTGCATAACCGCTATGTGGTCGAAAGCCTGCGCGAGCGTGGTGCGGTATTTATCGAAGAGATCGCGGAAGTGCCGGACGGCTCGATCCTGATCTTCTCTGCCCACGGCGTGTCGCAGGCTGTTCGGGCCGAAGCTAAGGCCCGCGATCTGACCATGCTGTTTGATGCCACCTGCCCATTGGTGACCAAGGTGCATATGGAAGTGGCTCGGGCCAGCCGTAAGGGCACCGAAGCGATCCTGATTGGCCATGCCGGGCATCCGGAAGTGGAAGGCACCATGGGCCAGTACAGTAACCCTGAGGGGGGCATGTACCTGGTTGAGTCGCCGGAAGATGTCTGGCAATTGCAGGTGAAGAACGAGCATAACCTGTGCTTTATGACCCAGACGACCTTATCGGTGGATGATACCTCCGATGTGATCGATGCGTTGCGTAAGCGCTTCCCGGATATTATCGGGCCGCGCAAGGACGATATCTGCTATGCCACCACCAACCGTCAGGAAGCGGTGCGCAGCTTGGCTGGTGATGCCGACGTGGTGCTGGTGGTGGGGTCGAAGAACTCGTCCAACTCCAACCGCCTGGCGGAACTTGCCCAGCGTGTGGGTAAACCAGCCTATCTGATCGACTCGGCGGCGGACATTCAGGAATCCTGGTTGAAAGACGCCAGCAACATTGGCGTCACCGCCGGAGCCTCTGCGCCGGACGTGCTGGTTCAGGACGTCATCAGCCGCTTGAAAGCATTGGGCGGCAAAGACGTGCAGGAGCTCAGCGGCCGCGAAGAGAACATCGTGTTTGAAGTACCGAAAGAACTGCGCATGGATATCAAGCAGATCGACTGATCGTTGCCAATATCATTAAGTAACGGGAAGCCTTGGCTTCCCGTTTTGCGTTTTAACTCGCTGTAATTAATCGTGTAACAGGTGGGAGCCATACAGAACGCCGACACGCCGTAAACCCGTCTCTGGGGGCTAGAATCGCGCATCCATGCGCTAAACGGTCGGCTAACCTGTATGTCTCCCACCTGCCTTAGGCTTTATGTATTGCAGTATTAAGCTCGTCCTTTAGCGTGCAGAATGAGCAAAAATCGACTTTATCGCCATTCATCGTAATGCATAAATAGTGCATGATTATGTAGCACCAGACGGTTGACGCTAATCGGGTAATTGTTAATCAATTGACAGCGTTACTGATAACATACCGGGCATATCATAATTTTCTAATCCGTAAGCAAATCCTCTGGTAGTGATAGGGTAGGGAAGTTACCCTGAACCCATAGCCGAGGAGTGGCTTTTGACCATAAAAGAGAGCGAAGTATGACTGATTCACAAATCCGCATCGCGATTGCGGGTTCCGGTGGCCGCATGGGGCGCCAATTGATCCAGGCCGTGCAGCAGGCACAGGGCGTAGTATTGGGGGCGGCACTGGAGCGCCTGGGTTCTAGCCTGGTTGACACAGATGCCGGTGAGCTGGCTGGCGTTGGTGCATTGGGTGTCACCGTCAGCGATAACCTGGAAAAGGTTGTCAACGATTTCGATATCCTGATCGACTTCACCCGCCCGGAAGGCACCCTGGCCCATCTGGCGTTTTGCGTGGCCCACGGCAAAGCCATGGTGATCGGCACCACCGGTTTTGATGATGCAGGTAAAGCGGCGATCCAGGCCGCGGCACAGCAGATTGGCATCGTGTTTGCCGCCAACTTCAGCGTGGGCGTCAACGTGGTGCTCAAGTTGCTGGAAAAAGCGGCCAAGGTAATGGGCGATTATACCGATATCGAAATTGTGGAAGCTCACCACCGCCACAAGGTAGATGCTCCTTCAGGAACGGCGTTAGCTATGGGCGAGGCGATTGCCGGTGCCTTGGGACGCGATCTGAAAGAGTGCGCGGTTTACGAGCGCGTGGGCTATACCGGCGAGCGCGATCCAAAGAGCATCGGCTTTGCCACCATTCGTGCCGGGGATATTGTGGGTGAACATACCGCCATGTTTGCCGATATTGGCGAGCGGGTAGAAATCACCCATAAAGCCTCAAGCCGGATGACGTTTGCCAATGGCGCGGTGCGTGCCGCGTCATGGATATCAAACCAGCATAATGGGCTGTTTGATATGCGTGATGTGCTCGGTTTAGACCAGTTATAATTTTAATGAACACCATAGTGATGTGGTTGTGTTGATCATAATGATATGATAATCGGACAATAATTTTATTGTCCTTTTTTTTAACATTGAAAATGATGGTTAATATCATTTTTAATAATGTAGCTATTGTTTTTATATGTTATCTAGTCTTATTCCTGTTTTTTCCGTCATCTTTATTGCTCCCTACGCAGATTTAAGCTGTTTTAAGCCATTTTTTCTGTCACTGTGTCTCGCAACCGTTTACCCGGTCAAGTTTGCTGGTGTTTTTGTGCCTGTGACCCCCTTTAAACCCTGAAGGCTGCAAAAATAATGAAAAAAATGGCGCTTTATCTAGACAAGCGGGACGCTCATCATTAAAATGCGCCCAATTTGCCAAAAATTGGCCTTGAGGGCGGTTTTTGCATTGATTTAGGGCGTGAAATCTGAATTAATATGCAAATATTGTGATTGATTATTCCTCGGAGGGTGTTTTGATTAAGTCAGCGCTATTGGTTCTGGAAGACGGAACCCAATTCCACGGTCGGGCCATCGGGGCAGAAGGTACGGCAGTGGGGGAAGTGGTCTTCAATACCTCGATGACCGGTTATCAAGAAATCCTCACTGATCCTTCCTACTCCCGCCAGATCGTTACTCTTACTTATCCTCATATCGGCAATGTCGGCACCAATGATTCCGACGCAGAATCCTCCGCTGTTCATGCTCAAGGCCTTGTCATCCGCGACCTGCCCCTGATTGCCAGCAACTACCGCAACGAAATGGGCCTGGCCGATTACCTCAAGCGTCACAATATTGTGGCGATTGCCGATATCGATACCCGCAAGCTGACTCGTCTGCTGCGTGAGAAAGGCGCACAGAATGGCTGCATCATCGCGGGCGACCTCACCGATGCCGATCTGGCGCTGCAAAAAGCCAAGGCTTTCCCTGGCCTGAAAGGCATGGACCTGGCAAAAGAGGTCACCACCAAAGAAGCTTACGCCTGGCAACAGGGGAGCTGGACGCTGGAAGGCGATTTGCCGGAGGCTAAACCTGCGGGCGAACTGCCTTACCATGTAGTGGCCTACGATTACGGCGCCAAGCGTAATATCCTGCGTATGCTGGTGGATCGCGGCTGCCGCCTCACTGTGGTGCCAGCGCAAACCCCTGCGGAAGACGTACTGAAAATGAATCCGGACGGCATCTTCCTGTCCAACGGCCCTGGTGACCCGGAGCCTTGCGATTACGCCATCACCGCGATCAAACGTTTCCTGGAAACCGATATCCCGGTATTTGGTATCTGCCTGGGCCACCAACTGTTGGCGCTGGCCAGCGGTGCCAAAACCATAAAGATGAAGCTTGGCCACCACGGCGGTAACCACCCGGTGAAGGATCTGGATAACAATACCGTGATGATCACCGCGCAGAACCACGGCTTTGCCGTCGATGAAAATAATCTGCCGAACACATTGCGGGTCACGCATAAGTCCCTGTTCGACCACACGGTGCAGGGCATCCATCGTACCGATAAAGCCGCGTTCAGCTTCCAGGGCCACCCAGAAGCCAGCCCAGGCCCGCACGATGCCGCGCCGCTGTTCGATCACTTTATCGAACTGATTGAGACTTACCGTACCAACGCCAAATAATCAGGAGCCAGAAAAGCCATGCCAAAACGTACAGATATAAAAAGCATCCTGATCCTCGGCGCTGGCCCGATCGTTATCGGCCAGGCGTGTGAATTTGACTACTCTGGTGCCCAGGCGTGTAAGGCGCTGCGTGAAGAAGGTTATCGCGTCGTACTGGTCAACTCGAACCCGGCCACCATCATGACCGACCCGGAAATGGCCGATGCCACCTACATCGAGCCGATCCACTGGGAAGTGGTGCGTAAAATCATCGAGAAAGAGCGCCCGGATGCGGTGCTGCCAACCATGGGTGGGCAAACCGCGCTGAACTGTGCGTTGGAGTTGGAACGTCAGGGCGTACTGGCCGAGTTTGGTGTCACCATGATCGGCGCTACCGCCGATGCCATCGACAAAGCCGAAGACCGCCGCCGTTTCGATATCGCCATGAAGAAAATTGGCCTGGACACGGCGCGTTCCGGCATTGCCCATAATATGGAAGAAGCGTTGGCGGTGGCCGCTGATGTGGGCTTCCCATGCATTATCCGCCCGTCATTCACCATGGGCGGTACCGGTGGCGGCATCGCCTATAACCGCGAAGAGTTCGAAGAGATCTGCGAGCGCGGTCTGGATCTGTCCCCGACCAAAGAGCTGCTGATTGACGAATCGCTGATCGGCTGGAAAGAGTACGAGATGGAGGTGGTGCGCGATAAGAATGACAACTGCATCATCGTCTGCTCGATCGAAAACATCGATGCTATGGGTATCCATACCGGTGACTCCATCACGGTGGCTCCAGCGCAAACGCTGACCGACAAAGAATACCAAATCATGCGTAACGCCTCGATGGCGGTACTGCGTGAGATCGGAGTGGAAACCGGCGGCTCCAACGTGCAGTTCTCGGTGAACCCGAAAACTGGCCGCCTGATCGTGATTGAAATGAACCCACGCGTATCCCGTTCATCGGCGCTGGCCTCGAAAGCGACCGGCTTCCCGATTGCCAAGATCGCCGCCAAGCTGGCGGTGGGTTACACCCTCGATGAGCTGATGAATGACATCACCGGTGGCCGTACGCCAGCCTCCTTTGAGCCGTCCATCGACTATGTCGTCACCAAGATCCCGCGCTTCAACTTCGAGAAGTTTGCCGGTGCCAACGATCGCCTGACCACCCAGATGAAGTCGGTCGGCGAAGTGATGGCGATTGGCCGCACTCAGCAGGAGTCATTGCAGAAAGCGCTGCGCGGCCTGGAAGTGGGCGCGACCGGGTTCGATCCGAAAGTGAGCCTGGACGATCCGGAAGCCTTGACCAAGATCCGCCGTGAGCTGAAGGATGCGGGTTCCGATCGCATTTGGTATATCGCCGATGCTTTCCGCGCCGGTCTGTCCGTCGATGGCGTGTTCAACCTGACCAATATCGACCGCTGGTTCCTGGTGCAGATTGAAGAGCTGGTGCGTCTGGAAGAGCAGGTTGCCGAAGCGGGCATCAACGGCCTGAACGCTGATTTCCTGCGTACGCTCAAGCGTAAAGGCTTTGCCGATGCGCGCCTGGCCAAGCTGGCTGGCGTTGCGGAAAGCGAAATCCGCAAGCTGCGCCACAGCTTCAACATGCACCCGGTCTATAAGCGTGTGGACACCTGTGCGGCAGAGTTTGCGACCGACACCGCCTACATGTATTCCACCTATGAAGACGAGTGTGAATCCAACCCGACCAACGATCGTCCGAAAATCATGATCCTGGGCGGTGGCCCGAACCGTATCGGCCAGGGCATCGAGTTCGACTATTGCTGCGTACACGCCTCGCTGGCGCTGCGCGAAGACGGCTACGAGACCATCATGGTCAACTGTAACCCGGAAACCGTCTCTACCGACTACGACACCTCGGATCGCTTGTACTTCGAACCGGTGACGCTGGAAGACGTGCTGGAAATCGTCCGTATCGAGAAGCCAAAAGGCGTGATCGTGCAGTATGGCGGGCAAACCCCGTTGAAACTGGCGCGTGAGTTGGAAGCGGCAGGCGTGCCGATTATTGGCACCAGCCCTGATGCGATTGACCGTGCCGAAGACCGTGAACGTTTCCAGCAGGCGGTTAACCGCTTGGGCCTGAAGCAACCGGCCAACGCCACCGTGGCAACCATCGAGCAGGCGGTTGAGAAAGCGGCCGGCATCGGTTATCCGCTGGTGGTGCGCCCATCCTACGTGCTGGGTGGCCGTGCGATGGAGATCGTCTACGACGACATCGACCTGCGTCGTTACTTCCAGAACGCGGTCAGCGTATCCAACGATGCGCCAGTGCTGCTGGACCGCTTCCTGGACGACGCGGTAGAAGTGGATGTGGATGCTATCTGTGACGGCGAGCGCGTGCTGATCGGTGGCATCATGGAGCATATCGAACAGGCTGGCGTCCACTCCGGTGACTCCGCTTGTTCACTGCCAGCCTACACGCTGAGCAAAGAGATCCAGGACGTGATGCGCCAGCAGGTAGAAAAACTGGCGTTTGAGCTGCAGGTTCGTGGTCTGATGAACGTGCAGTTTGCGGTGAAGAACAACGAAGTCTACCTGATCGAAGTGAACCCACGTGCCGCACGTACCGTGCCGTTCGTTTCCAAGGCTACCGGCGTAGCGTTGGCAAAAGTGGCGGCGCGCGTGATGGCCGGTAAATCACTGGCCGAACAGGGCGTGACTGAAGAGGTCATCCCGCCGTACTACTCGGTCAAGGAAGTGGTGCTGCCGTTCAACAAGTTCCCAGGCGTTGACCCGATCCTCGGGCCAGAAATGCGCTCGACCGGTGAAGTGATGGGCGTTGGCCGTACCTTCGCCGAAGCCTTCTCCAAGGCGATGTTGGGCAGTAACTCCGGCATGAAGAAAGGCCGTGCGCTGCTGTCAGTTCGCAGTGGGGACAAGGCTCGCGTGGTGGATTTGGCTGCCAGCCTGCTCAAGCAGGGCTTTGAACTGGATGCTACCCACGGCACCGCAGTGGTGCTGGGCGAAGCGGGGATTAACCCACGCCTGGTCAACAAGGTGCATGAAGGGCGTCCGCACATTCAGGACCGCATCAAGAACGGCGAATACACCTACATCGTGAATACCACTGCGGGGCGTCAGGCGATTGAAGACTCCAAGCTGATCCGCCGCAGTGCGCTGCAGTATAAAGTGCACTACGACACCACGATGAACGGCGGCTTTGCTACCTCGATGGCGATGAAGGCCGATCCAACCGAGCAGGTCACGTCGGTACAGGAACTGCACGCACGTATCACCAAGTAAGTTAATAACTTGGCTACCACTGAGGCGCTGCTTTTGCAGCGCCTTTTTTATTGCTGGAGCAACCCAAAAGTGATGATTTGCGGCTTGTGCTGATTTTTCGGGCGTACGTCATATTTTTGTGATGATAAATTTGATATCCCATTATCTTTATCTATTTTTAATGATGATTACTGTTATTTTCTGTTGTAAAACGGGCCTGTTCAATAAGGTGTCATCATGCTAAACAAACACGAGAATATCCTGCAGATCACCCATCTTAGCCAGGAGGGGATTGCTCAACTGGCTCCTTCATTCAACACGCTTCCCCACACTCAGCATGCGGATGGCAAGTACCGCCTGCGGCGTTATTCCGTCATGCGTTTTCAGGATGGAAAGGTGGTAGAGACGGGCAAACATGAGTTTGTACAATCTGAGGATATCAACCATTTTCAGGGCAATATTGTCCGCCAGTTTGAACCGCTCCTGGCCACGACCTGGCAAAATGAGGGGATGCGCGAAATGTGTGGGCTCTTTGTTGAAAGCAATGCTCTACCGAACAACCAGGAAATCGAGATCCACCAAATCCGCATTACCACCACCTATGATGAAACTCAGGTGGCACCAGAAGGCATCCATCGTGATGGTTTTGATCATATCGCGATAGTCGGTATCGACAGGCATAACATTGTCGGGGGGGATATCCTGCTCTATAACAGCAATCGCGAAGAGCCATTTTTCCGTAAGGTGTTGGAAAATGGCGAAGTTGCGATGATTGCTGATAGTAAGCTGTGGCATAACGCCTGCCCAATCCGTGCCGTCGTGACCGATAAAGAAGGGCATATGGATGTTTTTGTTCTGACAGCGAGGGTGGCATGAAATTTACGCCTGAACAAAGCCGGACGCAATTCAGCGCTCTGGGTCAGCTGTATCAAGGAAAAAGCGTGGTGTTCTTTGATGGTCCCGGTGGCTCACAGGTCCCGCGCACGGTGTTAGACAAGATGGTCGATTATTTGGGCCACCATAATGCCAACCTGGGGGGGCACTATTTTTCCAGCAAAGCCACTGAGCGAGTGATGTTACAAGCCAGAGAGTCCGTTCGGGCGTTCTTGAATGCCAGCTCGGCCGACAACATTGTCTTTGGCGCCAACATGACCTCACTGACTTTTCAGCTGAGCCGCGCTATCAGCCGGGATTGGCAAGCCGGGGATGAGGTGATCGTCACCGCTCTGGATCACTATGCGAACGTTTCGAGCTGGCAACAGGCCGCTGCCGATAAACAGATCGTTGTCCATCAGGTTCCTGTTAATACGCAGGATTGTACGTTAGACGTCGATAAACTTTGTGCGCTCATGAACGCCAGAACCCGGTTGGTGGCTGTCACCTATGCGTCAAATACCACAGGCTCGATCGTGGATATAAAGCGTATCGTCGAGGCGGCACACCAGGTTGGCGCTTTGGTGTATGTAGATGCAGTGCACTATGCTCCACACCGTCTTATTGATGTTCAGGCGTTGGGTTGCGACATACTCCTGTGTTCCGCGTATAAATTTTTTGGTCCACACGTCGGGATTGCCTATCTGGCTACGCCGTGGTTACAAACGTTACGTCCTTACAAGGTCGAACCGGCCACCGATCTTGGTCCTGGGCGTTTCGAAACGGGAACTCAGAGTTTTGAAGGGCTTGCGGGGGTGACTGCTGCGATCGAATATCTGGCTCAGTGGGGAGAACCCGGAGCGCCCTTGCGCCAGCGCTTGCAAGACAGCTTTAGCCAACTCAGCCAGCATGAAGAAGCGCTCAGCGCTTATTTCTTGGAAAAACTACGGCAAGTGAAGGGGGCGCGTTTGTACGGAATCGATCGGCCTGATGCTAATTGCCGAACACCGACTTTCGCCGTGACGTTTGAGCACGGGCTGCCTGAATCGGTTGCCAGAGCGCTGGGAGAGCACAATATTTGTGTCGGCAACGGGCATTTTTATGCGCTGGGGCTAATCCGCCAACTGGGTCTGGAGCAACGTGGCGGTGTCGTGCGGATCGGTTTGATGCATTACAACACTCGTCAGGAAATTGACCATTTGTTTGAGATTATCAACATGTTAAATCAATAATTACCGTAAGCCAGTGATGTCATATTGCCCCCATATCCTGATGATCAGGGGATGGGGGCATCGTGGGCTAGCAAGCTTTCAAGTCATTAATGGCGGCACGGTGACTGGTATATACTCGTTGTATGAAACGCAACAACGAGAAGCGCATGATCCTGATTATTTACGCCCATCCCTATCCCCGGCATTCCCATGCCAACCAACGGTTGCTACAGGCGGTAAAAGACATTCCCGGCGTGGAGGTCCGTGCGCTGTATGAACTGTATCCGGATTTTAATATCGATATCAACGCCGAGCAGCGGGCGCTGGAACGGGCCGATATGGTGGTTTTACAGCATCCGATGCAGTGGTACAGCTTGCCGCCGTTGCTGAAACTGTGGATCGACAAAGTGCTGGAGCATGGCTGGGCCTATGGCCACGAGGGCAACGCCCTGGTGGGGAAAGACTGTCTGTGGGCGGTCACCAGCGGCGGAGATGAGCAGCATTTCACTTTGGGCGATTACCCCAACTTTGCCGCACTGGGTCAGCCGCTACAGGCCACGGCGATTTACTGCGGTATGAAGTGGCAACCGTATTTTGCCGTGCACAACACCTTTACCTGTAACGAACCGGCTTTGATCGCCGCCGGGGAAGCCTATCGTCAGCGGCTGGTGCAGTATCTGATGGAACACAACGAGCCAGCAGCAGAGCAGGAGTCAGTGAATGGATAATCACTCGATGATGATTGAAGGGCTGATCTATCTGGGATCAGCCGGGCTTTTGGTGCCGATTGCCGTGCGCCTGGGGTTGGGATCGGTACTCGGCTATCTGATTGCGGGCTGTGTGATTGGCCCCTGGGGGCTGAAACTGGTTTCCGATCCCGAGTCGATACTGACTTTTGCCGAAATCGGCGTGGTGTTGATGCTGTTTATCATCGGGTTGGAGCTGGATCCCCGGCGGTTGTGGACGCTGCGTGCAGCGGTATTTGGTGGCGGGAGCATCCAGATGGTGGGATGCGGCCTGGTGCTAAGCGCCTTCTGCTATTTCCTCGGCCTGAATTGGCAGGTCGCCTTGCTGATTGGCTTGACGTTGGCACTCTCCTCAACGGCAATTGCCATGCAGGCGATGAGTGAGCGTAACCTGACGCCTTCGCCGATTGGCCGCAGCTCGTTTGCGGTACTGTTGTTCCAGGATATTGCCGCTATTCCCTTGGTGGCGATGATCCCACTACTAGCCAGCAGCGGCGCGGCTACCACGCTGGGTGCCTTTGTGTTTTCTGCTGCCAAAGTGGTGGGGGCGCTGGCGGTCGTAGTGCTGTTGGGGCGCTATGTGACCCGGCCCTTGCTGCACTTTGTGGCGCGTTCCGGCATGCGTGAAGTCTTCAGCGCCGTGGCGCTGTTCCTGGTGTTTGGTTTTGGCATTCTGCTGGAAATGGCCGGGCTGTCGATGGCGATGGGGGCCTTTCTGGCTGGCGTGTTGCTGGCCAGTTCCGAATACCGCCATGCGCTGGAAAGCGATATTCAGCCATTTAAAGGCCTGTTGCTTGGGTTGTTCTTTATCGGCGTGGGGATGTCTATCGACTTTGGCACGCTGTTCCATCACCCGTTGCTGATTGCCTCGCTGTTGCTGGGCTTTATGCTGTTGAAGGCGGCACTGCTGTGGCTGGTTGCGCCGATGCTTGGGGTACCCAAGCGCCAGCGCGGGCTGTTCGCCATTTTGCTGGGGCAGGGCAGTGAGTTTGCCTTTGTGATCTTTGCTGCGGCACAGATGGCTGGCGTGTTACCACTCGAATGGGCTAAATCGCTGACGTTGGCCGTTGCACTTTCGATGGCCGCCACGCCATTGCTGCTGGTGGTTGCCGCTCGCCTGGCCAAAAATGCCCCGCAGGACGAACGCCCGGCAGATGTGATCGACGAAGAGAATGCCAGCGTGATCATCGCCGGTTTTGGCCGTTTTGGCCAGATCGCAGGCCGTATGCTGCTGGCCAACGGCGTGCATACCGTGGTGCTGGATCACGATCCGGACCATATCGAAACGCTGCGCAAATTTGGCACCAAGGTGTTTTATGGCGATGCGACGCGGGCCGATCTGTTGGAAGCGGCAGGAGCGGAACATGCCAAAATCCTGATTAACGCCATCGACGACGTGGAGGCTAACCTGCAACTGACGGCGCTGGTCAAACGCCATTTCCCGCACCTGAAAGTGGTGGCGCGTGCCCGCGATGTGGACCACTGGTATCAACTGCGGCAGTTGGGGGTTGAAAAACCTGCGCGGGAAACCTTTGAAAGCTCGTTACTGATCGGCAGAGAAACTCTCGAACTGCTGGGGCTGGACGCCTACGAAGCCCGTGAAAAGGCGGATACCTTCCGGCGGTATAACCTGAAGATGCTGGAGGATACGCTGGAGAACTACGAAGATACCGAGTTCCGTGTCGCCAGTCTGCAACGGGCTAAAGAAATGCTGTCGTCGGCCATCGAGCAAGATCAGATGCGCCTATCTCACGTGCAGCAAAACGGCTGGCGCGGCAGTATTGATGGCAAAGCGCCTGAGGAAGAAGTAGTGGAAGCGAAAGGGTAATTGGCTGGCGAGGGTTTGCCCCTCGCCGGTTTTTCAGCTCAGCGCGACCTTGATGCCCAAGGCGATTAACATCCCACCCAGCAGCTTATCGACCACCTTCTGGGTTTTCTCCAGCCCACGGCGTACCGGCCCGCTTTGGATTAAAAACACCAGCACCGGCCACCAAACGGCGGAAAGACCGAAAATAATCCCGGCATACCACAGTTTTTCACCCAGGCCGGAGTTGATTTGCAATACCTGGGTAAACACCGCGAGGAAGAACAGCGTGGCTTTCGGGTTGAGCAGATTACACAGGTAACCTTGTACAAAGGCGCTTTTCAGGCTGACCTGCTGTTGAGGCAGGCTGCTGACGTTCATCTTGCTGCCACCGCGTGACAACAAGGCTTGAATACCGACCCAAATCAGGTACACCGCACCGGCGTATTTCAGCACGTTGAACAACCACGGCGTGGTGGTGATCACTACCGCCAGACCCGCGACACAGTAAGACATATGAGTTGCCACGCCGCAAATCACGCCGAACGCGGTCATCATTGCTGCCAGGCGCGGATAGCGCGCTGCGTTTTTAATCACCAGAAAAAAGTCTGGCCCGGGGGAAAGCATGCCGAGCGTGGCAATGCCGGCGACAAACAATGAGGTTTCAAGCATGAGCGAGTCTCTGAAAAAGGCCTAATTCTGCTGATAATAACGCCACTCCTCCTGACGTGCATCAACCTATTACATCAATCTCTGGTTATATGATGGGTCTTCATTAAGAGGATGTGATTGAGCGACATGAAAAAGGAATTAACCGCAGAGATACCCGGTGTAAACCAGCAACAGCGTGAGATCACCCGTCTGTGTATTCAGTGTGCGTTGCTGCTGCTACAGCACGGGGCGGAAAGCATGGTGGTGGAACAACTTTCGACTCGCTTGGGCCTGGCGCTTGGCATGGATAGTGTAGAAAGCTCCATCTCGGCCAACGCCGTGGTGCTTACCACCATCAGCAATGATGCCTGCCTGACCACCACGCGAAAGAACGTCGATCGTGGGATCAACATGCAAATGGTGACCGAGGTGCAGCACATTGTGATCCTGGCGGAACACCATTTGGCCGACGTCCATGACGTGGCGCGGCGCTTTGAAAAAATCCGTCCGTTGCGCTATCCGCGTTGGCTGGTGGTGCTGATGGTGGGGTTGTCCTGTGGCTGTTTCAGCATGCTCAACGGCGGCGGGCCAGATGCTTTTGCGGTCACCTTTATGGCCAGTGGTCTGGCGATGTTTGTGCGCCAGATGCTGACCGCTCGCCATATGAACCCGCTGATCAACTTTTGCCTGACGGCCTTTGTCGCCACGTCGGTCTCCGGCCTGCTGTTACGTGTGCCGTTTTTCCACCAAACCTCCAGCGTAGCGATGGCGGCCAGCGTGCTGTTGCTGGTGCCCGGTTTCCCGCTGATCAACGCGGTAGCCGATATGTTTAAAGGCCACGTCAATACCGGCCTGGCCCGCTGGGCGATGGCCAGTTTACTGACGCTGGCAACCTGCATCGGCGTGGTGATGGCGATGTCGCTGTGGGATTTACGGGGGTGGTCATGAGCCTGCTGTGGGCGCTGTTACAGGACATGCTGCTGGCGGCGGTACCCGCGCTCGGCTTTGCCATGGTGTTCAACGTGCCGCTACGAGCGCTGCGCTACTGTGCCTTGCTTGGGGCGCTGGGGCACGGTTCGCGGATGCTGATGATGCATTTCGGCATGAATATCGAGTGGGGCTCGTTCCTGGCCGCCATCCTGATCGGTATCATCGGCATTTACTGGTCACGCTGGCTGCTGGCACATCCCAAGGTGTTTACCGTTGCGGCGGTGATCCCGATGTTCCCCGGTATTTCAGCCTATACCGCGATGATCAGCGTGGTGGAGATTTCACATTTGGGCTACAGCGAAGCCCTGATGTCGGTGATGATCTCCAACTTCCTCAAAGCCTGTTTTATCGTGGGAGCCTTGTCGATTGGCCTGTCGGTACCGGGTCTGTGGCTGTATCGTAAACGTCCCGGCGTTTAGGGCTTTTTTCTAAGGATCTGGGATTACTGGAGTTTATCTTCAGAGCCGTCCGATATATGACTATCGCTCGATTCGTCTATCGACGGTGGCCGGGGCTTTACGTATAGTGTGAACAATTTTGCTGCCTATACAGGGTTAAACAATGATTATCAGCCTGATTGCTGCTTTGGCGGCGGATCGCGTTATTGGTATGGAAAATGCCATGCCGTGGCACCTGCCGGAGGATTTGGCGTGGTTTAAACGTAACACGTTAAATAAACCGGTGATTATGGGCCGTAAGACCTTTGAGTCGATTGGCCGCCCATTACCGGGCCGCCATAATATCGTGTTAAGCAGCCAGCCGGGTAAAGAACCTGGCGTGACCTGGGTGACTTCGCTGGAGGAGGCCTTGGCTGCGGCTGGCGAGGTGGAAGAAGTGATGGTGATGGGCGGTGGCAGCATTTATAGCCAGTTCCTGCCACGGGCTTCCCGGATGTATCTAACGCATATCGATGCCGAAGTGGGGGGCGATACCTACTTCCCGGATTACGAGCCAGACGAATGGGAAACCTCGTTCAGCGCCTTCCACGATGCGGATGCACTGAACTCGCATGGTTACTGTTTTGAGATTTTGGAACGCCGCTAAGGCGGGTTAGCTATCAAATGGGCACCCTTGGGTGCCCATTGTCGTTTTAAGACGCTGCCAGCGTATCCGCGCCGTCTATTGCATCGCGGCGGTTGCTTGGCTGGGTAAAGTAGCGCTTGTCTTCCCAACGTAGCAGGGTTAAATCCCCGCCCCAACAGCAGCCGGTATCCAGGCCGATGATCCCTTCCGGCGTGCCTCTGCCTTCCAGTGATGCCCAGTGGCCGAAGATGATGCTGTATTCGGGATCGACCAGACGTGGCAGATCAAACCAGGGTTTCAGCGGAGCGGGAGCGGTGCCCGGCGCATCTTTGCAGATCATGTCCAACTGGCCATTAGGGAAGCAATAGCGCATGCGGGTCAAGGCATTAGTACTAAAGCGCAGGCGTGCCAACCCGCTCAGTTCCGGGCTCCAGTTGTTGGGCATGTCGCCGTACATCGCATCCAGAAATAACGGATAACTGTCGCTGCTGAGTACCGCTTCCACTTCACGGGCACACATCTGTGCGGTCTCGATATCCCACTGTGGGGTAATGCCAGCGTGACCCATGATCAGTTTGCGTTCATCATCCACCTGTAGCACCGGCTGGCGACGCAGCCAGTTGATCAGCTCGTCAGCATCAGGGGCTTCGAGCAAGGGGGTAATGCGGTCTTTGGGTTTGTTACGGCTGATACCGGCGTACACCGCCAGCAGGTGCAGGTCGTGGTTACCCAGAACCATTCGCAATGCCGGGCCGAGAGAGCGGACGTAGCGCAGCACTTCGAGCGAGCCGGGGCCACGGGCGACCAGGTCGCCAGTCAGCCACAGTTGGTCTTGCAGGGGATCGAAATTAACCTGCGCTAATAGCGACTGCAGTTCATCGAAACAGCCATGAACGTCGCCGATAAGATATGTCGACATATTAGTGGATCAGCGTAGGGATGGCTAAACGGAACACCGGAATAGCGGTACGGAATGGCTGACCCTGTTGATCAACCATTTCATAGTGGCCTTCCATGGTGCCCAGCGGCGTTTCGAGTATCGCACCGCTGGTATATTGGAACTCGCTGCCGGGCTGGATAATGGGCTGTTCACCGATCACTCCCTCGCCCTGAACTTCAGTTTGCCGACCGTTACTGTTGGTTATCAGCCAGTAACGGCCCAGCAGTTGCACGTCAAAGCGCCCCAGATTACGGATGGTAACGGTATACGCGAAGACGTAACGTTCTTCCTCAGGTATCGATTGTGATTCCACATACACACTCTGTACCTGCACACATACACGGGGCGAATCAATCATGACAACTGCTCCTTTATTGCTGCTGCGCCTGCTGTTGTGAAAGCCAGTTTGCCAGCTTACAGTACTGCGCTACAGAAATATTCTCTGCTCTGAGCGTCGGATCGACGCCGAGTTCCGTCAACTGTTCCGGGGTGAAAAGATCGCCCAGGCTGTTGCGGATGGTTTTTCTGCGTTGGTTAAACGCCTGGGTGGTCACGCGGCTGAGCATACGCACATCGCCGACAATATTTGGCATCACCAGATGCGGTACCAGACGAACCACGGCAGAATCGACTTTAGGCGGTGGCGCGAACGCAGTCGGCGGCACTTCCAACACGGGAATAACGTTGCAGTAATACTGCGCCATCACGGTCAAGCGCCCGTATGCCTTGCTGTTTGGGCCGGCAACCAGACGGTTGACCACCTCTTTTTGCAGCATAAAGTGCATGTCGCGGATAGCTGAAGTATAGCTGAAAAGGTGGAACATCAGCGGCGTCGAGATGTTATACGGCAGGTTGCCAAACACGCGCAACGATTGGCCTTCCACGGCTGCCAGCTCGGCGAAGTTCACCGTCATGGCATCTTGCTGATGAATGGTCAGCTTGTCTTTCAGCTGTGGGTGATTGGCCAGGCGGGCTGCCAGATCGCGGTCAAGTTCAATCACCGTCATGCGATCCATACGCGCGCCAACCGGCTCGGTCAAGGCTCCCAGGCCAGGGCCGATTTCGACGACCGCTTCGCCCGGCTGTGGGTGAATGGCTGAGACAATGCTATCGATGACAAACTGATCGGTTAAAAAGTTCTGTCCAAAACGTTTGCGGGCAAAGTGCCCTTGGTGGACTCTATTATTCATTGCTGTTAATTATCATTTTAATGGCGAGAGCCAAGGCCGTTTTGAAGCTGCCTGCATCGGTAGTGCCGCTGCCAGCCAGTTCCAACGCGGTACCATGGTCGACCGAGGTACGGATAAAAGGCAAACCGAGGGTGATATTCACCGCCCGACCAAACCCCTGGTATTTTAGTACAGGCAAGCCCTGATCGTGATACATCGCCAGCACCGCATCTGCATGTTGCAGATATTTGGGCTGGAACAGCGTATCCGCCGGGAGCGGGCCAATCAGCTGGATGCCGCGACTACGCAGCACCTCCAAAGCCGGAATAATCACATCCAACTCTTCACGCCCCATATGGCCGCCTTCCCCCGCGTGTGGGTTTAGCCCACAGACGTAAATCAACGGGTGCGGAATGCCAAACTGGTTTTTCAGATCCCGATCGAGAATGGTGATCACTTCGAACAGGCTCTGTTGGGTAATGGCACCCGGGACTGCCAGTAACGGCAGATGGGTCGTTGCCAGAGCGACGCGAAGCTCCTCGGTAGCCAGCATCATCACCACGCGTTCACAATGGCTGCGATCGGCAAAGAACTCGGTGTGGCCGGTAAAGGCCACGCCAGCGTCGTTGATGATGCTTTTGTTGACCGGGCCAGTGACCAGCGCGGCGAACTCACCGTTCAGGCAACCGTCACAGGCACGTGCCAGAGTCTCTACCACATAGGCGCTGTTGGCGACGTTAAGTTCGCCAGCGACCACGGCCGCCGGAGCTGCAACGGGCAATACCGTTAAGGTCCCGGCACGCTGTGGCTGTGCAGGTTGGCCTGGCTGGTAGTCGCGCAGCGTGAGCGGTAACGCCAACTGGCGGGCGCGCTCAAGCAACAAGGCCGGATCGGCGCACACCACCAGCTCAACAGGCCAATCCTGTTGTGCCAGTACGGTGACCAAATCCGGCCCAACCCCGGCAGGCTCGCCGGGGGTGATGACGATACGGTTATTGCGGTGCATTGCTTCCATCGAGGATCTTCACGTAAGCAGCGGCACGTTGTTCCTGCATCCAGGTTTGCGCTTCTTCGGCAAACTTGCGGTTAAACAGCATGCGGTAGGCACGATCTTTCTGCGCCGCATCGGTTTTATCCACCTGGCGGGTATCCAGCAACTGGATCAGGTGCCAGCCAAAGGAAGAGTGTACCGGCTCGCTGATCTGGCCTTTTTGCAGCTTCAGCAGCGCATCGCGGAAGGCAGGATCGTACATGTCTGGCGAAGCCCAACCCAGATCGCCGCCCTGCAGAGCAGAGCCTGGATCTTGTGACAGCTGTTTGGCCTCGTCTTCAAACTTCGCTTTGCCGCTCTTGATGGCCGCAGCCACTTCCTGCAGCTTGGCGCGTGCCTGATCGTCGGTCATCACTACTGACGGTTTCAGCAGGATATGACGGGCATGCACTTCTGTCACTGAAATCGACTGGGTACCGCCACGGATATCGTTGACCTTCAGGATATGGAAGCCGACGCCGGAGCGGATCGGCCCAACCACGTCACCTTTTTTGGAGCTGGACAGACGTTCTGCGAACAGCGTTGGCATTTCCTGCAGTTTACCCCAACCCATCTGGCCGCCTTTCAGCGCTTGTGAGTCGGCGGAGTAGGTGATCGCCAGCTTGCCGAAATCGGCACCGCCGGTTGCTTCACCCGCCAGGCGTTTCGCCAGCGCTTCGGCTTCATCAACCTGCTTCTGCGATGGGTTTTCTGGCAGCGGGATCAGGATGTGGCTGATGTTGATGTCGGTTTCACCGCCGTTCTGCGCGCCGACCTGCTTGGCCAACGCGTCAACTTCCTGCGGCAGGATGGTGACACGGCGACGCACTTCGTTGTTACGCACTTCTGAGGTCAGCATTTCCTTGCGGATCTGCGCACGGTAAGTGTTGTAGTTCAGACCTTCATACGCCAAGCGGCTACGCAGTTGATCCAGGCTCATCTTGTTCTGGGCGGCGATATTGCCGATTGCCTTGTCCAGATCGGCATCGCTGACGGTGATCCCCATTTTTTGCGCCATCTGCAGCAGGATATTATCCATAATCAGACGTTCAATGATCTGGTGACGCAACGTATTGTCGTCTGGCAATTGCTGGCCAGCCTGCTGTGCGTTGAGTTTCACCGATTGCATCAGGCCGTTCACGTCGCTCTCGAGTACTACGCCGTTATCGACGACGGCGGCGACTTTATCCATTTGTTGCGGTGCTGCGAACGCGGTATTGGCACAAACCACCAATCCGAGAAGAAGCGTTCTCCAGTTCTTCATACATTTCCCGTTATCTGTTTCCGCAAATGCGGGTGAAAGTTGTTTTTTTCAATTCGTTAATCAATATCAGAAGGCACGTTGGTAAGGCAGAATACCCGAACGCAGCATTTCATTGGTGCCAAGGCTGTGATCGCTGCTCAAGCCACGCAGTTCGACGTTGAATGAAACTTTGTTATCGTACTTGCTGACCTGATTGCCGTAGTCCCAATCGGTGATCTTGCGCTCATATCCCACGTTAACCGCCCAGCAGCAGGTGTTATAGCGCAGGCCGACCAACTGGTTAGCAGTTTGTTTCGCACGGGTATCGTAGTAATACGCCCCGACGACTGCCCAACGATCGGCAATCGGCCAACTGGCCACCAGACCGACCTGTGAAATACCGTCCTGATAGCCTGGGTTGCTGATATCCGGCAGGGTTGCCGAAATATATTCCGGGCTGGCATAACGGTAGTTCAACTGCACCATACGATTCTGATCCTGACGATATTCCACTACCGCGTCGCCTAACGCGAAGCTGTCAAGACGGGTGTCGTATTGCACACCACCGCGCAGGCCCCAGCGATCGTCAATCTTCCAATAGGTGTCACCAGCCCAGACGACGCTGCCGGTATCATCGCTATTATCAAAGTTGCTACTTTGATCCCCGGTCCGCGAGCGGCTGAGGTAGTAGATTTGACCTACGGAAACGTTAAAACGTTCAACCAGCGCGTCATCATAAATACGCGAAGTGACACCGGCTGCCACGCGGTTCTGCGAGGCGATGCGATCCAGGCCGCTGTAGGAGCGGTCGCGGAACAGGCCCGAGTAGTCGGTTTGCAGCAGGGTTGAGTCATAAGTATAGATATCGCTTTGATCGCGATAAGGCACGTACAGGTACTGCATACGTGGCTCGATGGTTTGGGTATAACCTTCTGACCAATCCATTGGGCGATCGAACACCACCTTGCCGTCGGTCTTGAACTGCGGCAGTACGCGGTTGACCGAACCTTCCAGATCGGGAACCGGGCTACCCGGGTTACGGTTGGCATAGTCGGCGGCAAAACCGTTCGGGATGGTCTGCTGGAAATGCGTCGCCATCAGTTTGGCTTCGGTATTCAGGCTGCCCCAACTGTTGACCAGCGGCAGATTGATCGCCGGTTCAATGTGCCAACGGGTGGCTTCCGGGTTATTCGGGTTGACGCTGGTAAAGTTGGCAACCTGGCCGAAGGTGTGGAAATCAAACGGACCGATATCCGATTTATAGTAGTTGAGATCCAACTGCGGCTGTGCACGGTAGGCGTTCTGGTTACCTGCACCGCTGAAGATCTGGAACTGCTTGGAGGCCAGCGTAGCATCCCAGTTCTCGTCAGCATAACCGACGCTGAATTTCTGCGTGGCGTAGCCATCGGTGGTGGAACCGTATTTGGAATCCAGATCGGTGAAGTAATAAGGGTCGCTGACCTTGGTGTAGTCGACGTTGAAACGCCACACCTGATTCATTACGCTGTTATGGCCCCAGTAGAATAGCCAACGCTTACTGTCGTCGACATCTCCGTGATCTTTTTCGTACTGCCTATCGCTTGGCAGCCAGTCGAAGGCCATGGTGCCCAGACCCGGTTGCAACAGATAACGGAATTCGTTCTGCCACTGCAGGCCGCGATTCGTCATGTAGTGCGGGGTGATGGTGGCATCAAAGTTTGGCGCAATGTTCCAGTAATACGGCAGCATGAACTCGAAGCCGTTATTACTGCCATATTTGGCATTGGGGATCAGGAAGCCGGAGCGGCGTTTATTGCCCACTGGCAGCTGCAAATAGGGGCTGTAGAACACCGGCACCTTGCCAATCTTGAAGCGGGCGTTCCACACTTCGGCCACTTCTTCTTCGCGATCGTGGATCACTTCGGAGCCCACAACGCTCCAGCTGTTATCGCCAGGCAGGCACGAGGTGAAGGTACCGTTTTCCAGGATGGTGTAGCGGTTTTGACCGCGCATCTTCATCTTGTCGGCGTCACCACGCCCTTGGCGGCCCACCATCTGATAGTCGCCCTGATAGACGTCGGTATCTTTGGTGTTCAGGTTTGACCAGGCTTTAGGGCCTTTCAGTTTGATCTGATTATCCGCGTAATTCACGTCACCGGTGGCGGTAACGGTACGGATGGGATCCGGCTGCCCGTCTTTTTGCGTCTGCTTCAGCTCAACCTGCTTCGCCGTCAGGGTGCTGTTGCCCTGTTCGACGTTGACGTTGCCGGTGAACAGCGCGTTGTTCGGATAGTTGGCTTGTGAATCATCGGAAATGATGGTGACCGGCAGGCTGTTGGGGTCGCCGCTGATCACGGGTTTATCATAAACAGGCACACCGAGCATACATTGCTCGGCCAGATCTGCCAGCGCGTGCTGACTATATATCGCCGTCCAAATTAACGTGGCCAGCAGTGTTGGGAAACTTTTTTTCATACGCGGTTTTGGTGTTCCGTCATCAGAGGCGTCATGTCCGGCAAACGGTCAGAGACTATATCACTCATCAGCGTTGCGCTAGTGTTAAATCCTGCCGTTCGATTGCGTCGTCGTTAGGCGCAGAGATAAATGACAGGTATGATAATCGAATTCTTGGAAAAAATCGCCTTAACCCTTGCACGTACCGATGGGGATACACGGCTTATTACGGTTTGATAGTTGGGGAGTATATGCAGTATTGGGGAAAACTGCTCGGAGTGATTGTCGCCATTTGGGCTGGCGGCGGATTCTGGGGTGTCGTGCTGGGGTTGATCGTTGGCCATATGATTGATACCGCACGTAATAACAAGCGCAGTCGGGGCTTCTTTACCGATCAGCAAACGCGGCAGACGTTATTTTTCCGCACTACCTTTCAGGTTATGGGGCATCTGACCAAATCGAAAGGGCGGGTGACCGAAGCTGATATCCAGATAGCCAGTCTGTTTATGGACCGCCTGCAACTGCATGGCGAGGCCCGAACCGCGGCGCAGCAGGCGTTCCGCGAAGGCAAGCACAGCCAGTTTCCGCTGCGTGAAACCTTGCAGCAGTTACGCAGCATCTGTTTTGGTCGCTTTGACCTGATTCGGATGTTTCTGGAAATTCAGATCCAGGCCGCGTTTGCCGACGGCTCGCTGCATCCGAATGAACGCCAGGTGCTGTATGTGATCGCCGAAGAGTTGGGGATCTCCCGCGCTCAGTTCGATCAGTTCCTCAGCATGATTGAAGGCGGGCGTCAGTTCGGTGGCGGCAGTTGGCAGGGGCAGCAAGGGGGATACTCCCAGGGCGGCTACCAGCAGGCGCAACGTGGCCCAACGCTGGAGGATGCTTGCAAGGTGCTGGGCGTGAGCAGCAGCGACGATGCCACCACCATCAAACGTGCCTATCGTAAGCTGATGGGCGAGCATCACCCGGATAAACTGGTCGCCAAGGGATTACCGCCGGAAATGATGGAGATGGCGAAACAGAAAGCGCAGGAGATCCAGGCAGCCTACGACCTGATCAAACGCGAGAAGGGCTTTAAATAGTTAAGGGCGCCGTGTGCGGCGCTCTTAAAACTCAGAAATCCGGCTCTACGCGAAAATGCATCGGTGTCTGGAACGCGGGATGGGTGATACGCAACTCTTGTGCGTGCAGCTGCAGGCGCGGTGCCATCGCCTTGGCCTCTGGCGGGGCGTAGAAGCCATCGCCAAGAATGGGGTGACCCAATGCCAGCATATGCACACGCAATTGGTGTGAGCGCCCGGTGATGGGCAGCAGCTTGACCCGCGTGCTGCCATCCGCGTCCCGTGAAAGCACCACATATTCGGTCTGTGCGGCCTTGCCGGTTTCGAAACAGACTTTCTGCAAGGGCCGGTTAGGCCAGTCGCAAATCAGCGGTAAATCCACCATCCCTTCATCCTGTGCCATATGCCCCCACACGCGGGCGATGTAGCATTTTTTCGGCTCGCGCTCGCGGAACTGGCGTTTTAGCTCACGCTCGGCGGCCTTGTTCAATGCCACCACGATCACCCCGCTGGTAGCCATATCCAGGCGATGCACGGACTCCGCCGCAGGAAAGTCTGCCTGGATACGCGTCATCAGGCTGTCCTTGTTCTCCGGGGCTCGGCCAGGCACGGAAAGCAGCCCGCTAGGTTTGTTGACCACGATGATGTGCTCATCCTGATACAGCACGTGCATCGGATCTTGCGGGGGATTGTAAGGTTCCATGTTAGCTCCGCTGAGAAGGGCAAACCGGGGAGCCTTGGCTCCCCGTTGTGTGGATCACTGGTGTGTCACCACTACCAGACGAATAGCATCCAGCCGCCATCCCGCTTCGTTGAGGTTAATCAGCACCTGCTTGCGGTTGAACTCCAGCGCTTCGACTTCGTCATCACGGATATTCGGGTTAACCGCTTTCAGGGCTTCCAGACGTGCCAGCTCGGTACTCAGCTTGTCATCGGCCTCTTGCTTGGCCTGTTCGATCAGGGCGCGGGCCTGTTCTTCCACCAGGCTTTCTGCCTGTTGCAGCATCACGTGCACTTCTTGCTGCACCGCATTGACCAGTTTGCTGGAGGTGTGGCGATTGACCGCGTTCAGTTGGCGGTTAAAGCTTTCGAACTCGACCTGTGCTGCCAGGTTGGTTCCCTTGCGATCCATTAACATGCGGATCGGCGTTGGCGGCAGGAAGCGGGTCAATTGCAGGTGTTTAGGGGCCTGCGCCTCAACCACATACACCAGTTCGACCAGCAGGGTGCCCACCGGCAGTGCCTTGTTTTTCAACAGGGAAACTGCACAGCTCCCGGTGTCGCCGGAGAGGATCAGATCCAGCCCGTTGCGGATAATCGGGTGTTCCCAGCTGACAAACTGGGCATCTTCACGCGACAGCGCCTGCTCGCGATCAAACGTCACGGTGCAGCCATCCTGCGGCAGCCCCGGGAAGTCCGGTACCAGCATATGGTCGGACGGAGTCAGGACGATCAGGTTGTCGCTGCGGTCTTCCTGGTTGATGCCGACGATATCGAACAGGTTGAGCGCAAAGCTCACCAGGTTAACGTCGTTGTCCTGCGCCGCAATGGCTTCCGCCAGCGCCTGCGCTTTGTCACCGCCGTTGGAGTGCATTTCCAGCAGACGGTCACGGCCCTGTTCCAGCTGCGTTTTCAATTGCTTATGCTGCTGGTTACAGGCATGGATAAACTCATCCAGACCTTCCTGCTCGGTAGGGGCGGCCAGGTAGCCAATCAGTTGCTCATAGCAACTGTCATAAATCGGCCGGCCGGTTGGGCAGGTGTGCTCGAAGGCATCCAGCCCTTCATGGAACCAGCGGCCCAGCACGGCCTGAGCGGTGTTTTCCAGGTAAGGCACCATGATCTGGATGTCGTGCATCTGGCCAATACGATCCAGACGGCCAATACGCTGTTCCAGCAGATCCGGGTTAAACGGCAGGTCGAACATCACCATCTGGCTGGCAAACTGGAAGTTACGCCCTTCCGAACCGATTTCGGAGCACAGCAGCACCTGTGCACCTTCTTCCTGTGAAGCGAAGTAGGCGGCGGCGCGATCGCGTTCGATAATGCTCAGCCCTTCGTGGAACACGGCGGCCCGGATCGCTTCGCGCTCACGCAGCACCTGCTCCAGTTGCAGAGCGGTCGCGGCCTGGGCGCAAATCACCAGCACTTTCTCATGACGGTTGGCGACCAGATAATCCAGCAGCCACTCAACGCGCGGATCGAAGTTCCACCAGGTCGCATTCTCCCCTTCGAACTCCTGATAAATCTGTTCTGGGTAGAGCATGTCGCGGGCGCGGGCTTCGACGGTTTTCTTGGCGCTCATGATGCCGGACACCTTGATCGCCGTCTGATATTGCGTTGGCAACGGCAGTTTGATCTGGTGCAGGTGGCGGCGTGGGAAGCCTTTTACGCCGTTACGGGTATTACGGAACAGCACGCGGCTGGTGCCGTGGCGATCCATCAGCATGGTGACCAGTTCCTGGCGCGCCTGCTCGCTGTTGTCGGTATCGCTGTTGGCCGCTTTCAGCAGGGGTTCAATGTCCTGCTCGTCGATCAGCTCACCCAACAGGTTCAGCTTGTCATCCGCCAGGCGCTCGCCGCTCAGCAACAGCGTCACCGCATCGGCTACCGGGCGGTATTTCTGTTGATCGGTGACAAACTCTTGGTAGTCATGGAAACGGCTGGGATCCAGCAGGCGCAAGCGGGCAAAGTGGCTTTGCTGGCCAAGCTGCTCCGGGGTTGCCGTCAGCAGCAGTACGCCCGGGATGTGCTCCGCCAACTGTTCAATCACCTGATATTCACGGCTCGGCGCGTCTTCGCTCCAGGCCAGGTGGTGAGCTTCGTCTACCACCAGCAGATCCCAGTGGGCATCGGCCAACTGCTCAAGGCGCTGTTTGTTGCGACGCACGAAATCCAGCGAACAGATCACTAACTGTTCGGTTTCGAACGGGTTGCTGCTGTCGAGCATCGCTTCGGAATAGCGGCTATCGTCAAACAGGGAGAAATAGAGGTTGAAGCGACGCATCATTTCAACCAGCCACTGGTGTTGCAGGGTTTCCGGCACCACGATCAGCACGCGTTCGGCGCGGCCAGCCAGCAGTTGCTGATGAATAATCATCCCGGCTTCGATGGTTTTACCCAAGCCCACTTCATCAGCCAACAGAACGCGCGGCGCATGACGCTGGCCGACCTCGTAGGCGATATGCAATTGGTGCGGGATCAGGCTGGCGCGCATACCACGCAAGCCAGCGAACGGCAGGCGATACTGTTCGCTCTGGTATTTGCGGGCGCGGAAACGCAGCGCAAAGCGATCCATGCGGTCAATCTGACCGGCAAACAGGCGGTCTTGCGGTTTACTGAAGGTCAGCTTACTGTCCAGCAGCACTTCACGCATAGCGACGCCGCTTTCCTGGGTGTCCAGACGCGTGCCGATATAGGTCAACAGGCCGTTATCCTCTTTGACTTCCTCCACCTGCAACTGCCAGCCTTCGTGGTTGCTGATGGTGTCGCCCGGGTTAAACATCACGCGGGTGATTGGCGAGTCGTTTCTGGCATAGAGGCGGTTTTCACCGGTTGCGGGGAAAAGCAGGGTCACCATGCGCACGTCCAGTGCTACCACGGTTCCCAGTCCCAATTCGCTTTCCGTATCGCTGATCCAGCGTTGACCAAGTGTAAAAGGCATAGTTTGTCGGCTCGATTCTTATTAAGTAAGTCTTGCTACCCGGCAGATAAGCCCTGGGTAACCTGTTTCAACTGCCTGCTATTCCCGGCATCTTGCCTGCCACCACGTTGTTACCGGTTGGCGAGCTTTATTTTCATTTAGCGGGTAATAGCCTGTTACGCCAGACGTCTGGTGACGGCATGGCGACAACGATGTTGTGAATAGTGGTTCAGAATTTGGGAAGGGCGCTATGGTAATGGAAGGCGGCGCATTCGTCACCTGTAAAACCCGATGATTTTTTCTTCCCAAATGCCGACTAACACCAGTAAAAAGAAAGGGTTTCCCCATGGGGGGGGATTACCCCCTGCTTTGACCGCTCAGAACAGGCCTATCTGCCTGGTGACCAACGCCGAAAAATCGTCGTACAGGAAGGGAAGTATAGCGTCTGCCACCGGTTGCAGTTGGCGTTCGAGATAATGATCGTAATCGATCGCAGATTGCCGGGTTTCCAGCGGCTCTGGCCCGGCTAGCGTCATTACATAGCTGATCCAGCCACCGTTCTGATATTGCAGTGGCCGCCCCTGTTGACGATTATAGTCATCGGCCAGGCGGGCTGCTCGGGCGTGTGGCGGGACATTGCGTTGATAGTCGTCCAGCTTGCGCCGCAGGCGTTTACGGTACACCAGCCGGTCGTCAAATTCGCCGTTCAGCGTTTTGGCCACGTAATCGCGCACAAAGTCCTGATAGGGCTGGCGCTTGAAGATGCGTTGATAGAGCTGCTGCTGAAACTGCTGCGCCAGCGGGGTCCAGTCGGTGCGTACCGTTTCCAACCCTTTATACACCATCTCTTCACTGCCGTCCGGTTTGCTGATCAACCCGGCGTAGCGTTTTTTGCTGCCCTGCTCGGCACCGCGGATGGTGGGCATTAAAAAGCGGGAATAGTGGGTTTCAAACTCCAGCTCCAGCGCATTTTCCAGCCCATATTGCTGTTGCAGATGCTGCTGCCACCATTGATTGACGTGATCGAGCAGTTCGCGGCCAATCTCGGCGGCCTGCTGTTCACTGTGGGCCTTTTTCAGCCAGACAAAGGTCGAGTCCGTATCGCCGTAGATCACCTGGTAACCTTTAGCTTCGATCAACTCCCGCGTCTGGCGCATGATCTCGTGGCCGCGCAGGGTGATCGACGAGGCCAGCCGGGGATCGAAGAAGCGACAGCCGCTCGATCCCAGCACGCCGTAGAAGGCATTCATAATGATCTTGAGCGCCTGCGACAGCGGTTTGTTGTTGTGGCGTTTGGCCGCTTCGCGCCCCTGCCAGATCTGTCGAACAATCTCGGGAAGGCAGTGTTTGGTGCGGGAGAAGCGAGCCTGGCGAAAACCCGGCACCGAGTTTTCATCATCTGGGTGCTGCATGCCTTCTACCAGCCCGACGGGATCGATCAGGAAGGTGCGGATGATCGACGGATACAGGCTTTTGTAATCCAGTACCAGCACCGAATCATACAGGCCGGGCTGTGAATCCATCACAAAGCCGCCGGGGCTGTGCTCTTCCGGCAATTCCCCAAGGTTTGGAGCCACATAGCCCTGACGATGCATGCGCGGGATATAAAGATGGTTGAAGGCCGCCACCGAACCGCCGCTGCGATCGGCCGCCAAGCCGGTCACGGTGGCGCGTTCGAGCAGGAAGGTCAACAGTTCGGTTTTGGCGAAAATACGCGTCACCAGCTCGCAGTCTTTTAGGTTATAGCGAGCCAGAGCGGGTTTATCTTCGGCAAAGCGGCGGTCTATTTCCGCCATCCGCTGGTAAGGGTTGTCGATCGATTTCCCTTCCCCAAGCAGCGTTTGCGCCACATATTCCAGGCTGAAGGACGGGAAGTTCCAGGTGGCCGATTTCAGCGCCTCGATACCGTCGATAATTAATCGCCCGGAGGCCGAGGCGAAGAAGTGGTTTTGCTTAAAGCCGTGCTCGCGCCATTCCAACAGGTTACCGCTACGGCCAAAGCGCAGGGGGATCTGATAACGTTCGGCGTGTTTCTGCAGCACCCGCAGATCGAACTGCACCAGGTTCCAGCCGATAATGGCGTCGGGATCGTGCTGCTCCAGCCATTGGTTCAGGCGTTCCAGCATTTGTGGGCGGCTGTTGCAGTATTCCAGTTCGAAATCCAGCGCCTCAGTGCCGCCGTTGGCCGGGCCGAGCATATACACTTGGCGCTGGCCACAGCCTTCCAGCGCGATGGAGTAAAGCTCGCCATGGGCGGTGGTTTCGATATCCAGTGATACCAGCTTTAGAGTGGGGCGGTAGTCTGGGGCAGGCTTCATCTGGCCGTTGAGCCACAGGCCGTTACCGTCGGGTTGGCCGTTGAACCACACCGGGGCGGTGATAAAGCGCTCCATCAGATAGCGTTCCGGCGGGCGGATATCGGCCTCAAACACGTTGACGCCACCCTCTTTGAGCAGTTTTTCCAGCTTGATCAACTGACGATGCTGGCGGCAATAAAGGCCCATCACCGGACGGGAATGGAAATCCTGCAGCGGCAAGGGTTTCAGCTCGACATGACGCTCTTCACGCAGCAGCAACTCTGCCCGCTGACGCTGTTCGGCGGGAATGAATGCCACGGAGGTCTGTGGGGCCAGCCGTAGCCGCTGTGGCCCGCTATCGGTTGCCAGCCAGAACTCAACTTCGGTACCGGCGGGCGTATCACGCCAATGGCGGGTGAGTAAGAAACCCTGCTGTAGAGATGTCACTAGTTTCTGAGCATCGGTGATCTATAGATGTTTATAGTATGGGTTTTTATACAGTAATTGTCTATTACTGGCCGGATTGGCTAAATCTACATACAATTCAACGATTGACTCCCCCTGGCCCGCGCCGGACAATCCTTCGCCCATACGTTTAGCTTACCAACAGAGGTTTAATGGAAGCCTATTTACAGCAGTTGATCACCCAGTCATTGGCTTTCACCCTGGTGGTGGTCATGCTGGTGGCGTTCCTGGAGTCGCTGGCGTTGGTCGGTTTGTTATTGCCGGGCACGGTGATGATGGCCAGCATTGGTGCACTGATCGGCAGCGGACAGGTGGACTTTTATATGGCCTGGGGGGCGGGCATTGTCGGTTGTCTGCTGGGGGATTGGATCTCCTACTTTATCGGCCGGGCTTTCAAGGGGCCGCTGCACCGTTGGTCGTTCCTGAAAAAGAACAAGGCGATGCTGGATAAAACCGAGCATGCGCTGCATCAGCACAGTATCGTTACGATTTTGATCGGCCGTTTTGTTGGCCCGACGCGCCCGCTGGTGCCGATGGTTGCCGGCATGCTCGATCTGCCTCCCTACAAATTTGCCCTGCCGAATATCATCGGTTGCCTGACCTGGCCACCGGTCTATTTCTTTCCCGGCATTCTGGCGGGAGTCGCGATCGATATTCCTGCCAGCGCCAACAGCGCGTTGTTCAAATGGCTGTTGTTTGGCGTGGTGGTACTGTTGTGGCTGGCAGCTTGGCTGAGTTGGCGCTGGTGGCGTGAAGGAAAGCGCAGTGCCGATAAGCTGACGCGCTGGCTAACGCCGAGGCGGCTGCGGTTGGCCTGTATTGCGAGCTGGGTAGGGGCGCTGGTGTGTTTCTATTATATGCATCAGCAGGCGTTGATGCCGGTATATCGACATCTGCTGTGGAAAGTGCTGGCGGGCTGATTTCAGGCGTAAAAAAACCGACTGGTGAGGTCGGTTTTTTTATTTCCCGCTCTAGAGCTGGTAACTCTGGCCGGGGTGAGACAGTCAGTAACTAACATTGGAAGGCAGCTACCGTGACAGGCAGCGTATGGGTAAGCGGTAGTGTCCTCACTCCATGAAATGGAGTAACCGGATGATTGATATCGATAAGGCAATCATCGTTCTTGGGGCGCTGATCGCGTTGCTGGAACTGATCCGTTATGTGCTTCAGTTACTGAACTGATAATGGAAACGTAGCTAAGGCCGGGGGCTAACCACTCCCGGCCTTTAACATTCAGCCGCGAAAGTTTACTGGAAGAACGCCTCCAACTGCTCAAACACCCGCATATCTTCGCTATGGCGTTTCACCTGTAACACATCCTCCAGCTTTTCAACCTGGCTGATCATCTGCACCAGGCGTTGATCGTCGGCCACCAATAGCCAAATGCGGCTCTGGGTTCCATCTTTCAGCGGCATACATAAAATACCTTCCACGTTAAAGGCACGGCGGGCAAACAGGCCACAAACGTGGGTCATTACGCCCGGATGGTTCCGTACCGCCAACTCCAGGATCACCTGTGGATTCTTTTGTAGTGATTGCATGGCTTATTCTCCAATCATTTCGATGTTGGCGGCACCCGGTGGCACCATTGGGTAAACTTTTTCGTTGATATCGATCAGCGCGTGGATCAGGCAAGGGCCAGGACGTTGGATGGCCGCCAGCAACGCGGCCTGTGGATCTGCCTCGGCATTCAAATCGCAGGTGTCCAGGCCAAACCCGGCGGCAATCTTCAGGAAATCGGTACGCTTTGGATAGGTGGCGGCAAAGATATGCTGTTGATAGAACAGCGTCTGCTGCTGGTGTACCAATCCCAAGGCCTGGTTGTTCATCAGGATGATTTTCACGTCCAGATTATGCTCAACGGCGGTCGCCATCTCTTGAATATTCATCATCAGGCTGCCGTCACCGGAGAAACACAGCACCTTGCGCTGAGGCTCTGCCAGGGCTGCACCAATCGCAGCAGGCAAACCAAAGCCCATGGTGCCCAAACCGCCGGAGGTCAGCCACTGGCGCGGGCGGCTCAGTGGATAAGCCTGGGCTACCCACATCTGATGCTGGCCTACATCGGTGGTGATAATGGCGCTTTCGTCCACGCAGCGTGCTGCGGCTTTAACCAGCCCGTAATGGCTCAATGGGTCTGCCACATTTGGCATGTTGATCGGGAATTCACGCTTCAGATCGTTAACGGTGTTCATCCATTCGGTACGCGGCTGTGCTTCGATCATCGGTAACAGCTGTTGCAGCACCTGGCCGACATCGGCATGGATGGCAATATTGGCCTGTTTAACCTTGCCCAGTTCGGCACGGTCGATGTCCACGTGGATAATTTTGGCGTTCGGGCAGAATTGCTCGGTTTTACCGATTGCCCGGTCGTCGAAGCGGGCGCCAAGCACGATCAGCAGGTCGGCTTCTTGCAGGATAAAGTTGGTGCTGCGCGCGGCATGCATCCCCAACATGCCTAATGACAGCGGGTGTTCCACCGGCATTGCTCCCAATGCCATCAGCGTCATGGTGGTTGGCAGGTTGGAGCGCTCGGCCATTTCCAGCGCCGGTTTATGGGCTTCTGCGCAGATGATGCCGCCGCCCAGATACAGAATAGGGCGCTTGGCCTGATTGATCATTGCAGCAGCCTGTTCGACCTGCTTGCTATCAAAGGCCGGTGGGGCGTCTGGTACGGCCATTGGCGGTAACAAATCCCACTCAATTTCGGCGGTTTGCACGTCTTTCGGGATGTCGATCCACACCGGGCCTGGGCGGCCGGATTCGGCAATGCGGAATGCGTCGCAGATCACCTGCGGCAGATCGCTGATATCACGGACCAGGTGGTTGTATTTGGTGATGGGAATGGAAATGCCGTAGGTATCCACTTCCTGGAAGGCATCGGTACCGATCATCGAGGAAGATACCTGGCCAGTGATGCACACCAGCGGGATCGAATCGAGCTTGGCGTCGGCAATGGCGGTCACCAGATTGGTGGCTCCCGGGCCGCTGGAAGCGATACAGACCGCCGCCTTGCCGTTGGTACGTGCCATGCCCTGCGCCATAAAACCGGCCCCTTGCTCGTGGCGGGCCAGCACGTGCTGGATGACGGTGCTTTGGCTCAGAGCATCGTACAGCGGCAGCGCTGCGCCACCGGGAATGCCTGCAATAGTGGTGATACCCTGACGCTCCAGCAGATGCACGATCAGCTGTGCGCCGGTAATACGTTGGCCTTGGTGTGGCGTGCCCGAAGTTGCCATGTGCCTATCCTTTTCTCTGGGCCGGTTAGCTTTTCTGGGCAGGGAGACTAAAACAAGAAACCCCGCCCGGTTTGCGCCGGCGGGGTTTGGGAATCGATGCGTTGATTCGGACCCTACGGCGCGTTGCCGACGACCACCACCACACGCACGACGACCACCGCGGCTGGTAGCGCGGTTGTTAGTAGGGTCGAGGTCAGCGAGGATGCGATCACAGGGAGCCTTATCATCAGTAGTAAAAAACAGAATTTTATAAAACCACAGGTGCAAAATTCGCACAACAGGTTTATTGGTTCAGCATAAAAAACGCGTGGTAGATCACGGTTTAACCGGAATACCCAGCACCTTGGCCTCCGGAGCGCTGCCGCTTACTAATGCCTGCGTCGGGCCGTCGTAATAAATCCGCCCATCCACGACCAGCAACGTACGCGGCGCGATGCGGGCGGCATCCTCAAGATTGTGTGAAACCATCAGCAGCGTGAGTTGGCGCTGGTCGCAGACGTTTTGCAGCAGTTGCAGCATCTCACTGCGCAGTGCCGGATCGAGTGCAGAGAAAGGCTCATCGAGCAGCAGGATCGGCTGCTGGCGGATCAGGCAACGCGCCAAGGCTGCCCGCTGCCGCTGCCCGCCGGAAAGCTGTGACGGCAGGCGCTGCAGATGCTCCTCCAACCCGACCTGTTGGGCAATCTGTGCTAGTTGTTCCTGCTGTGCGGCGGTTAGGCGCAGTCCAGGATCCAGCCCCAGGCCGATGTTTTGCTTGACCGTCAGGTGGGCAAACAGGTTGTTTTCCTGAAACAGCATCGACACCGGGCGTTTGGCTGGCGGCGAAGCGGTATGATCGCTGCTGTTGAGCCACAGTTTACCGCTGGCCGCTGGCAGAAAACCGGCGATCAGGCTGAGCAGGGTGCTTTTGCCTGCGCCGCTAGGGCCCAGCACCGCGACGTGTTCTCCCGGCTGAATGCGCAGGTCAAAACGCATCGGCAGGTGTTCGTACAGATAGGTCAGTTTTTCAAGCGTCAGCATGGCGGCCCGGTAAACGTTCAATCAGGGTAAACAGCAGGAAACAGAGCAGCAGTAGCAGCAGGGCAGTCACGGCCCCGTCGTTGCTGCGATATGCGCCAATCTGCTGATAGAGATAAAAAGGCAAGGTACGGAACTGCTCGTTGCCGAACAGTGCTACCACGCCGAAATCGCCAATCGACAGCACACAGGCAAAGGCCAAAGCCTGCGCCAGCGGGCGTTGCAACGCTTTCAGCTCGATCCAGCGCAGCCGCTGCCAGCCGTGGATATCCAGCGACAAGCATAGTGGATTATAACGCTCGGCCAGATCGCGCATTGGATTTTCCAGCACTTTTAGTGCGTAGGGTATCGCCATCAACGCATTGGTGAGGATCACCAGCGCATAAGGCGACTGCGGCAGTCCAGTGGTATCGCTCAGCAACAGAAAGAAACCGGTAGCCAGCACAATACCCGGCATCGCCAGGATCACCATGCCGCTCAGTTCCAGCGTTTGGCCCCAGGCGGCCCGTTGTCGCAGCTTCAGCTCACGGCTGCTCCATAGCAGCATCATGGTCAATACCACGCACAAAATGCCCGCGCCTAGTGCGATGCGTAGTGAGGTGAACAGGGCCTGCCAGAGAATGGGCTGTTGCAGCACGGTGACCAGCGTTTGGTTGGCACCGTCGATGATCACCGCCAGCAACGGAGGTAGCAGTAACAGTAGCGCAGCGACAATAAATAGCGTATCGCTAATGCGCCGCCCCAGACTGTCCTGCGGATCACGCCAGCGCTGGGCGTGGGTATGGCCAACCGGCAGAGCCTGGCTCAAACGCTGGCTGAGCACCACCAGCCCCAGGCAGCAAGCCAGTTGGATCAGCGCCAGCAGTGCCGCGCGGCTGAGATCGTAGTCGTAACTCAAGGCCTGATAGATCGCCAGCTCTATGGTGGTGGCCTGTGGCCCGCCGCCCAACGAAAGCACGGTTGCAAAGCTGGCAAAACACAGCATAAACACCAGTGCGCCGCTGGGGAGGATCTGGCGGCGTAACGCAGGCCATTCCACAAAGCGGAACTGCTGCCAGCCGTTCATCCCCAGCTGTGCGGCCAGTTGGCGCTGCTCGGTGGGGATGTTCTCCAGCGCCTGTAGCAGAAGGCGGGTGGCCAGCGGCATATTAAAGAACAGATGTGCCAGCAGGATGCCTTGCAGGCCATAAGGCGAAAAACTGTAGTTCACGCCCAGCCAACCACAGAGCGTTGCCAGCCAGCCTTGCCTGCCGTAGACGCTCAACATGCCAAATACAGCCACCAGCACCGGCAGCACCAGCGTCATGGCGCACAGCCGCAGCAGCAGGTTACGGCCAGGGAAGCGCCGCCGGTATAACGCTCGGGCCAGCCAGATGGCAGGCACCACCGAGATCACGGCAGAGAGTAGCGCCTGCCAAAAGGTAAAGCGCACTACATGCCACAGGTAGCTGTCTTGCCACAGGCTGCGCCAATCACTTTCGGGCGCATGACGCCACAGCGAGCCCATGGCCGCCAACGCGATCAGCAGGATCAGACCTGCGGCCATCAGCCCCGGCCATAACCAGCGGGGGATCAGTGGCTGACGGCAGTTTGCCATGCTCGGATCCAGTTACCACGCTGTTGTGCCACTTCCTCGGCGCTGAATTGCAATGCCGTTTGCGGCACGGTCATCTGTTCGAAACCGGCGGGCAGTTCCGTCTTGATCACCGGGTACATCCAGTTGCCGGTGGGAATGGTGTTCTGGAAGGCCGGGGAGACCATAAACTGCATGAAGCGCTCGGCCAGTTCTGGCTGTTTGCTGGCCTTTAGCTTGCCAGCGACTTCGATTTGCAGGTAGTGGCCTTCACTGAAGTTAGCCGCCGCATAGAGGTCTTTTTTCTCTTCGATCAGATGGTAGGCAGGGGAGGTGGTGTAGCTCAGTACCATGTCGCCTTCCCCTTTCAGGAACAGGCCGTAGGCTTCACTCCAGCCTTTGGTAACGGTGACGGTTTTCTTCGCCAACTGTTGCCAGGCAAGCGGTGCCTCGTCTCCATACACTTTCTGCATCCAGAGCAGGAGGCCAAGGCCAGGTGTGCTGGTGCGCGGATCCTGATAGATGATCTTCAGGGGGCGATCGCTGCTCACCAACTCTTTCAGGCTGGTCGGCGGGTTCTTCAGCTTGTCTTTATTGTAGACGAAAGCAAAGTAGCCATAGTCGTAGGGAACGAAGGTCTGGTTGTGCCAGCCACCGGGAACCGTGAGCTTGCTAGTATCGACTTGGCTGGCGGAGAACAGATCCGTTTGCTGCGCGGCTTGCAGCAGGTTGTTGTCCAGGCCCAAAACCACGTCGGCGGCGCTGTTCTTGCCTTCCATTCTCAGGCGATTGAGTAACGACACGCCGTCTTCCAGCGCCACGAATTTCAATTCGCAGTCACATTCGGCCTCAAAGGCTTTTTTTACCACCGGGCCAGGGCCCCAGTCGGCAGCGAAAGAGTCGTAGGTGTAGACCGTCAGCGTTGGCTTGGCCAGGACGGGCATCGCCGCTAGCAGTAATAAACAGGGCAGGTATTTTTTGACCACTTTGCACTCCTAATAGTAAAGGGGGCAAAGGTATCTGAGGACTGGGTTAACGAAGGTTAACGCGCCATGCTCAAATCCCTCCGCCGGTATTGACCGGATCAGGTTCGACGGGTGTGCTCTCAGCGGAAAACCGTTGGCCAAAAATTGGCGGGTTCTCCGCACCCCGTTGAGTCGGCGCTATTGTAGAGGCTTAGCGGCGTGGGTGAAAGGCGATTATGCTTCCGGCGGCGCAAACCAGGCAGATTTAAAATCGAACCAGCCGAGGGTATTCATCCGTACCCCACGCATACTGCGTTGACCATGCAGTTGCAGCCAGTGGTGGAATAACGGATGCAACTGATGGCTGCTGACCAGGCGCTGGCAAAACTCGGCCATGGACAGGCTGTTTTCCCGCCACTGAGCGGCATCCTGCGCGATATCTTCCGTCAGACAATGTTGTATCAACGGCAGTTCGTATAGCGTGGCAAACAGCGAAAACTCCAGCGGCAGGGTGAAGTTGGCGCTGCCTAACCACAGATCGCTTTGCGCCTTGCCCTTATGCCAGGCTTCATAATCCACGACCTGTACATTGAGTTTGATGCCCTGCTCAGCCAGCAGAGAGGCGATAGCCTGCTTGATTGCGTGGAACTCGGAGTGTTCACTGTAGAAGGTCAGGGTCAATTCGGTTAAGCCTGCAGGCTTGGGTTGCTGCCCCAACACACGGTTATGTAACCAGCGCGGGAGAATGCCATAGGCCGGAGCCCAGTAACGCTGGTAGAGCGGCCCGGCGTGGCTCAGCAGTGCGATTGGGTTGATCAGTTCGCTTAGCCAACTGCGGATTTCCGGATCGGCCGCCAGTGCCGAACGCTGATCGAACAATAGAAAATAACAGCCTTCCTCGAGGCGGCTTTCCAGCTCGTTCCTACCGGTATCATCCCCCTGTAACTGGACGCCGGAGTGCGCCAGCTCTTCGGTGATTTCTGGTAATACCCAAATGTTGACCTCATCGATCAGGGCGCGATAGCCAAAGTAGTCGTCAAAGGCATGGATTTTCATCTGGCTTTGGTTGTTGTGTATCACGCGATAGGGGCCGGTGCCGATCGGATGGCGAGCAAAGTCCGGCAGGCTCTGCCATTCGCGCGGCAGGATCATGGCATGTACGCTGCTCAGCAACCAGGGCAGCCAGTAGTCCGGCGTGTGCAGATGTACATCGATGACATAGGGCGTAGGCGAGTCGATCCTGTCGATATGTGAAAATAGCGGTTGTGGGATCAGGCGGTTGAGCGACTGGATCACATCTTCCATTTCCAGCTCACGGCCATGGTGAAAATGGATCGCCGGACGTAGATAAAAACGCCAGTGCAAAGGAGTGATCGTTTGCCAATGATGCGAAAGATCGGGATCCAGTTCCCCGTTTTCCTCGTTTACCCGCGTCAGGCCGTTGAAAATCTGTCTTGCCAGGTGGGTTTCTGAACGGCGTAGTGCCGAGCCGGGCAACAGGTTGTAAAGCTGACGATAGTAGAGCACTCGCAGGATATGTTTCCCCTGGCGGAAGCTGCGCCCCAACTGGGAAAGCAGCATTTGGCGTACCACGTCTTTATCGCCCACCAGTTGGACCAGTTGGTCGATGCGATCCTGTTCCAGCAGTTCCTCGGCGCGTTGTTGTTGCAGTGCCAATCCGGTGTAGTGAAAGCTGAGCTGCGAACGCTTACCCCGGCCGGATTCGGCCTGCCAGGTCAGCCAGCCCTCGTGCTGCATGGCTCCCAGTAGCGAACGAACGTGGCGTCGGGAACAACTGAGCACCTCTGCCAACTCTTGCAGCGTGGTTTCGGTGGTTTGGCCATGGCAGCGTTGCCACAGGCGGATGAACTGTTGTTGCAGGCGTGAGGTGGACATAAAAGAGGAACTCTCTGGCATCAAGTCGTCAATTTATCTTTCCCTATATTACGCCGATAATGAGGGCAGTTGAATCAGCGGAGGGATAACAAATGACGGTTCTGTTAACTAAACAGTTTTATCAGCGTTATTTCACCGCGATCCGCCGCCAGCAGGCAGATTGGCTGCGGGTGGTACCTGAACAGGCGCGGCTGGAGATGCTGGCCCACTTGACCCAGTGGGACATCGCCACGCTGAGCGACAAGCAATACCGTGAGCGTATCTGACGTTCACCGCAAAAGTGTTTCTGAGTAATGGTGCTTTTCACCAGCCAGTGGGGTAACACCCACTGGCATTTTTATCTGCCGTCTTTACTTCCTTCGGCAATTTTCCTTCTGTAGCATAGCCTTCTTTATTTCTGGATAGGGATATCGCCATGAGTTTCAGACGCTGGTTGCCGCGCCGTTTTAATCCCGTTTTTGCCGCCTTCTTGTTGATAGCCTTCCTGACCGGCATTGCCGGAGCGCTGCAAGCCCCCACGCTGAGCCTGTTTTTGACCACCGAGGTAAAGGTGCGCCCGTTATGGGTGGGTATGTTCTATACCGTGAATGCCATCGCCGGGATTGCCGTCAGCTTCCTGTTGGCCAAGCGTTCGGATACCCGTGGCGATCGGCGCAAGCTGATCCTGGTGTGCTGTGCCATGGCGGTGGGCAATAGCCTGTTGTTTGCGTTCAACCGTGATTATCTGACCTTGATCACTGCTGGTGTATTGCTGGCCGCGATTGCCAATACCGCCATGCCGCAGATTTTTGCCCTGGCGCGTGAGTATGCGGACAGCTCGGCACGTGAAGTAGTGATGTTCAGTTCGGTGATGCGCGCTCAGCTTTCACTGGCCTGGGTGATTGGCCCGCCGCTGTCGTTTATGTTGGCACTGAACTACGGCTTTACCGTGATGTTTATAATTGCGGCGGGGATTTTTGTCGTCAGCGTGCTGCTGGTGTGGCTGATATTGCCTTCGGTGCCCCGTGCCAACGTTGAGATCAGCGTAGATTCTCCGCCTATCGCGCCAATCAGCGCCTGGCGCGATCCCGATGTGCGCCTGCTGTTTGTGGCCTCGATGCTGATGTGGACCTGCAACACCATGTATATCATCGATATGCCGCTGTATATCACTGCCGACCTGGGCTTGCCAGAACGGCTGGCAGGTTGGCTGATGGGGACCGCCGCCGGGCTGGAAATTCCGGCTATGCTGCTGGCGGGTTATTACGTCAAACGCTTTGGCAAACGCAATATGATGCTGTTTGCGGTGGCGGCAGGCGTACTGTTTTATGCCGGGCTGGTGCTGTTCAAGTTCCAGTCGGCCCTGATGGTATTGCAGCTGTTCAACGCGGTGTTTATCGGCATCGTTGCCGGGATCGGCATGTTGTATTTTCAGGATCTGATGCCGGGGCGGCCCGGTGCCGCGACCACCATGTTTACCAACAGCATTTCGACCGGGGTGATCCTGGCCGGTGTACTGCAAGGCGCGTTGGTGGAAAACTTCGGGCACTCTGCGGTTTACTACCTGATTACTCTGCTTGCCATCCTGGCGCTATGGATGTGTGCCAAAGTTCGCGAAGTGTGAGCTGTAACACCCGGTTAGTTGATACATATCATTGAGAAAACCGCTCCATTCTCACTAAGATAAACGGACTCAGAGCGTGAGCTTCACGCTCTTATCCATCTTGCTATTGAGATGCCGATCCCGTTGATTAAAGTGGGTATGTTATGGATAAACTAACGCCGCTCAAACCTGTTCCCGCCCTCTGTGCCGTTATCGCTGCTCTGCTGATTTGGTTTGTGATCCCCGTCCCTGAAGGGGTGGCACCGAATGCCTGGCATTTGCTGGCACTGTTTATTGGGACCATCATTGCCATTATCGGCAAGGCGATGCCGATCGGCGCCGTATCCATCATTGCCATTGCGCTGGTGGCCGTGACCGGAGTGACCAACCCTGGCAAGCCGGGGGCCGCGCTGGACGATGCACTGAGCGGGTTCTCCAACCAACTCATCTGGCTGATCGGTTTCTCGATCATGATCTCCCTGAGCCTGAATAAAACCGGCCTGGGATCGCGCATTGGCTACTACTTTATCTCGCTGTTTGGCAAGAAAACGCTGGGGATTGCCTATGCGTTAACCCTGGCGGAAACCGTGCTGGCCCCGGTGACGCCGAGCAATACCGCCCGTGGCGGCGGGATCATCCACCCGATAATGAAATCGATAGCGGACAGCTTTGGCTCCAAGCCCGAGCTGAATACCTCCGGCAAGATTGGCCGCTATCTCTCACTGGTGAACTACAACATCAACCCGATCACCTCGGCGATGTTTATCACCGCAACTGCGCCTAACCCGCTGATTGTCAATCTGATCGCCAAAGGCGCGGGTTCCGAGTTCGAACTCACCTGGGGCATGTGGGCGATAGCGGCGTTGGTACCGGCAATCTGTTCGCTGATTGTCATGCCACTGGTGGTTTATCTGCTGTATCCACCAGAAATCAAAAGCACCCCGGATGCGCCGCTGTTTGCGCAAGATAAACTGCAAACTCTGGGGCGGATAACCCTGCCAGAGAAAATCACGCTGGGCGTGTTTGCCCTGTTGCTGATGCTGTGGGCCGGGGTTCCTGCGATGATTTTTGGCCCCGCACTGGCGGTTAACCCAACGACGGCTGCGGTGATTGGTTTGGCGATCCTGCTGGCAACCGGCGTACTGAGCTGGGACGACGTGCTGAAGCACAAAGGGGCCTGGGATACCGTGGTCTGGTTTGCCGCCTTGGTGATGATGGCGACCTACCTTGGCAAACTGGGTCTGATTGCCTGGCTGTCACAAACGGTAGGTTCGGGTATCGATCATATGGGGATGAGCTGGGTCGGAGGGACCATTCTGCTAACGCTCGTCTATCTCTATTCGCATTACTTCTTTGCCAGTACCACCGCGCACGTGACCGCCATGTTCGCCGCGTTCTTTGCCGCAGGTATTGCCCTTGGTGCGCCTCCGGCTCTGCTTGGCCTGATCCTGGCCTTCTCGTCTTCGCTGATGATGTCGTTAACCCATTATGCTACCGGTACCGCGCCGATCATCTTTGGGTCGGGCTATGCCACTCTGGGGGAATGGTGGAAAACCGGCTTTATCATGAGCGTGGTCAACCTGCTGATCTGGGCGTTGATTGGTGGGGTATGGTGGAAGTGGTTAGGCTATTGGTGAGTTTGATGAAAGCCTCACCCGCCGGGCGGCGGGTGAGGCTGAGGTTTAGTTCAGAAAGGCCGGTTGCTGCGCTTCGTAGCGGGAAATCTCCGCTTCGTGCTGCAACGTCAGGCCAATGCTGTCCAAACCGTTAATCATGCAGTGGCGGCGGAAGCTGTCGATCTCAAACGGGTAGCTTTTGCCCCCGGCGTTCACCGTCTGGTTTTCCAGATCGACCACGAACTCTGTACCTTCGTGCTCTGCCACCAGCTTAAACAGCGTATCCACATCCTGCTCGCTCAGCGTGACCGGCAGCAGCTGGTTGTTGAACGAGTTGCCGTAGAAGATATCCGCAAAGCTTGGTGCAATCACTACCTTGAAGCCGTAATCAGTCAGTGCCCATGGTGCGTGCTCACGGGATGAGCCACAGCCAAAGTTTTCCCGGGCTAACAGGATGCTGGCCCCTTTATAGCGCGGAAGGTTCAGCACAAACTCAGGATTTGGCTGCTGACCCGCATCGTCCAGAAAGCGCCAGTCGTTGAACAGGTGCTGGCCGAAACCGGTGCGGGTGACTTTCTGCAGAAACTGCTTCGGGATAATGGCGTCGGTATCGACGTTGGCCGCGTCCAGAGGCACCACTAAGCCGGTATGTTGAGTAAATTTAGCCACGCTGGTGCTCCTTAGTGCAATTCACGGATGTCGGCAAAATGGCCGGTAACGGCAGCTGCGGCGGCCATAGCCGGGCTGACCAGATGGGTACGCCCACCGCGGCCCTGACGCCCTTCGAAGTTACGGTTGCTGGTTGAGGCACAGCGTTCGCCAGGGTTCAGACGGTCGTTGTTCATCGCCAGGCACATGGAGCAGCCTGGCAGGCGCCATTCGAAACCGGCTTCGATAAAGATCTTGTCCAGACCTTCCTCTTCCGCCTGAGCTTTGACCGGGCCGGAGCCAGGCACCACAATCGCCTGCACGCCTGCGGCCACTTTACGGCCTTTGGCAATGGCGGCTGCGGCACGCAGATCTTCGATGCGTGAATTGGTGCAAGAACCGATAAACACTTTGTCGATTGCGACGTCAGTCAGCTTGATGCCGGGTTTCAGATCCATATAGGCCAACGCTTTTTCAGCTGAGGCACGTTCCACCGGATCGCTAAAGGAATCGGGGGTTGGGATTGCCTGATCGACCGCGATAACCTGCCCAGGGTTGGTGCCCCAGGTGACCTGTGGCGCGATATCTTCCGCCCGCAGGGTGATGGTGGTATCGAATTTGGCTTCGGCGTCGGACTTCATGGTGCGCCAGTAGGCCACGGCCTGCTCCCAGTTTTCCCCGGTAGGAGCGAACTGGCGCCCTTTCAGGTAATTGAAGGTGGTGTCGTCTGGCGCAACCAGGCCCGCTTTGGCACCCATCTCAATCGCCATGTTGCACAGCGTCATGCGGCCTTCCATGCTCAACGCTTCGATAGCTTTGCCACAAAATTCAACGACGTGGCCAGTACCGCCAGCGCTGCCGGTTTTGCCGATCACGGCCAGCACGATATCTTTGGCGGTGATACCTTCTGCGGCATCGCCGGTGACTTCAATCTTCATCGTCTTGGCGCGGCCCTGCTTCAGGGTTTGGGTCGCCAGCACGTGTTCCACTTCCGAAGTACCGATACCGAACGCCAGCGAGCCAAAGGCACCGTGCGTGGCGGTATGTGAGTCGCCACAGACGATGGTCATGCCCGGCAGCGTCATGCCTTGCTCAGGGCCGATAACGTGCACAATGCCCTGGAAGGGGTGGTTCAGGTCATACAGTGAGACGCCGAACTCTGCGCAGTTCTTGATCAGCTCCTGCATCTGAATGCGAGCCATCTCGCCGCTGGCGTTGATGTCTTTGGTCTGGGTCGACACGTTGTGATCCATGGTGGCAAAAGTCTTGCCCGGCTGACGCACTTTGCGGCCCATGGCACGCAGGCCGTCGAACGCCTGTGGGGAGGTCACTTCATGCACCAGATGACGATCGATGTACAGCAGCGGTGTCTCGTTTGGCGCTTCATGCACCACGTGGGCATCGTATAATTTCTGATATAAGGTCTTGGCCATGATTTACGCCCCCTCAGCCACGAAGCGGGCAATGATATCGCCCATTTCATTGGTGCCGATGGCTTTGCCGGCACCGGCCAGATCGGCGGTACGGTAGCCCTGTTCCAACGCCTGATTAATGGCGCGCTCGATCGCATCTGCGGCTTCATCGGCACCCAGGCTGTAACGCAGCAGCAGGGTGGCAGACAGAATTTGCGCGATCGGGTTGGCAATGTTTTTGCCCGCGATGTCAGGTGCGGAACCCCCGGCGGGTTCGTACAGGCCAAAGCCTTGTTCGTTCAGGCTGGCGGAAGGCAGCATGCCCATCGAGCCGGTGATCATGGCGCATTCGTCCGACAGGATATCGCCGAACAGGTTGGAGCACAGCAACACGTCGAACTGGGACGGGTCTTTGATTAACTGCATGGTGGCGTTGTCGATATACATGTGCGACAGCGACACATCCGGATAGTCCTTGGCTACCTGAGTCACAACTTCACGCCACAGGATGGAGCTTTGCAACACGTTGGCTTTATCTATCGAGGTGACGATATTGCGGCGTTTGCGGGCAGACTCGAAGGCGATACGGGCGATGCGTTCGATTTCAAAGCGGTGGTAGACCTCGGTATCAAAGGCGCGCTCATGCATGCCCTGGCCTTCACGGCCTTTGGGTTGGCCAAAGTAGATGCCGCCGGTTAACTCACGTACGCACAGAATGTCGAAGCCACGCGCGGCAATATCGGCACGCAGCGGGCAAAAATCTTCCAGCCCTTGGTACAGGCGAGCAGGGCGCAGGTTGCTGAACAGTTTGAAGTGCTTGCGCAGCGGCAGCAGCGCACCGCGCTCCGGCTGCTCTGCCGGTGGCAGGTGCTCCCATTTAGGGCCGCCTACCGAGCCGAACAGGATGGCATCGGCCTGCTCGCAGCCGGCAACGGTCGCTGCGGGTAATGGGGTGCTGTGGCGATCGATGGCAATACCACCGACGTCATATTCACTGGTAGTGATGCGGATACCAAAGCGTTGGCGCACGGCATCTAACACTTTATGGGCCTGGGCCATTACTTCTGGGCCGATCCCGTCTCCGGGCAAGACGGCAATGTGGTAAGTCTTAGTCATGTTCACACCGTTTCCTGATTATTTTGATGTTTGGTTTGCTGCAAGCGCTGCTTTTCTTTTTCTACTTGCTGAGAGCGCCAGATATTGTTCAATACGTGGATCATCGCCTTGGCAGAGGATTCCACAATATCGGTTGCCAGGCCCACGCCATGGAAGCGGCGGCCATTGTAAGACACCACGATATCAACCTGGCCCAGCGCGTCGCGGCCCTGGCCTTTGGCGGTCAGTTGGTATTTCACCAGCTCAATCGGGTAGTCGGTAATACGGTTGATGGCTTGGTAAACCGCATCGACCGGCCCATTGCCTGTGGCGGCTTCGGACTTCTCTTCGTCGCCACATTTCAGTTTGACCGAGGCGGTAGCCATAATGCTGCTGCCAGACTGCACGCTGAAGTATTCCAGACTGAAATGCTCAGGCTCTTCCTGCTGCTTGTTGATAAATGCCAGGGCTTCCAGATCGTAGTCAAACACTTGGCCTTTCTTGTCGGCCAGCTTCAGGAAAGCCGCATACAGCACGTCCAGATTGTAATCCTGCTCCTTGTAGCCCATTTCTTCCATGCGGTGTTTTACCGCCGCGCGGCCGGAACGGGAGGTCAGGTTCAACTGGACATCTTTCAGACCGATGGTCTGCGGGGTCATGATTTCGTAGTTCTCCCGGTTTTTCAGCACGCCGTCCTGGTGGATACCGGAGGAGTGAGCGAAGGCATTGGAACCGACGATGGCCTTGTTGGCCGGGATGGGCATATTGCACAGTTGGCTGACCAACTGGCTGGTACGGTAGATTTCCTGATGATTGATATTGGTGTGCACCTGCATAAAGTCCTGACGCACCTTGATGGCCATGATCACTTCTTCCAGTGAACAGTTACCGGCACGTTCGCCGATGCCGTTCAAGGTGCCTTCTACCTGGCGGGCACCGGCCTGGACGGCAGCGATAGAGTTACCCACGGCCATGCCCAAATCGTCGTGGCAGTGGACGGAGATAATCGCCTTATCAATATTAGGCACGCGGTCGTACAGCGTAGTGATGATGCCGCCGAACTGGTTTGGCGTGGTGTAGCCAACGGTATCAGGGATATTAATGGTAGTGGCACCGGCATTGATGGCGGCTTCTACCACGCGGCACAGGTTATCAATGGGGGTACGGCCAGCGTCTTCACAGGAGAACTCTACGTCATCGGTATAGTTACGGGCGCGTTTGACGGAGCGCACCGCCATTTCCAGCACCTGGTCGAAAGAGCGCTTCAGTTTGGATTCGATATGCAGGGTGGAGGTGGCCAGGAAGACGTGAATACGGAAGGCCTCGGCCACGCGTAATGCTTCGGCAGCGACGTCAATGTCGTTATCAACACAGCGTGCCAGACCACAAACGCGGCTGTTTTTGATCTGGCGGGCAATGGTCTGTACTGACTCGAAGTCCCCAGGTGAGGAGACTGGGAAGCCGACTTCCATTACATCGACACCCATTCTTTCCAGCGCCATGGCGATCTGGATTTTTTCTTTAACGCTCAGGCTCGCCTGCAGCGCCTGTTCACCATCACGCAATGTGGTATCGAAAATAATGACTTGTTGGCTCATCGTGTTGTTCCTTGTCGTGTTTGTTTCACGCTAAGCGGGTAAAAAAAAACCCGCGCAGTAGCGCGGGTTTTGCAGATGATGGGCTGAATCAGCTTTGAACCCCGTCCACCAGCGTACCGCGCACATAAGATGCGTTTAGTAGTAGGCCTAGTAGACGGTGAGTACGGATCATGGCGGTCAGCTTCTCTAAAATTGTTTCGTTGCCTAATTTGATACTTTATTGGCCGGGGCATGTCAACACCTGATTAAAGCAGGGGTATTGAAAAGCGCGGCGCCAGTGGGGATGGCGCTAGTTGGAAACTCGGTAAAACCTCCCAGGGCCAGCGCTAAATCCGCAGGTGATGGGGGTTTTATTAGCATAAATGGTTTGAAAGTGGCGCTGTTGCATTGATTAACAAGACTACTAGGTTAAAATTTTTCGTTGGCGCAAAAAACCAGCAAACGTGGTTTGATAGGATGCTGATGTTTCTGGTTTGGTATTCATGGTGTCAATTTGTTTTTGTTAATCTATTCGTAATTCGTATTTTTAGCGCTGAACTGAGCCGCTACAATCAATTAAGTGATGCTAAAGATACCTATTTTGCTCTGGCATGATTGTCCATTAACTCATTTTATGGTCTGATCCAGAGGTTGATGGGGCCAAACAGGTATCCATAACACAGGTGTTTTGTCTGCCAATTTTGTTTGTATGCCATCGGCGAGTTGCGAACCGATGTGCCAAAGCTACCTAACGACGAACAATGCCTAATATGCACCCTGTGTCATATTTTTATAGGATGATGCCCGATTGCTATCTTACAAGGGTAGTCAAAAGGGATAACTAATTTCGCTGTGTGGGAATAACGTAGCGTGTCTTTTCCCGTTATTCCCCTGCGCGCTAGCGGGATTATCTACATGGGACTTAGTGGAGTTTGGATATGTCCGAATATAATTCAGGAACTGTCTTGAGGAAAGAAAACGGTGATATTCATTTGCGCAGTGTGGATCTTAATTTACTCACTGTTTTTGATGCAGTTATGCAGATGCAGAATATTACCAAGGCGGCAAATTCCTTAGGGATGTCGCAGCCAGCGGTCAGCAATGCCGTGTCGCGTTTGAAGATCATGTTCAACGACGAGCTGTTTGTCCGCTTCGGCCGTGGCATTCAGCCTACCATGCGCGCCCGCCAACTTTTTGGCCCGGTACGCCAGGCACTGCAGCTGGTACAAAATGAGCTGCCAGGCGCTGGTTTTGATGCCCTGAGCAGTGAACGCCTCTTTATGCTTTCTATCTGCAGCCCGCTAGATATTCGTCTGACTGCCAAAATAATCAACAACGTCAAGAGCATGGCTCCCAACGTGCAGATACAGACCAAGTCTTACATGAGCAATAACATCGAGCATCAGTTACGCTATCAGGAAACCGAGTTTGTTATTGGCTATAGCCGCCTTGAACATCCCGAGTTTCAGGATATTGCCTTATTCGATGATGAATTGACCCTGGTTGCCGCGCAGTCTCACCCACGCCTGGTAGGTACCATTAGCCAGAAACAGATGCTGGCGGAGCATCATGCCGTCATCGCATTGGAGCGCTTTTGCTCCTTTAGCAAACCCTACTATCTGGACGAAACCCTACAACGCAGTGTCACCCAGCAATGTACCGACCTGTTCAGCGTATTGAATCTGGTCGCCATGACCGAGATGGTGGCAATCGCTCCTCGCTGGTTTGCCCAGCAGCACGCACAAGCCTTGCAGCTAAAATTAATTCCGCTGCCTTGGGAGAGAAAAACCACCACCTGTTATCTTTCCTGGCATGAGTCTGCCGAGCGTGATGAAGGCCATCAGTGGATGAAGTCCGTACTTAGCCAAGCGGGTGTATTGCGTTAATTAGTGATTTATTGGCCCAGCGCGCTTTCGAGTGCGTCGGGTTGATAATGGACAGCGTGAAAGATTAATAAGAATAGGCTCAAGAAAAACTAAGATAATTCCGTGTAGTGATACCGTGAAAAATATCATTAACCCGCGAGGGTTATTTAATTTAAGTGACCGAAACACTATTCTGCCCCAAACGAGACTGCCGTTATTTTAACCTGTCACCTTTCCTTTCTTGTCGTCGATCCCACTTTGTCTGTTTGGCGTAAACCTTTTGCACTCCCTTTTGTCCAAGATCAAGAGAAATGAGCACAAGCGCGTTTTGGCTCACACTTCTACGCTGAAATCCCTTTTCCCACAGCCGGAGACTAGGTAGACTGCGCAAAAAAAGTAAACACGTGTAAGCTGAGATGTGAGAGCTTCCGCTCCAATCGCGGTTAACTGGTTGATTAATTTCAGGCATAGAGCGCTATGACCAATACCTTGCAGCATTACCATCAGGTCGAACGTATACAGCATCACATTGCTAACCGTGCCGAACATACGGCTTTCCGTCAGTGGTCCCCGCAGGGAGAAACACGGCTGACCTGGTCGCAGGTCGGGGCGCATATGCAACATATTGCCTGCGCCTTGCTGGCACTGGGCGTCGAAGTACAGGAACGTATCGCGATTTTTGCCAACAACAGCATGGCCTGGTCGTTGGCCGATCTGGCGATCCTCGAGCTGCGGGCGGTCAGCGTGCCGCTTTATGCCACCAACACTCCTGCTCAGGCGGCATTTATCATTAACGATGCCGATATCCGCATTCTGTTTGTCGGCGAACAAGAACAGTTGGATGCCGCGATTGCGCTGCGTGGCGTATGCCCGCAACTGACCCACATTATTGTCTTTGATGCTTCAGCTGATTTGCGCGGCTGTGAGATTGCTCAACACCTGCATCATTTCGAACGTCTTGCGGATATCGAGCGTTTCGAAGCCCAGCGTCAGCAAAGAATTGCCGAGCGCGATTTGCAGGATTTATTCACCCTTATCTACACCTCAGGCACCACCGGGGAGCCGAAAGGCGTGATGCTTGACTACCGCAATATGGCCGCACAGTTGCAGCTGCATGACGATCGTCTTACGGTGACGGCGGATGACGTTTCCCTCAGCTTCCTGCCACTGTCACACGTGTTTGAACGTGCCTGGAGCTTCTTTATCATGCATTCGGGCGCGCAGAACGTTTATCTGCCCAATACCGACTGGGTGCGGGAAGCGATGGCCGATGTCAAACCGACCCTGATGTGTGCAGTGCCACGCTTTTATGAAAAAATCTTCAGCGCGGTGCATGAAAAGGTCGCTCGTGCGCCTTGGTTACGGCGTGCCTTATTCCACTGGGCCATCGTCTGCGGTGAACGTAAGTTCCTCCAGGAAAGGGCTGGGAAACCGTTAGGCAAGCTGTTCGACCTCTCTCACCGCTGGGCTGACAAGCTGGTGTTAAGCAAGCGGCGGGGGATCCTGGGGGGGCGGGTGCGCTTCTTGCCGGCGGCCGGTGCCAAGCTTGATGATAACGTCATTCTGTTTTTCCAGGCGATGGGCATCAACATCAAATACGGCTACGGCATGACGGAAACCTGTGCCACGGTCTCATGCTGGGAAGAGAACAACTTTCGCTTTGGTTCGATCGGCAAGCCGCTGCCCGGCGTAGAAGTGCGCATTGGCGATGAAAATGAAATCCAGGTGCGTGGGCCAATCGTGATGCGTGGCTATTTCAATAAACCCTTGGAGACGGCCGATAGCTTTACCGCAGACGGTTGGTTGAAAACCGGTGATGCTGGCATGATCGACGATGGCGGCAACCTGTTTATTACCGAACGGCTGAAGGATCTGATGAAGACCTCCGGCGGCAAATACATTGCGCCACAGATGCTGGAAGGTACCCTGGCGCAGGATCGCTTTATTGAACAGGTCGCGATCGTTGCCGATGCACGCAAATTTGTCTCCGCGTTGATCGTCCCGAGTTTTGAATCGTTGGAAGAGTATGCCAAATCGGTCAATCTTAAGTATCAGGATAGGCTCGAGCTGCTGCGCAACAGCCATATTATCGAAATGTTCGAAAAGCGTTTGCGGGAGATGCAAAAAGAGTTGGCTCTGTTTGAGCAGGTGAAGAAATTTACCCTGCTGCCGGCGGCCTTCTCGATGGAATTGGGAGAGCTGACTCCGACGCTGAAGCTGCGTCGCAAGGTGATCCTACAGCGTTATCAGCATGAAATAGAGTCGATGTATCAGGAAAAGTGATGATAGGGGCGGCAGGCGGACGAAAAATCCTCAGCCGCCCTGCCTGATATAGTTCTGTAATTACCCCCACCCTCGAAATAATGCCTAGCTGAACAACCGCTCAGCTAGTGCATAGTTTTGCCAAGCCGCACTTCTCCAGCCTGATGGCAATACCCTTGCCCACGATAAGCCATTTTGCCGTTTGCCTGCCCCATATTCTGACGCTATGTTAAGAGTCCAAAACGTCCATAAGATTTTTGGGGCCATGCCCCAGACAGGACAGGCGCTACGTTCCGGCGTCAGACAAGAACAAGCTATGTAAGCCTGGAGGCAAACCCATGGAAATATTGTCAGGAGCCGAGATGGTCGTCCGATCGCTGATCGATCAGGGCGTTAAGCATGTATTCGGCTATCCGGGCGGGGCGGTACTCGATATCTATGATGCCCTGCACACGGTAGGGGGCATCGATCATATTCTGGTGCGCCACGAGCAAGGGGCGGTGCATATGGCCGATGGCTATGCACGAGCAACCGGCGAAGTGGGTGTCGTGCTGGTCACTTCTGGCCCTGGGGCTACCAACGCCATTACCGGCATCGCCACCGCCTATATGGATTCCATCCCGATGGTGGTGCTATCTGGTCAAGTGCCGAGCTCACTGATTGGTTACGATGCGTTCCAAGAGTGCGACATGGTGGGTATCTCCCGCCCGGTGGTAAAACACAGCTTCCTGGTCAAGCGTACCGAAGACATTCCTTCCGTGCTGAAAAAGGCGTTTTACCTGGCTTCTACCGGCCGCCCTGGCCCAGTGGTGGTCGATCTGCCGAAGGATATCGTCGGCCCGGCGATAAGAATGCCTTACGCGTATCCGCAGGACGTCAGCATGCGTTCCTACAACCCGACGGTGCAAGGCCACCGCGGGCAGATCAAACGCGCCCTACAGACCATTCTGGCGGCAAAAAAGCCGATCATGTATGTGGGCGGCGGTGCCATCAATTCGGAGTGTCATGAAGAGTTACTGCAACTGGCGGAAAAGCTGAACCTGCCGGTCACCTGTACGCTGATGGGGCTGGGGGCGTTCCCGGGGACTCACCGCCAAAGCGTCGGTATGCTGGGCATGCACGGCACCTATGAAGCCAACAAGACCATGCATCATTCCGACGTGATTTTTGCCGTTGGGGTGCGCTTTGACGATCGCACTACCAATAACCTGGCCAAATACTGCCCGGATGCCACGGTGCTGCATATCGATATCGACCCGACTTCCATTTCCAAAACGGTGGATGCCGATATTCCTATCGTTGGCGATGCCAAACAGGTGCTGACGCAGATGCTGGAACTGCTGGCGCATGAGGACAAAGCGCAGGATTTCGATGCGCTGCGTGACTGGTGGCAGTCCATTGAACAGTGGCGCGCGCGTGATTGCCTGGGCTACAACAAAGACAGTGGCACCATCAAACCTCAGGCGGTGATCGAAACGCTGCACCGCCTGACCAAAGGCGATGCCTATGTCACCTCCGACGTTGGCCAGCATCAGATGTTTGCCGCGCTTTATTATCCGTTCGATAAACCGCGCCGTTGGATCAACTCGGGTGGCTTGGGCACTATGGGCTTTGGCCTGCCAGCCGCCCTCGGGGTGAAACTGGCACTGCCAGACGAAACGGTAGTGTGCGTCACCGGTGACGGCAGCATCCAGATGAATATCCAGGAGTTGTCCACGGCTCTGCAGTACAATTTGCCGGTAGTGGTGGTCAACCTGAATAACCGCTACCTGGGCATGGTGAAGCAGTGGCAGGACATGATCTATTCTGGCCGCCATTCTCAGTCCTATATGGATTCCTTGCCGGACTTCGTCAAGCTGGCCGAGGCCTATGGCCATGTTGGCATCGCCATTCGTACCCCGGATGAGCTGGAAAGCAAGCTGGCGCAGGCGCTGGCTGAAAAAGAACGTCTGGTGTTTGTCGATGTGACCGTCGACGAGACCGAACATGTTTATCCAATGCAGATCCGCGGTGGAAGCATGGACGAAATGTGGCTAAGCAAAACGGAGAGAACCTGATGAAGCGCCGTATCTTATCGGTATTACTGGAAAACGAATCCGGTGCGTTGTCGCGCGTCGTCGGGCTGTTCTCTCAGCGTGGCTACAACATCGAAAGCCTGACGGTTGCTCCTACCGATGATCCAACCTTGTCGCGCATGACGATCCAGACGGTGGGTGATGAAAAGGTACTGGAGCAGATAGAGAAGCAGTTGCATAAGCTGGTTGACGTTCTACGCGTCAGTGAGCTGGTGCAGGGGGCTCACGTTGAGCGTGAAATCATGCTGGTGAAGCTGCAGGCTAGCGGCTATGGTCGTGAAGAGGTGAAACGCAGCACGGATATCTTCCGTGGCCAGATTGTGGATGTCACCTCGTCGCTTTACACCGTGCAGTTGGCGGGGACCAGCGACAAGCTGGACGCTTTCCTCAACGCCGTACGTGAAGTAGCGGAAATCGTCGAAGTGGCCCGCTCGGGGATTGTTGGCGTGTCGCGTGGCGACAAGATTATGCGCTGATAGCGGGTTTTCTGCACGGTATCCGGGGCGTGGCAGGTTTGCTGCGCCCTTTCTTTTTAATTTTTTGCCCATTTGCTGGCACCTTTGGGCGAAAGCGGTTGCTCGGCAGTGTTTTCTGCTGTTAGATCGCCATTACGGGTTGAATAACCATAGTGACTATCATGGTTACTCATTACCCTTCCGCTTTCGGTTTCGGTTCGCTGCATGCTTAGCCGTACATTGAAAGCGTGGGGTAAACAACGCCACACGATCCATTGTCATTTTGAGAGTCATTTAAAGGGGTTAACGTGAAACTGGATGAAATCGCGCGTCTCGCAGGCGTTTCGCGCACTACGGCCAGTTATGTCATCAACGGCAAGGCGAAGCAGTATCGTGTCAGCGATAAAACCGTCGAAAAAGTGATGGCCGTGGTCAGGGAGCACAATTATCACCCGAATGCCGTAGCGGCAGGGCTGCGTGCGGGCCGCACTCGTTCTATCGGCCTGGTGATCCCGGATCTGGAAAATACCAGCTATACCCGCATCGCCAACTACTTGGAACGCCAGGCGCGTCAGCGCGGTTATCAACTGTTGATCGCCTGCTCGGAAGATCAGCCGGATAATGAAATGCGCTGCATTGAGCACCTGCTGCAACGCCAGGTTGATGCGATCATCGTCTCCACTGCGTTACCGCCGGAGCATCCTTTCTATCAACGCTGGGCTAACGATCCTTTCCCGATTATCGCGTTGGATCGCGCTCTGGATCGTGAACACTTTATCAGCGTGGTGGGGGCCGATCAGGAAGACGCCTTTGCCTTGGCGCAGGAGTTACGCACTTTCCCCGCCAAGTCGGTGTTGTATCTGGGGGCTTTACCTGAGCTTTCGGTCAGCTTCTTGCGTGAGCAGGGCTTCCGTCAGGCCTGGCAGGATGATGAACGGCAGGTGGATTATCTCTATGCCAATAGCTATGAGCGTGAAGCAGCCGGAGTGCTGTTCGCGGAATGGTTGAAAACCCATCCGATGCCACAGGCGTTGTTTACCACCTCATTCTCGCTGTTGCAGGGCGTGATGGACGTTACGCTGAAACAGCGTGGGCGTTTACCGGCGGATTTGGCGATTGCCACCTTTGGTGATCATGAGTTATTGGATTTCCTGGAATGCCCGGTGCTTGCCGTGGCTCAGCGCCACCGTGATGTTGCCGAGCGGGTGCTGGAGCTGGTGCTTGCCAGCCTGGATGAACCGCGCAAACCTAAACCGGGTATGACGCGCATTCGCCGTAACCTGTTCCGCCGTGGCAGCCTGAGCCGCAAATAATGCCCTCACCCTAACCCTCTCCCACAGGGAGAGGGGACCGATCGAGTCACAATTTGCCTACGCCATTCGTTCTGTACACCCGGTGACTGATTAACTCCTGTTCCTGATCACAGCTTCGTATCAGCTCTCCTTGGTGGAGTGGGTCTGAAACTGTAGTGACTCACTTTGGTGCCGAGATTATCTCTTTAGCTCCAGCAGAGCAGGGGCAATCAGCCCCCTCTCGCTGTGGGAGTGTACAGACCGAGGACATCATGAACACTTGTTCGGGGACATGGTAGACACTTACAACATAGGTATGAGTACTTCTGAGTGGAGCTGCTTATGCCGTGGAATGAGAGATCTGCCATGTCATTACGTA